>DUGS01000063.1:62677-83832 GCA_013331265.1 Methanosarcina sp.
TGTTGACTCAGGCGTATTTGATGCGATCCAGATTGCAGGCATTGCGGCCCTCTCGTCCTCCCAGGATTGCGTTGATGAAACAAACAAAATCTACGAAGAGAGGCGTGATGCTCTTATCGAAGGGCTCACTGCCATGGGCCTTGAAGTAAAGCCGCCAAAAGCCACCTTCTACATCTGGGCCCCGGTCCCGAAAGGCTTTACCTCTATCAGTTTTGCAAAAGTCCTGCTCGAAGAGGCAGGGATCGTAGCAACTCCTGGTGTTGGCTTTGGAGAAGCCGGTGAAGGCTACATCAGGTTTGCCCTGACAAAGCCGGTTGAAAGGATCAAAGAAGCTGTGGAAAGGATGAAGAAACTGCAGTTTTAACCTCTCCAAAAGATAACTTAAACCAGAGAGCTTAAACCAGAACCAAAGTAAATCAAAAAAACCACAATAGGCGGCATTCTTGAAAGAGCCGCCAAAAATCTCTTTTTAAATCAAATTTACCGGATATGCCGGTTTTTTAGTTAAGGCTTAAATACCAGATTCGGAAAAGCATTTTTTTAAGCGATAAATTCAGGAGAATCAATATGCCAGATTACGCAGGAGAGCCTGTTAAAGAACCTGCCCGAACCTCGATAAAAGAACATTTCCAGCTCAAGGAAACCATAGTTACTATAGCAGCCTGCGACCAGGCTCATATAGAAGCTGCAAAAGAAGCTATCCGCATCCACAGGTCAGTTCTTGAAACTTATATTCTTTCCGACCCTTATTTCCAGATCACCCTCGAACCATACGAATGTCCTGAAAATGCTCCAGAGGTCGTCAGGAGGATGGTAAAAGCAGGAAATACGATGGGAATAGGGCCAATGAGTGCAGTTGCAGGCACAATCTCTGCCCTTGCAGTTGAAGCAATGGTAAAAGCCGGAGCAAAATATGCTATAGTTGATAACGGCGGGGATATTGCACTTATAAATGACAGGCCTATTGTGGTCGGGATCTATGCAGGGCAGTCCCCTATCAAAAATCTGGGGCTTTTATTCGAACCGCGGGACTCCATAACAGGCGTATGCACTTCAGCAGGGACAGTAGGTCCTTCAATCAGCTTTGGGATGGCAGATGCGGCTGCAGTGTTTTCAGACGATGTTTCTCTTGCGGACGCGGCTGCAACGGCACTCGGAAATGAAGTAGGAATAGGAAAGGAATCAGTAGAGGCTTCTTTTAAAGCTGTGAAAGGGATTCCGGGAATAAAAGGCGCACTCGTGATCCAGGGTAAGTACATTGGAATGTGGGGAGAATTGCCAGAGATTACGAGGGCAGATATCAGGTACGAATATATCACCAAAGCGTGAGTATTCACCTGAAGCTTTTCAAAAACTTTTTGCAATATAAGGATTTCATCCCCTCTGCCAGACCGGAGAAATCCGACCTTTCGAGAAAGGGGATTTCCCACCTTAGAATTAAATTTCGTCCATGAATTTTAACAGGATGTAGGTCGTACATGTTACAAACAGAATTGAGAACAAAAGGGACTGAGCAAAACCTACATTGAACTGGAGATCAGCTGGCAGCATGAAGTAAAGGAAGAATGAGGATACAAGCAGTAAAAATCCTCCCAGAGCCAGTGTCAGAGGAGATCTTTCGTTTTGTCCAGTACTTTTTCTTGTCCTTTTTCCGGAGGAGACTGAGATCCCTCCCCTAAAATTCTTGAAAGCTGACGTTGAGATCCCGCTAAGCCTGCTTCCGCCTGATATTCGGGGACGAGAAACTTTTTTTACAGGCTCTGCTACGAAAGGTCTTGAGGGCCTTAAATCTTCAGCATCTTCTTCCCATTTACCGGGTTCATCTTTTGGAGGTTCCTGTTGCTTTGCCTCTACCTTTCCCAGCTGGACTGGAAAGCCTTTTTTCTTTGAGCCGTAACCTGCAGTAATATAAATTTGGCCTTTTGTAAGTACCCTGCCTTCCTGTGGGATTCTTGCAACTGCGGAAACATACTCTTTCTGGAGCACATAGGGGTTATCCCGCAAAAATGTGATCTGACCTTTCAGTTCATCGCTAACGGAAAGGTGAATATGAGTTGGAGACCCATAGTTTGTAATAAGGATTTCGAAGGTCTGCTCTCCGCCCGGATAAAGAGAAATTTCAATACTTTCTTTTTCGAACTCAATTGAGTTTATTTCCTGCCTATTGATAATAACATTCTGGAATATCTGCTCCAAGTTTAACCCTCTCATTAGTTCCTTAGGTCTGCAGGAAGTAAGTTCGGAATCCCCTCGTCTATGGGGTAATGTTCTTTACATACAGGGCAGTAGAGGGTTCCGGATATGACCTCTTCTTCATTCTCTTCAACAACGTTCAAAATCAGGTCGCCCTTACATACAGGGCAGGCCAGAATATCCATAAGATCTTTTTTCACAAAACTTCACCATCAAAGCCACTTTTGCGATAGGAGAGACAGAATTTTACTTTTTACCGGAAAAGTTAAAGGTTCTATTTTCATAATTTCCTGCTTCTTATTTTAATATGAGAACCTGAACCTGTTATTTACTTTTAATTCGGATGTAATTTATGGATCCTATTGGCTTATTTTTATCCTTTGATAACTGTTAAGTCAGATACTTAGTATTCGATAAATCTTTCTTCAAGATCTCTTCATATTTTAATTTAATCTAAGTACTTACAGGTAACCTATCATTTTATAGCCTATTTATGAGTTGGGTTTTAGTACTCTGCTGAAGTAATGACTTTATATATATATTAACACGTTGCTTTTTTTAAAAAGGTATATAAAATAATAACATTTGATAGTTTACATAATATGTTTAACTGGACAGGTTGAGTCTCAAGAAAAAATACGTTAACTCAGCTTATTGTAAACCTGTGGATTTTAGAGACTACTGATGTTACTGGTTCTGTACTTTGAGTGTTAGTAACTCAGTTTATTACAAGACCTGTGGGTGTTAGAGATACTCCTTAAGCCAGGAAACGATATCTGGAATTTTGAGTAATCTCTAAAAGTTACAAATGATGATGTGGGATATGAAATGAAACAGACGGCATTAGAGAAGAGTATCGACCCCGCAAGCCAGGCCATGCTTCAGAAAGCAGAAGACGAAGGCATAGAAACTGCCTGGGACAGGTATGAGAAGCAGCTGCCTCAATGTAGTTTTGGGCAATTGGGGATCTGTTGCAGAAATTGCAACATGGGTCCCTGCAGGATAGATCCCTTCGGTGAAGGAGCTGAGAAGGGGATATGCGGCGCTACAGCAGATGTTATTGTTGCTCGAAACCTCTTAAGGATGATTGCAGCAGGAGCAGCTGCACATTCTGACCATGCCCGGGATGCGGTGTTAACTTTTAAGAAAATGAGTGAGGGAGAAGCAGGAAGCTACAGGATAAAAGATGAAGCAAAACTGTTATCTCTTGCCTCAGAGTACGGGATTCCCTCACAGGAAAAGAGCAATGAAGAAGTCGCAGCCGAACTTGCAAATGTGTTGCTTCTGGAATTTGGAAAACAGAACGGACCTCTCTTATGCACAAAAAGAGCACCTGAGTCAAGACTCAGGCTCTGGTTGGACCTCGGGATAGAACCCAGAGGTATTGACCGGGAAATTGTGGAATGTATGCACAGGACTCATATGGGAGTGGACAATGATGCAACTCATATTCTGCTTCAGGGACTGCGTACAGGGCTTTCGGACGGCTGGGGAGGTTCCATGATTGCAACCGACGTCCAGGATATCCTCTTCGGGACCCCGGAACCAAAGAAGAGTACTGTAAACCTTGGTGTTCTCTCCCTTGATAAGGTAAATATAATCGTCCACGGGCATGAACCAATCCTTTCTGAAATGATAGTGGAAGCTGCAGAAGACCCGGAACTTCTTGAACTTGCAAAGGAGAAAGGAGCCGCAGGCATCAATGTTGCAGGGATTTGCTGTACCGGAAACGAGACCCTTATGCGACACGGGACCCCTATTGCCGGCACATTTCTCCAGCAGGAACTTGCAGTGATTACAGGGGCTGTAGAAGCTATGGTAGTGGATGTCCAGTGTGTAATGCCGTCCCTTGGAGGACTTGCAGGCTGCTATCACACGAAATTTATATCCACATCTCCAAAAGCCGATTTCCCGGGAACTTTAAGAATGGAATTCCACGAAGAGAAGGCTTATGATACCGCAAAAGAAATTGTAAGAACAGCTGTAGAAAACTTCCCTAACCGGAACATCGAAAAGGTAAATATTCCGGAAGAGAAGCAGGAATGCATGGTCGGTTTCAGTGCTGAAGCAATCCTTAAAGCTCTTGGAGGAAGCCCTGACCCACTCATTGAAGCTATTGCAGGAGGTGCGGTGAAGGGAATCGGAGCAGTTGTCGGATGCAATAACGTAAAGATTCAGCACAATTACGGGCACGTGAACCTTGTAAAGGAACTGATAAAAAATAATGTCCTTGTAGTGACTACAGGATGCAATGCTATTGCCTGTGCAGAAGCCGGGCTCCTTGTGCCTGAAGCTGCTGCCCTGGCAGGAGATGGACTTAAAGGCGTCTGTGAAGCCCTTGGCATTCCTCCTGTCCTTCATATGGGTTCCTGTGTTGATATAAGCCGTATCCTGGTACTTGCATCGGCAATTGCAAATCGCCTGGGTGTGGACATCAGCGCCCTCCCTGCAGCTGGAGCAGCCCCTGAATGGATGAGTGAAAAGGCGGTGAGTATAGGAGCTTATGTTGTTTCCTCAGGAGTATTTACCGTGCTCGGTACTATCCCGCCGGTTCTTGGCAGCCAGGCAGTTACGGCTCTTCTGACAAAAGGTCTGGATGGTGTTGTTGGGGCAACTTTTGCTGTTGAGCCTGACCCCTTCAAAGCCGCAAACCTGATGCTTGAGCACATTGAAGGAAAAAGAAAAGCACTGGGCTTGAAATAATGGAGGTAATTCGTAATGAAAGACCTGATTATACGGCCTGAACGATGCATGGGTTGCCGCTCATGTGAGGTTGCCTGTGCAGTTTCCCATTCAGAGAGCAAGAATCTTTTTTCGGCTTTAGGAGAAGAACCATCCCCGAAAAAGCGCATTTCTGTTGAGCACGTGTCTGCCCTTGAAGTCTCCTTGCCGATTACCTGCCGCCACTGCGAAGATGCACCCTGTGTTTCGGTTTGCCCTACAAAAGCTCTTTCTAAAGACACAGCTACAGGCACTGTAAACCACAACCGTGAGCTTTGCGTGGACTGCTGGACCTGTTCTATGGTCTGCACCCGTTTTTCTAATTTGTACCGGTTAATCCTTGTTTCAGGGTGCTGGACCTCTTCCATGGCCCACAATTACGGAGTAATCGACAGGCGGACTGAAGAAGGGACCGTCATAAGATGTGATTTATGCGGAGACAGGGAACTGCCTGCATGCGTGGAGGCCTGCCCCACACATGCTCTTGCGTTTTTAGAGGTAGAAAGACGGCAGGGAACAAATGCGTTGAGTTTCTCCTGAAACCTGTAAGAATAATACTGCAATGACAGGCCCCGCTGAAGGTATCGGGGCTTGTTCATGCTCTAATTCAGAACAGAGAAAATGATAGCTTGATACTGGTTTTATGGTCCAGAGTTAAACCTATGTGGCTTTCCATCGTTACTTGATAACACCTTTACCAGCTTATTTGTGCCACACAGCACTTTTACTTCTGTCTTTTCTTCTTTCCTGGGGAAAATTCTAAAAGGAAGCTAGCTGCCTTTTAGCCAGTCAATTTTCCGGGAAAATATTATATAAAGGATTATCGCGCTATTAACATAAAGAACTAAAAAAGAAAAGGGGAGTCAGGTGTGAACAGTAATCTTTACAGGAAGGTAATGGTTGCAACCGATGGTTCGGAACCCGTCAAAAAGGCGGTTGATACTGCTGTTGAATTTGCAAAACTGAGCGGGGCAAAGCTCTATGCAGTATATGTCGTTGCTGCCGAGCATATGACCGGGCATCCTAAAGATATAGGATGGGAAAGGGCAATGAAAGAGCAACTCAGTGCTGAAGGAAAGGAAGCAACAGCTTTTGTCGAAAAAGCCGGAAAAGCCGCGAATGTCGAGGTAGAATCCGTCCTCCTTGAAGGAAACCCTGCAAACGAGATTGTCGATTTTGCAGAAAAAAATGATATTGACCTTATCGTAATGGGAACACTCGGAAGGACTGGAATTCAGAAATTTTTACTTGGAAGCGTGGCTCAGAATGTGGTAAGACATTCCAGAAAAGCCGTAATGGTTGTAAGAGGATTCGAAGCCGAGTAATACATATGTAAAACACCAGGCGTAAAATACTGAGTGTAAAAATGCTAAGCATAAATACAGAATGTTAAAATGTTAAATATAAACTTGAAACTTTCCTGGGCAGGGGTTCCAGGTTGTTTCTGGATAGATTGATTTACCTGCCCAACTCAAATACCTTTCAATGGTAGGACTCTTCCTCACCGTACTGGATTTTGCGCTTCCGGTACTTGAAAAGAAAACTGATTAATGACAGGGAAGTCCTGCTATGTTCAGGGTCCTGGTAATTGCAGTTGCAAGCAAGCTTTTTCTTAAAGGCAATTCCTATAAAGTCCCTGAGGCCAGGAGTAAAGATAAACAGAGTAAAGAAAAAGTATCTTTGAAGACCGCATTTAAACTTGCGTTCAAGAAAGAGCTCAGGCTTTTTTGAAGATTACTGGAGTTTACCTTATAGCAACAACCTCATCTTTGTCCTTCAGGAACTGTACAGGGGTGGGGGTACAACGCAAAAATAATTTTTTTGGATAGTGCCGAGACTCGTATCGATTAAGAATTTATTGAGAAAAACATCTTTATATAGAAATATTTATAAAAATATTAGAAGAACGTTTAGGGGGGATATAGACAAAATAATAACTAAAGTTTAGTTGTATATACTTAAAAAAGATATTATGAGCAAATTAGTGAACGGGGCTTTTTGAAGGAGGTTAAAATATGTTGGATTTTATTATGAGCAATAATACTTGATTTTGAGCTTCACCCGTTCACAAGTCTAATAGATGATTAAGCAATATATAAACTTTTTTTTACATAAAAAGCCCATACCTTTTTGTACCAGAAATTGAGAAAAAAATCTTAGATTTCAAGATTTTCTTTCCACTTTTTTAATCATATAAGATTATGTGAAAAAAGATTATGTGAAAAAAGATTATGTGAAAAAAGATTATGTGAAAAAGAGATTTAAACAATAATTATTATATTATAATATGGAGCAAATATGCACGCACAGGCACATATGCGCCGGTAAGAAAAGAAAAATCTGTCAGGTTTGTTCTTCAGAAAACTGAAGCTGATTCAGGCTGACAGGAGCATAAAAGAGAGGAATATGGTATGATAGAGGAAACTTATAAAAAAATAATGGTTGCAACCGATGGTTCAGAGCTTGTGAAAAAAGCGGTTGATACTGCTGTTGAAATTTCCAGGCTCAGCGGAGCTAAACTTTACGCTGTATACGTTATAGTCCCGACAACGCATTCTCCAAGGGACTTCGGCTGGGAAAAAGCTTCCATGGAGTACTTCAGGAAGGAGGGCGAATCAGCTACTCGATATGTGGAAGACGTCGCAAAACCTGCTGGAGTAAAAGTGGAATCTGTACTGCTGGAAGGACACCCCGCAGATAAAATTGTAGAATTTGCAGAACAGCAGGGCATTGAAATGGTAGTGATGGGGACGCTCGGAAAATCCAGACTCGACAGGTTTCTCCTGGGAAGCGTAGCTGAAAACGTGGTGAGGCATTCAAAGACGCCCGTAATGGTGGTCAGGGGATAAGCCCCAAAACAGAAATAAATAACTGTAAGCCAGTAAAAACGACGGCTGAAGACAATAAGGGGGACTCAGAGAGTAAAAGCAACCTGAAAAACCTGCACTGGTACGGATAAAACAGGTCAACCTCTAATCAAAAAAGTTCTTTTTTAATTTATTTATATTTTTTAATTTTTCCAAATTTTTTAATTATCTCTTTCTCCGCAGCTGTAAGAACTGGTGGAAGCACTATATGCATCCTGGATTCAAGAATAACAGGTAGAAACCGGATCAAATTAAAAAAGATAAAAAAAGTAAGCCTCAGAGTTTAATTCGGGGTTAAGGCATCTGAGCCTTTGAAGCAAAAAACCTGTTTCAGTGGCTCAGAGATTAACAGTCCTATTTTTACCCAATTACACTCATACCGGAAACCCGGATTGAAGGCGTGATTATTTCCCCTACTTTCCTGACGTCAAAGCCTGCGCCTGTGATATTCTTCAGGAGATCGAAAGCATTGCCCGAAATCATGAGGGATTTTACTGGCTTATCCAGGGCTCCGTCTTTAATTGTAAAGGCATTTCTGGCTTCTACGGAAAAGTCTCCGGAAATCGAGTTTGCGGTATGGGCACCGATAATTGTGTTTACGAAAACTCCTGAGGTGGTACTTGCGATAACATCTTCCTGAGGGTAATCGATAACGAAGTTCCTGAGCCCTACTGAAGGAGGGCTTGTATAAGAAGACCTTGAGCCGTTTCCTGTACTTTTTACACCGTCTTTCCCTGCAGTGTAGCTGTCATAGAGGTAGGACTTAAGCACGCCGTTTTCAATAACTGTAGTGTGCTGTGAAGGAACACCTTCGTCATCCGAAGCAGAGGTCGCTATGCCTGCTTCGACCAGCCCGTCATCGTAAATGCACAGTTCAGGGACAGCGATTTCTTCCTCGAGTTTCTCTATAAGACCTGACCGGCCTTTTTGCACATTGTCAGCATCAATCGAAGGAGCAAGGGCTTCTTCGAGAATGTCAGAAAAGGCAAATGGGTGAAAGATAACATCGGTTTTCTGCTGCTCAATTTTTATTCCGCCCCTGGATTTCAGGGCAAGGTCTGAAGCATTCTTCCCGATAGCAAAAAAGTCAATATCAAGAGACCTTGAAACAGCAAAGTCATAAGCTGTTGAGGTATCTCCATTTACGGTGATCACATCGACAAAACCGGAAACTGCTGTGGACTCTTCTTCAATTTCTATCCCGTTTGTATTCAGGATAAGCCTCTTGCCTTTTGAACGGTTAAAGCCTCCCGAGGTAGGAAGCGTGCCTGGAACCTCTTTTGTACCTTTAACGAGTTCTACGGCATAGCCGATACATTCCTCAAGTTCAAGAGCCTCAACCTTTTTATCGAAAATGCCTGAGACCTGAGGGTATTTCCCATTGGAAGGAAGTCCTACCCAATCAGGGTCATTTTCCCGGACACGGGCTTCTGCGACTGCGATCTTTACGGCGTTCTCGAGTTCTGCTGCAGAATTGGTGCTGGCAAAACCCACTGCCCCGTTTATAATGGCGCGGATTCCTATCCCTTCCGAAAAACGGTCCTTGGCGTTCTCAAGAGAATCCTTTTTGAAATTGACACCTGTTGAGTGGTTTGCAGCATAATAAATTTCAGCTTCTTCGGCTCCTGCCTGTTCTGCTATTTTCAGGGCTTTTCTTGCAAGCTCGTACAATTCAGGCACCTCCTACAAGAGCTTTTGATATGGCAATATGCGGAGACCCGTCAGAAACAGGTACAAGCTGCCCGGCTTTTCCGCATCTCCCGGCAGTCATTTTAAGGTCATTCCCAACAAGGGTTACATGGTTAAGGATCTCAAGAGTCTTTCCTGAAAGAGAAACGTCCCTTACGAGCCCGGTAAGTTCTCCGTTCTTTATAAGGTACCCTTTTTCGGCATTGAACTGGAAGATACCTTCTCCGGTATTTACCTGCCCGCCTCTTGACCCTATAAGGTACATGCCGTTCCGGACTTCCTCAAGCATCTCTTCAAATCTGGAGTCCCCGTTGTCAATGAAAGTGTTACTCATCCTGACAACAGGCATGGAATAGCCCTGGGCCCTGCAGTTCCCGGGAGTTCCCCCGAGTTTGGCTGCGGTTTCCCGTGAGTGGAGATATGAGTTAAAAACTCCGTCCCTGATAATCTCAGTCCTTTTTGATTGGGAACCTTCTGCATCAAAAGGGTAATATCCAAACTCGTGCAGGGTCGGATCATCAATAATGGTAATAAGCGGGGATGCTATCTGCTCCCCTATTCTATTTTCAAGAATAGAGTCCCCTTCAAGAACAAGGTCGGCTTCCGAGGCATGCCCCACGGCTTCATGGGCAAATACGCCTGCCAGCTCCTGGTTAAGCACTACGGGCATTTCTCCGCCTTTAGGGGTTTTAGCCTTCAAAAGCTCAAGTGCGCTCTTTCCTGCTTTTTCGGCGAGTTCGAGGACGTTTTCTTTCTCAAAAAGTTCATACCCGTATCCGAAACGGCTTTCTCTACCTGCCTGGTATACGCCGTTTTCCGAAGCAACAGCAGAGACTGCAAAACCGACGTTCAAAAGTTCATATTCACATTCAAGACCTTCGGAGTTTCGGTACTCAACCTTAAACTCGGACTCGAGGTACATCACCTTTGTACTGTGAACACCTTCAAGCTTTGCGTGTTCTTCAATACTCTTCAAAAGGCTTACTTTTTCTTCAATCGCAATGTCTCTCGGGTCAATCCTGACTTCAGGAAGGTCCTTTACTTCAGGAGAGCCCACGGCTGCAAGTTCTACTTCTTCTTTATGGGTGTTCGCATTCATAGAAAAAGCAAGTTTTGAGGCCGCTTCGACCCCACGTTTTAGATTGATATCCCCTTCAACAGCCGTATAGCCCCAGGAACCCCCGCAGAGGGCCCTTATTCCGGCCCCCTTTGTGAAGTTTCTGGATATTTCTTCGATCTTTCCGTTATCCAGGACGACAGAAGTGGAACTGCCTTCTATCACCCTGCAGTCATAAAATTTAATGTCCTGCATAATACTATTCATGATCAGTTCCTGCACCCAAAGAGATTAATAGCCTGAACGGAAGCGGGTGATACTTCCGGGATATCGAAACTTAGTTTTGTAATATTTCTTAGTTTTTCGATAATGGTATTCTTTCTTGGGCCCACAAGGCTGTGTTCCATTACTTCTGCAATAGAGGAAACAGGAATGATCTGGATCTTTTCCCTGTATGCCTTTTCAATAAGGACATCTGCCTCGTTGGCTTTAGGTATAATGACTTTCTTCATGCCGGCCTGGGCTGCTGCCTCAATCTTGTAGGTGACTCCGCCAACAGGCAGAACGTCTCCCCTGACAGAAAGCGAACCCGTCATTGCGACAGTTTGATCTACAGGAATCTTTTCAATGGCAGAAATTACAGCAGTTGCTATGGAAACAGATGCACTGTCTCCTTCCACACCTTCATATGTCCCCACAAATTGAATGTGGACATCGTGGCGGGAAATATCCGTGCCTGTCATATTCTTGATAACTGCGGACACGTTCTGCACAGCTTCTTTTGCAATGGTCTTGAGTTTACCGGTTGCAATAATCCGTCCTTCTGACCCTGAGATTGCAGGTGTAACTTCGGATACGATAGGAAGCACTATTCCCGAATCTCCACCCATGACTGCAAGTCCGTTGACTCTGCCCACAGCAGAACCTTTCCTCAGGAAGGACTCGTATTCCTTGCGCTGTTCAAGGTAGCTGTCTGCAAGCTGCTGTTCTATGGACCTTGCTATCCTCTTTGCCGCAAGCACATGCTCGGAAGTTGTGAGCGGAGCCCCTTCGGAATGGGCAATATCGCCTGCAACACGCACAAGCCCGCCGAGGTCACGGAGCTTAAGGGTAAGGTGGCCTTTCCTGCCTGCACGCCTTCTGGCTTCCCTGATCACTTCTTCTACAGCTCCCTCGTCAAAGTGAGGGATGTGCCCGTCCCTGACGACTTCCTGGGCAACGAAACGGACCAGTTTCTTCCGGTTTTCAGGAGTGTCTTCCATGGAATCCCGCATGAAGACTTCATACCCGTAACCTTTTATCCTTGACCTGAGCGCAGGGTGCATTTTCTGCACGGCGTCGAGGTTCCCTGCAGA
Organism: Methanosarcina sp.; assembly: GCA_013331265.1. Lineage (GTDB taxonomy): Archaea > Halobacteriota > Methanosarcinia > Methanosarcinales > Methanosarcinaceae > Methanosarcina > Methanosarcina sp10923u. Next base: position 74,560 of record DUGS01000063.1, read on the forward strand.
GACCATGATAAAGTCACAGGGTACAGGTTCGGTCTTTACAAGAGCTCCAGAACTTCTTTCTGACTGCCCGGTAATCGGGTATTCCTTTTCCTGAAGCGCAGTCAGGAGGCTCTGCTGGGACTCAAGCCTGAGAGTATTGATTTCGTCAATGAAAAGCACCCCTTTGTGGGCTTTGTGGATGTCTCCTGCTTCTACCCTGTCGTGGGCAGGGGTTTCAAGCCCTCCAGACTGGAAGGGGTCGTGCCTGACATCACCGAGCAGGGCTCCTGCATGGGCCCCGGTTGCATCGATGTAGGGTGCGTGTTCCTTGTCATAATTAGAAACCGCCATTTTCGGAATCATCATTTCCTCTTTGGGGAGGAACTGGCGGGTTAACATGAGAATCATTATGCCTGCAATAATGCCCCAGAGCAGCTGGGAGACGAAGTAAGAATAGATAATAATGCCCACAACAAAGAGCATCATAAGCATGTTCCGGGCCTGGGCTTTCTTTCTTGCCTCCATCTTGTGAGCCATGACAATTTCTCTACCCTTTCCGGCCGGGACCTCTCTTATCTTGGGGTTGTTAAGGTCCTCCAGGTTAGGATATACAAGGATATCCTTGAGCTCTTCTTTGGGAAGAAGTTCTGCCATTGCCTTTGCAAGCAGGGACTTTCCTGTTCCGGGAGTCCCGATCATCATGATATGACGTCTCTGGCTGGCAGCCTTTTTTACGACTTCTACTGCATGTTCCTGCCCCAGTACCTGGTCAATAAGGAGTTTTGGAACCTCTATGTTAGAAGTGTCTTCAAAATGGAAGCCGATATCGACATCTTCATCTATATCTTCATGTAACTCAGACTCGGCCATGACCTTGGCAGGCTCATCCTTCGTCTTGTCGGCCGCAGACGGATCTGCATTCGGAACAACCTCCCCCATTTCATGGGCTTGCCTGTTCATATTCTCCGAAGATCCGTCTATGTTCTGATTATTATTATACACCATGGTTAGCTCACATATTCGAACGTTATTTGATAGACGTTATCTGATCGAGATTATATACTTGACGCTTTTGAAAAAATAACAACTTAATAGTAGAATAACGGGCAAAAGCGGTTGTTACAATAACAGACTCCTGAAGTTACTGTAACCCCATCCATACTTCGGCTAATTATATAAACTCACTGTATATAAAATTAACCTGCCACTATATACACAGTATATAGAAGCCTTTCATTATATCTATTTGCTGGCTAATATTTGATCCGAAAACTTGATTAGAAAATTAACTATTAAATTAATATACAGTATAAAATTAATATACAGTATAATTTGCAAGATATTTTTTACATACCTATGCTATATCCCCTATATAAAGTTAAACATCATTCTATCCTGAAATTTGTTTAAATGGATTCGTATGATGCCTGCTAATCGATATCGACAGCTATTTAAAAAAACAAAAGGGAATTTCCTCTCATGTCCAGAAACAAGGTAAAAAATCTTATCCTTCTAAAGCAGATTCACAGTGCTGTAAGCCAGATTAAGAAAGGCAAACTGGATAAAGCTCTCGAAACCCTTGATAAAGCAGAAAAGTCTGCGAGGCAGGCAAAGTCAAAAGATGCACTCTACTATATCCTCTTTACTCGTGGGGGTATTCTCTACTCAGCAAAAGAGTATGACCAGGCTCTTGAAACCTATGAAAGAGCCCTTGATGCAGGTTCTGACCTCCTGAAAACCGACCCGGAAAATGTTGATTACCAGCATTACATGGGTACAACCCTGAGCAACACAGGAAACCTCCTTAAAAATAAAGGCGAGATGGATAAAGCTGCCGAATACTATTCTCAAGCCCGTAATATCTATTCTGAACTAACCACAAGGGATTCTGAAAATGCTGTTTTCCGGTCTTATGCCGGAGAAAACCTGAACAATTACGGTGCACTTCTCATAGAATCAGGCTCGCTCGATAAAGCCAGTGAAGTCCTGAGAGAAGCAGTTGAAGTTTATCAAAAACTTTATAATGAAAAACCAGGCAACCTTGGTTATCAGGCAGAACTCTCAGTCGCGCTCAGCCAGTTAGGAAGTAGCCTCAAACAGCAGGGAGATATGGAAACTGCGAAAAAAAGCCTTGAAAAAGCTCTGGAAATGCAGGAAAATTTGCTTGCTCAGCAGCCTGAAAATGAAAAAATTAAAGAAGCTATCAGCCTGACTAAGGAAAGGTTGGAAGGGCTTTGAGGGTGCTGTCACAGGTTTTTATTCGAAAACAGCAGCATATGAAGGTAGAGAAGGACCATCAACCCGACCACAACTCCCCAGACAAACTGATAAGTAAAATACGAGTAAACTACAAGCCCGAGCACAAATAAAGTGATCAGGATATTTGCCAGCCTGATCCTTCTCTTTGTCTCGGGGTCGTGAGGAGTTCCGGCTTCATTCTCGTTCAGGTCGTACTCCCTGAAGCAGCGCCGTTCCTGCTGCACCAGGAAGTAAAGCCTCAGGATCAGAATATCGATAACTATGCCCCAGAGGAGCTGACCTGTGTAGAGCGTATAGAAAAATATAGCTACGAGCAGGATACCAATGAGTATAATGAGGAGTTTTTCGTATCTGCTTTTTCCAGCTACTTTACTGCTCAGGTCCAAATTTTTATCCCTTTTCTCTTTCTCTGCTTCCAGTCCCATACTGCCCCTGCCTGTACATACCCCTTAAAGTCGATAACAGCAAAATATACAGAAAAAGTGGGTTAAAGAAAGATATGAAATTTCGGACATCTATAATTAAGCTTTTAATTATATATAAGGAAGCTGGGAAAAAACAGAGGACAACAGGTATAAAAACACGAGCGATAACACAATCTGTAAGACAATAAAATTTGTCTTCTCAAGGCAGTTTTATGAGACCTGAATTGAAACCTGCCAGAACCTTCTTAATCCCTACCCGAAAAACGCCTTTTATCAAATTTTTCAGAAAAAGGGCAAAAAACAGAGACAAAAAAGAACTTCAAAGAAGCTCTTGAGATCCTGGAAACCCTGAGAAAAAAGACCCCAGAGATAAGAAGCTCAAAGAAGAAATTAGCCTCAAGCAGGAAATGATTGAAATTTGGATTCTGGAGCAAAAATCAAACACCCCCCATAAAAATAAGTCGCTTTTTTATACTTCAGGACTTTTTTATTAAAGACTGCTCTCCTCCGTCGAGCGTGACAAGAACGACCCGGTAAAGTGAATAAGGTTGCACTGGTCGAAATTCTCTGTAATTTATCCCTTTTGTTCCCTTAAATTTAGCTCACTAAAATAAACCCCTAAATTAGTCCTCTTGAGCGCAGCTCATTGTTAGAATCTATAAATTAGTCTGCTTGAGCTCAGATCACTTTGGAACTTTTTATTTAGTCCTCTTGAGCAAAGCATACTGTTTTACCATAAATTAGTCCTCTTGAACGAGCGCAGCGAGTGAAAAGGACCGCGGTCTCCCGAATCGCAATTCGGGTGGCGCAACTCGGGTTATGTAAACAGGTCGAAAATGTTCCCGAGCATGCTGCTGTCAGTCTGGTAGAATTCGGTGTATTTGCAGCGCTTGCAGGTGACGTGGGTGAATTTTTTATTCTGTATATCTAGAAGTTTGCTGATTAAGCCGCCTGTTGTGCGGATCTCGCCAGTTTCGAAGGAATTATTTCCGCATTTGGGGCAGACGAAATTAATATTTTTACTCATATTTTACCTCACTTTTATTTTTAGATAGTATGAAGGATAGAATAGCTTCACTTTTACGTTATTTAACACTATTGCAGAAAGACACGTGAAAGAGAAATCCCTTAATAAGGAGCAAAACCCTGTAGTAAATAAATATATTAGAAAAGAAAACCAATACAGCGTTAGACACATGAAAATAAAAGCTATAATCACAATTGCTCTGATCATCTCGGCTGTTTTAATGGCTACAAAAGTCTCACCAGGAATTAATACTGAGCAGTTCAGGGAAGGAAAATATATCCATATTGACAGTATGGTAATCAAATTTAATAAGACGGATGCGGATGTCCAGATAAAATATAGTCTGAGTCCCTTTGCCCAGGTTTATATGTTCATGTTCGGGAGCAAGCATCTTGAGCCAAAAATAGAGGAAATCTTCTATGATTTCGAAAAAATAGAGATCCAGAATATAGGGAGAACAAGTGCTTTGATCCATGTAAAGGACATTTCCAGGCAAAACGATGAATATTATCTTCACGACTCAAGAGAGTTAGGGATGAGTCCAGACGTTCTCACTCTTGTTTTCCCTGACAAAAACAGGCAAAATATCGAGCACGCTAAAGCTACTCGAGATGTTTTTTATGAAGATCCGGCAAAAAAATAATACGCAAGGGCTGCCCCATCTATTTTTATAATTGAAATGTTAAATTTAAAATTTCCAGATACTTTCTTAATTGTAATTGTTTCTCTTTATTTTCTTCAGCGTTTTCTCTGCATAATTTTCAGTACTATTCTTTTTCCTATTCCTTTCCTATTCTTTTTCCTATTCCTGTTCATGTCACTATTTTTGTTCCTGTATCTGTGTTCAAGTTATGCGATTTCAACATCCAATTTTAGCTTAATTACTTTCAGTAATCTTCCATTCATTATAGTAAATCAACCCAATTGGATAACTTCATTTAATAAATAGTACAAAAAGGAAAATAAGTTGGACTTTTCGGAATCTATATTTAGCAAAAGAAACCCAATTTTCTTTGATAGCAATGGGAAGATTCACATTAAAATGTCTGAAATGCGGAAGGGAATACGGCCAGGAATACAGGCTAAACTGTGAGAATGACGACTCCTTTTTGCGGGCGGAATATTTTGAAAAAAGGCTTGAGCTCAGAAACCAGCCTGGAATAGGAAGGTTCCATTCCTGGCTTCCGGTTCAGGAAGAGCTTACCACCGAAGCAGGACCAGTCACATACAAAAGCGAAGCCCTTGCAAAGGAACTCGGGCTTTCTAACCTGTACATAGGGTTCAGCGGATACTGGCCCGAAAGAGGGGCTTTTATTAAAACATGCAGCTTCAAAGAACTTGAAGCCCATCCGACCATGCAGCTCCTCAAAGAATCCGGGGGAAAAGCCCTGGTTCTTGCCTCTGCAGGTAATACCGGAAGGGCTTTTGCATATGCTTCAGCCCTTACAGGCATGGATGCTTATATAGTAGTTCCGGATTCAGGCGTTTCAAGCATCTGGCTTCCTGAAGAACCGACTGATTCAATTCATCTTATCAGCATGGCTTCGGGTAATGATTACACCGATGCTATCAACCTTGCAGGCAGGCTTGCAAAACTTCCTGGTATGGTCCCCGAAGGAGGAGCCAGGAATGTCGCCAGAAGAGAAGGGATGGGCACTGTGATGCTGGACGCAGCCGTGACCATAGGAAAAATGCCTGACCACTATTTCCAGGCAGTGGGAAGCGGCACAGGAGGAATTTCAGCCTGGGAGGCTTCACTGCGGCTCAGGGCTGACGGGCGTTTCGGCTCAAAGCTCCCAAAGCTCCAGCTTGCTCAGAACCTCCCCTTTGTTCCTATGTATAATGCATGGAAGGCAGGAAGAAGAGAGATCATCCCTGAAATTGACATGAAGGACGCAAAAAAGCAGATAGAAGAGACATATGCCACCGTGCTTACCAACAGGGCTCCACCGTACTCCGTAACTGGAGGGCTCTATGATGCGCTCGTTGATACGGACGGGATAATGTATGCAGTTACAAGAGAGGAAGCTCTTGAAGTAAAAGCCCTTTTTGAGTCACTTGAAGGAATAGATATACTGCCGCCTTCTGCAGTTGCGGCTGCCTCCCTGTTAAAAGCTGTAGAAGCAGGAAATGTCGGAAAAGACGACGTTATTCTTCTAAACATTGCAGGCGGGGGTTTCAAGCGGCTGAAAAAAGATTTTTCACTATTCCAGATCGAACCTGAGGTTACTGTCAGTAGCTCTGATGTTCCACTTGATGAGCTGAATATTTGAATTTATATTGTGGTCAGAGGCTGAACTCCAGTAAACCTGTATAACAAGTATAACCAGTAAGAAAAAGATTAAGCAAGCTCAAAATATATCATGGTAAGAGGTATATGCATGGTAAACCCGGAAGAAGAAGTAATAGCAATCATGAAAAAAACAGGTATTGACCTTGCTGCAACGCTTCCCTGTGACAGGATCAAGAACCTGCTTCCCCTTGTCTCGGAAAATTTTCCTGAAATCAAATTGACAAGGGAAGAAAACGGAGTGGGAATCTGTGCAGGCATCTATCTTGCAGGCGGGAAGCCAATGATGCTTATCCAGAGCACAGGGCTCGGGAATATGATCAATGTCCTTGAGTCCCTGAACGTAACATGTAAAATACCCCTGCCTATCCTGACAAGCTGGCGCGGCGTTTATAAAGAAGCCATAGAAGCGCAGGTCCCCCTGGGAGTCCATCTCCCTGATATTCTGGAAGGAGCCGGGCTCGCATACACGATAATCGATGAAGCTGAAAAGCTTCCTCTTCTTGAAAATGTAATTCTTGACGCCTTTAAAAACTCAAGGCCCCATATTGCCCTGGTCTCTCCTAAAGTTTGGGAAGCTTCGGAATGTTGTGCCTGGGAAGCCCAGAAGTCTCCGGATCTACCGAAGAAAGAAAAGGTCTGCAAATTCCGCCTGACCCAGAAAGTCCTCGAACCCCGCATGATCCGGAACGATGCGATCTCCGCCGTGGCAGCCGAACTGGACGAAGAAATCACCGTAACAAACCTCGGAGTCCCCTGCAAGGAACTCTACACTGCCAGAGACCGGGACCTTAACTTTTACATGTTCGGGTCCATGGGGCTTGTTTCATCAATAGGGCTTGGCCTTGCCCTGCGCACGGACCGGCAGGTTGTGGTTTTCGACGGGGACGGCAGCCTCCTCATGAACCCTAATGCCCTCCTGGAAGTCGGCAGGGAAGCCCCGGAAAATCTGACCATCATCGCCCTGGACAACGGCGCCTACGGTTCAACAGGCTCTCAGGAGACCTGTGCCCTCCGCTACATCGACCTGGAAATCCTGGCAAATGCTTGCGGGATCCAGAACACACATAAGGTCAACACGGTAGAGGAGCTCGTATACCAGTACAAAGATTCCATGAGTGCCAGGCAGACTTCCTTTATCCATGTGATCCTGAAGCCAGGGAACACAAAAGCCCCGAATATACCTATGAGCCCGGAAGAAGCCACAAAACGCTTTATAGAAGCACTGGAAGCAAAAAAACTTTGAAATTAAAACTATTAAAAGAAATAAGCATCCAAAACTAAAATAGTGATTTAAATAATATAGTGATTTAAATAATTGGGCTGAAAAGCGAGGCAAATAAACGGGGGAAGCAATAGTTTTGCTATTCCCGCCTTTATTTGCCACCTTCTCCTTTATTTGCCACCTTCTTTTTCTTTAATTTAATCGTTTAATTTTTCATATTTAGTTTCATTTTGGTTTCATTTCTCTAACTTTATAGGAATAAGTGTAAAACCTCTGAGTCTTTAGCTGAGGGTAGTTCACTCTCTCCAGCTTATTTTCTCCACAGGTTCTTTGATCCTGAATTTCCCTTCAAGGATCTGTTCTTTGAGCTCCTGTGCGGCTTTTACCGCCCTGGCGCGGTCTGACTGGCGCAGGGTCACTTTGATGTCTCTGAGGCAGCCACCGGTCGCACATTTGACTGAACCCAGGTTTGCGCTGAAGGCTTCTCCTCTGCACCTTTTAATGCAGAGGCCGCAGTTAAAGCAAAGGTCAGGCTTGTGTTCAGCTCCTTTCTCTCCTTTGCTTACGGCACCCATAGGACATGCCTCGGCTACCAGGCAGGTTTTACAGTTAATGCATTTTCCTGGTTCGTACTTTACGTTCAGGTCTGCATTATCCCAGACATCCCCGTAAGTGATCTCACAGAGGGGAATCCTGCCTGCAAGGTCTACCAGCTTGAGTGGGATCTGGCTGTCCAGCTTAAGGATATTTTCAAGCATTCCCTGGTTGAGGACAGGAATGGGGACTGCCCATGTGTTGATGATTTCCGGTCCTGCTGAAGTTACAAAACCGCCCATGTATTCGGGGACCATATCGTGAAGGTCTGCAAAACCTGTAAGGTTTGGATTGTCCGGAGCGCTGCGGGTGCCCTGACCCGTAACAAACCCTTTGGCTCCATTGATCAGAACTCTTGTCCCGATTCCTATTGTCTCGAGTTTGGGGTCATTTTCTATAGGGTTTAACTCGCCGCAGCCGCAGAAGGTCATCTCCCTGAACTCTCCTTCAAAGGGCAGGGCATGGAAAATAGTTTTGATGGGCTCTTTTCCGGGGTTTACGAATGCCCGGTAATTTTTGAAGGCGTGCCTGGTTGCATAAAGCCGTGCAAAAGGAATTTCGGATAGGTGTGTCTCCACTGAGAAATTATCGCCTTCGCTCGTGGTAACCTCAACAGTAATGCTCTTCCCTTCCACCATGTCCCTGAAAAGGTGTCCTCCTCCATAACGAGGATCTGATATGCTATGAGTTGTCCCGAGTACAATAAGGTCCAGGATTCCAAGCCTTTCATTGGGACAGGGCCCTACGACTGCCGGCACCCCGTTCAGCAAAACTTCAGAGGCCTTTATAAAAAAGTCGGGCTCGGAGACCTTGAAAGAGAGAACTGCATAAGTTCCGCTCATGATCCCGCGGGTTGCGGTAGTTACAACATCGACATCTTCAAGCCCTATTTTCTCTCCTGCCCTGATCCTTGCTGTGATTTCCTCTGCCGTAAGGACAACAGCCTCTCTTGCATCTATTTTTGCTTGGATTTCCGGGATCGTCCTGCGGTTTTCTGTATTATCTGATGCTCCGTTCATATTACCCTCAGCAGAAATATTGTATTCATAATGTTTTAGAAAAATATTCATTCTATTATTCATCATTCTATTTTAGAAGACAAGTTTTCCAGGCTAATATCATAATAAACCTGCGCAAATTACATGAAATAATATACTGAGAAATACCGAGAAAATAACTGGAAAAATGAAAAAAATATGTGTAATATTTGAAGAAATCAGGTACAGAGGATGCATACTATAAATATCTACAGTTATTTACCGGTAGAGCGGAGCCAGAACTAAAATAATTGAAGCATCTGTAAAATTTTTGATTTTCTGAGGATTGATTCGAGTAGAAAGAACCCGAACCACCCAAAACTTATATAAATGATGATGCGTACTATGGTGTTGCACTTCCGTGTGAGAAACGGAAGCAATACGCATTATAGGGCTCGTGGTCTAGACGGTTATGACGTCGCCTTGACATGGCGGAG
>DUGS01000063.1:84028-84179 GCA_013331265.1 Methanosarcina sp.
CGAATCTCAGCGGGCCCACTTAAAAAATCAATCAAAATCTTTCCAGAGCTTTTTCTGGAAAGAAAAAAATGGAAAATACTGCCTATCTTTTAAAGATTTATTATTGAAGAGTAATCTGGTGGTATTATATCTGCCTGCCCAGGTAGCTCAG
>DUGS01000111.1:0-2791 GCA_013331265.1 Methanosarcina sp.
TGAATTTCCGGTTCAATTTGAACTGGTTGAGGGGGAAGTTCCTTCGTCATATTATCGTGGAAAAATAGAAGGAGAAAAAGATCTGGGATTCATGCTCTATGATATTGATTTTTCTGACAGTATGAAAGCCGTCTTTTTCCGTGCCTGTATGGTTGATGGGGTGATCGATGTTCAAAAATGCCTGTGTAACGGAGACGTATCATGATTATCCAATCTCTCTGCCGCCATTATGACATTCTTGAAGGAGACGAGAACGCCAATATCCCAAAGCTAGGATATAGCAGCGCTAAGGTCTCATTTGCCCTTGTCATTACTCCTGATGGCGTTCTTTCGCATATTGTTGATCTCAGAAGCGATGATAAGAAGCCAAAACCCAAAGATATGGAGGTTCCTATTCAGGAATCTCGCTGTAGTGCGATATTTTCATATTTCTCCTGTGATAAAGCTCAGTATGTTTTTGGTGTTGAGAAGCTGAAAAGAAATGAATTTGAAAAGAAATTTAGTTCAAGTTCAAAGAATGGTACTGATGAGTATAAGATACTTGAGGTAAATAATAAAGAAGTCATTCTTGTTCATCGGCGTTCTAGAGAATGCTTTGAGGCCTTCAAAGCCCTCCATCATAGTATATTAGATGGTCTGGACGATCTCGGAGTCCGTGGATTCCTTGCTTTTCTGGACGGAGGGAACCCAGAAGAGTTCCTTGAAAATCCAAAGATCAAAGAGTATAAAGATGATCTTCTCGCCGGTGGAAACTGTGTTTTTGAGTGTGATGGGAGTTTTTTACATCAGAAAAATGTGGTTAGAAACGCCTGGGAAACTTATTCTCAGAACGAAACTGGAAACACACTTGCTCAGTGTTTAATAAGTGGGAAAGTGGAACCGGTAGCTAAGATACATCAAAAAATAAAGGGTGTTGTTGGGGCTCAATCGGCAGGGGCCTCCCTAGTCAGCTTTAATGATGATGCTTTCTGTTCTTATGGAAAAAAACAGAGTTTTAATTCCCCAGTTAGTGAATCATCGATGTTTAAGTATACGACTGCCCTGAATCACCTTCTTTCAAGTCAGAGCAACAGGATAAGGATTGCTGATACGACAGTTGTTTTCTGGGCTGAGACAAGTGAAAAATCCTGTGAAGATCTTGTTAAATTCTTTTTTGACCTTCCGGAACCAGAGAAAAAAGAAGAAAAAAATGTAGAGGTCCCCCGGGTACAGGACACAACCAAAAACAAACAGATAGAGGACATTCTCAATAAAGTCCGAATCGGCAAAAAAGTAAATCAAGAGGACATTGGGACAGATCCCGAGACGAATTTCTATATCCTTGGTTTGTCTCCTAATAATGCACGGCTTGCCGCCCGTTTCTGGTATGTTGACAGTATTGGAAATTTGATTGAAAAAGTGGCCCGTCACCATCTGGACATGGAGGTGATCAGAGATGGTTATGGTCCACGACACGTCTCAGTATATCGCCTGTTGAATGAGACCATCCCTCAGAGTTCAGATAAAAAAACAGTTTCTCCACTCCTTGGTGGCCTTGTTATGCGCTCTATTCTTACCAATACAGGCTATCCGATCTCGTTATACAGTGCGATCCTGAACCGTGTGAAAGTAGACGGCTCAATAAATTTTGTCAGAGCTGGTTTTATCAAAGCATATCTACTCAGATTGAGCAGGGCTGGATTATCAAATTTAAATAAGGATTTGATTACCATGAGTTTAAACGAGGAGAGTTCAAATGTGCCATATCGCCTTGGGAGGTTGTTTGCCGCTCTTGAAAAGGCACAGAATGATGCGAATAGAGAGATGAAGAGCACCATTAACAGCAAGTACTTCAGCAGTGCTTCATCAACGCCTGCCGTTGTGTTTCCGGTACTGTTAAAACTTGCACAACACCACATTGCCAGGTCCGAATGGGGTTTCAGGTCCAATCAGCTGATTGAACAGATTCTGGCAGGCGTGAATGAATTTCCTGCATACCTGAATCTTGAAGATCAGGGTATGTTTATGCTTGGTTACTATCATCAGCGTAAAGCTTTTTTCACGAAAAAAGAGGTCCCCTCAAGTGAGGAGGTGTCATTATGAACGAAATCATCAAGAACCGATATGAATTTGTTTTGTTGTTTGATGTAGAGAACGGAAACCCAAACGGAGATCCCGATATGGGCAATATGCCAAGGATTGATCCTCAGACCGGGAATGGAATTGTAACTGATGTATGCCTCAAGAGAAAGGTCCGGGATTATATCGATATCGTTAAAAAAGACGATTCAGGTTTCAATTCTGAAGGATATAATATATATGTTAAGTCTGGAGTGGTTTTGAATGATCAACACGCAATGGCATATAAAAGGATAAATCATCCACCGAAAGGAGAGAAGGAATTAGCCGATCCTGAAGCTACACGGTTTATGTGTAATAATTTCTATGATGTTAGGACATTCGGTGCTGTAATGTCAACAGGTGTTAATTGCGGACAAGTTAGAGGACCTGTACAGTTCAGTTTTGCCCGCAGTATTGATCCGATTTTCCAGCAAGAAATAACGGTCACTCGTTGTGCCGTCACCAATGAGAAAGATGCTGAAAAAGGCCAGACTATGGGCAAAAAACAGGTTGTGCCATATGGGCTGTACCGTGCAGAAGGATATATCTCCGCTCATCTGGCTAAAAAGACCGAATTTAAAGAAGACGACCTGGAACTGCTCTGGGACAGCCTGATCAATATGTTTGAACATGATCATTCAGCATCAAGGGGAAAAATGTCCGCAAGAAAACTTATCGTTTTCAAGCATAA
>DUGS01000111.1:3056-5589 GCA_013331265.1 Methanosarcina sp.
GTTATCCCATGATATGCCTTCCCGCTCTTTTGCTGATTATGAAGTAATAATTGCTAGGGACATGCCGAATGGTGTTGAATTAATAGAGAAATTATGACCGAAAAGAAATATGCCGAAGACGAGCTTCTCTCGTTGTCCGGCATACAACATTTCCATTTTTGCAAGCGTCAATGGGCCTTGATCCATATTGAGCGCCAGTGGGAAGAAAATCTTCAGACAACGGAAGGTCGTTTTCTACATGAGCGTGTGGATAATCCATTCCTTAAAGAAAGCAGAGGCGACGTTGTGCTGTCAAGAGCATTTCCACTTGTTTCTTATCAACTTGGACTTTATGGCGTGGCAGATGTCATTGAGTATATCCGTTCTGAAAACGGCATTTCTCTTCCGGGTTATGAAGGTCTGTGGAAAATGCATCCAGTAGAGTATAAAAGAGGTAAGCCGAAAATTGACGAGAGAGATGAAGTGCAACTCTGTGCACAGGCAATGTGCCTTGAAGAGATGTTTAATGTAACCATAAACTCTGCTGATTTTTATTATAATGAAATTCGGAGAAGGATTAAGCTCGAAATTACCGAAGAATTGAGAAATCTTGTAATTTCTTTGTCTGATGAAATGCATTATCTCTTTAAGAAAGAACTTACTCCATCTGCTGAAAAATCCCGAAACTGCAAATACTGTTCTCTTGTAGATGTCTGTGTTCCGAAATTAACTAAAAAGTTTGTTTCTGCTCGCAAATATGTCAGAAATCATATGGACGAGGCATGTAATGGTGATATCTGAAATAATCAAAATTTCCAGAAGTATATTTCAAGAAATATTCAAAAAATATCACTCAATCCAAATTTCAGGTTAGTAAAGGGATCTGTATCCATGAGAAAATTGCTAAATACATTATATGTCACAACCCCAGAATCATATCTTCTCAGGGACGGGGAGAATGTTGTTGTTAAGGTAAAAGATGCTGAAATATTTCGTATTCCCATACATAATCTTGAGGGTATAGTTTGCTTTGCATATATGGGCGCCAGCCCTCAGCTGATGCAACTTTGTACTGACAATAAAGTTGGAATATCTTTTTTGACCCCTAATGGTAAATTTCTGGCGCGTGTTAGTGGAAAAGTTAGAGGGAACGTTCTTCTCCGGTGCACGCAGTATCGAAAGGCAGATAGTGCTGAAGATTCTCTGGATCTTGCAAAGTGCTTTATCATAGGAAAAATCGTTAACTGCAGGACTGTTCTTGGGAGAGGCATCCGTGACCACGGAAATGTGATTGATGTCAATAAAATCCGTTCTGCTGATGATTTGCTGATAGATAACCTCAGGAGCATTGATTCCTGTTTAAATTCGGATTCTCTTCGCGGCATTGAAGGAAATTGTGCCAAATTTTATTTTAGTGTATTAGACGAACTCATTCTTAAGCAAAAAGACAGCTTTTTTATATTAAATCGGAATCGGAGACCCCCTCTTGATAACATGAATTCGCTGCTCTCTTTTTTGTATACGCTGCTTGCTCATGATGTTGAATCGGCCTTAGAAACCGTTGGACTTGACCCGTATGTTGGCTTTTTCCATACTGACCGTCCTGGAAGGCCCAGTCTTGCGCTTGATATGATGGAGGAACTCCGGCCTTTTATGGCTGACCGCCTTGCATTGAATATGGTTAACCTCAAACAGGTTAATGAAAAAGATTTTCTCAAGAAGGAAAACGGAGCTGTCCTTATGACCGAAGAAGGAAGAAAAGGGATACTGGCGGCCTGGCAGAAGAGAAAACAGGACCAGATTACTCATCCCTACTTAAATGAAAAGATATCGGTCGGATTAATTCCATATGTGCAGGCTATGCTGCTGGCCCGTTATTTAAGAGGGGATATTGATGGTTATCCGCCATTTTTTATGAATTGAGGTGTTTTAAATGATGGTACTGGTTACTTATGATGTGAGTACAGAATCAGAAGGTGGAAAAAGTAGACTGAGAAAAGTGGCAAAAGAGTGCGAAAATTATGGACAGAGGGTTCAGAACTCTGTATTTGAGTGCCTTGTAGATCCTGCTCAGTTTGCAGAGCTTAAGCATTCTTTATGTGATATTATGGATGAGGATAAAGATAGTCTCAGATTTTACTATCTGGGCAAAAATTGGAAAAATCGTGTGGAGCACTTTGGTGCAAAAAAAGGGTACGATCCAGAAGGTTTATTAGTTGCATGATTCCGCGAACCTGTAGTGAACATTGATTTACCGGGAGGTTCGCGGGAAAAATTTGTTCATTATATTTATATTTTGTGACGGTTCATAGTAAAATTCAACAATGAAGATTTTTAAAAGAATTTATGAAATATAAACGAGAGAGTTTATTATCTAAATTAATTTACGGTCGCACCCTTCGCGGGTGTGTGGATTGAAATTCTTGACATTCCTTAGAACAGTAAACATCCGCAGTGTCGCACCCTTCGCGGGTGTGTGGATTGAAATAAAGAGGGAAAGTGTAGACCAGCCACAGCCTGATGTCGCACCCTTCGCGGGTGTGTGGATTGAAAT
>DUGS01000043.1:0-4736 GCA_013331265.1 Methanosarcina sp.
CAGGTTCCTGCGCGTAAAGTGCAATGACTGCGAAAACGAACAGATCATATTCGGAAGCGCAAGCCGCAAGATTACCTGCGTTGTCTGTGGAAGAACCCTTGCAGAACCAACCGGTGGAAAATCTACAATTACCACTCACATCCTGGAAGTGCTTGAATAACCGGCCCGGTAAATGCACTGAACAGGAGTATAGTAGAGAGTAATAATAGAGAAAAATTGAGAAGTGGTACGAATGGGAAACGATCACTGGCCCGAAGTCGGAGAGTTTGTTGTCTGTACGGTGAAGAATGTAACTGATTTCGGAGCCTACGTCGAGCTTGAGGAATTCGGAGGTCGGGAAGGTTTTATCCATATCTCCGAAATTAAAGCAGGCTGGGTCAAATACGTCAGGGATTACGTCAGGGAAGGGCAGAAGATTGTCTGTAAGGTTCTGAACGTGGACCCTTCCCGCGGCCACATAGACCTTTCATTGAAAGACGTGAACGAGCACCAGCGGCGGGCTAAAATCCAGGAATGGAAAAATGAGCAGAAAGCCGCCAAGTGGCTCCAGTTCGTGGCCGAAGAGACCAAGACCGATGAAAATGGCCTGCAGGCTCTGCATGAGAGACTTGTAGAAGATTTTGGAAGTGCTTATACTGCCTTCGAAGAAGCAGCTATCGAAGGGGAAAAAGCATTTAAAGGACTTAAAGTCAACAAGAAATATATAAAGAGCATAATCAAGATCGCAGGAGAAAATATCAAACTGCCCTTCGTGGATATCGCAGGGTATGTCGATCTGACCTGCAGTCTTCCAAACGGCATAGAGGCCATAAAACAATCTCTCCATGCTGCTGATTCCATCAGCGACGTTGATGGGAAAGATATCAGGCTCGAAATAAGTTACACAGGAGCTCCGAGATACAGAATCAAGGTAATAGCTCCTGACTATAAGAAAGCCGAATCAGTCCTTAAGAAATCCGCCCAGATGGCAATAGATACTATTTCCAAACTTGGCGGGCACGGGGTCTTCAAACGGCATATAGAATCGGCAAAGGCGTGATACCCTTTGGGACAAAAGATCCGCAAATGCAAAAATTGCGGCAGGTACACTTTAAGGGAAAAATGTCCGGTTTGCGGGGGGAATTCCTTGCCCGCTATTCCGGCTCGCTTTTCTCCTCAGGACCCTTATGGTAAGTACCGCAGACTGGCAAAGAAAGGATAAGGATTTTTATGCAGCAAAGTACACTTGTCCGCCTGAAAGAAAAACTTTCACTCAAAAACCCCATAATGGTAGTAGGACTTCCTGGAGTAGGGCTTGTGGGCAAGCTGGTGGCAGAACATCTGGTAGAGGAACTAGAAGCTGAAAAGATTATGGAGGTTTATTCCCCTCACTTTCCGCCTCAGGTCCTTGTTAATAAAGATTGTACTGTCCGTCCAGTAAGCAACGCTATCTATCAAGGGAAAGCAAACGAAACTGATATTCTTTTTCTAGTAGGGGACCACCAGAGCACGACCTCTCAGGGGCATTATGAACTCTGTTCTCTTTACCTGGACATTGCAGAGGAACTGAAAGTCCCCAGGATATATACTCTCGGAGGCTACCCAACAGGTAAGCTCACTTATGAAGAGACAGTCCTTGGAGTTGCTAATAGCACGGACCTGATCGAAGAGATTAAAAAATATGGAGTAGAGTTCAGGGAATCAGAACCAAGCGGAGGAATCGTAGGAGCATCCGGCTTGCTTGTGGCATTCAGTGGTATGAGAGGTATAGACGCCGCCTGCCTTATGGGAATGACACCCGGATACCTCATGGACCCTAAAAGCGCCCAGTCTCTTTTGAAGGTATTGTGCAATATTTTCGGAATTGAAGTAAATACGGATTCTCTTAAGAAAAAAGCAGAGGAAATGGAGAATATCATAGAAAAACTGAAAGAAAAAGAAGAGCAGCAAAACTTCCCCGAAGTTAAACCCACGGAAGAAGACCTGCGTTACATAGGATAAATATATAGTTTTGGAAGTTCCAGGTAGGGAATATAAGGATCAAGAATCCGGATAGATACGAAGTAAAGAACCTGATTGTTAAAAACTTCTGGCGAAAGGTTCCGAAATGAAAGTCAATGCAGATCTCCATCTCCATTCAAAGTACTCTATGGCATGTTCCGCGAGGATGGAATTGCCCACAATTGCAAGTGAAGCCTCGAAAAAAGGGATGGAGCTTATTGGTACAGGGGACTGCACCCATCCTAAATGGCTTGAAGAAATTAAGAAAGCAGCCATTTCAGACGAAGAAATCCAGATAGGAAATATATTTTTCGTCCCTACTACCGAAATCGAGGATATTGACCGGGTACATCACCTCCTGATTTTACCTTCGATTTCAAAAGCCGAAGAGCTGGCAGAAAGAATTGCTCCTTTTGGAAACCTTGAAGCAGATGGGCGTCCTGCGGTTAAGCTTGACGGCTGTGAAATTGCAGAGGTTGCAAAAGATCTTGGAGCTCTTATTGGCCCCTGCCATGCTTTTACTCCCTGGACTGCTCTCTACGGCTACCATGACAGCCTGGAAAGCTGCTATGGGAGTATGACAGATTATGTTTCTTTTGTTGAACTTGGCCTTAGCGCAGACAGTAGTTATGCGGACAGGATTGAAGAATTACATAGACTGACCTTCCTTACAAATTCTGACGCCCATTCCCCTTCTACCAATAAGTTGGCAAGGGAATTCACTCAGTTCAATGTCCCTGATATTACTTTTGACGGCCTGAAGAAAGCCATTCTAAGGGAGCAGGGGTACGGGTCTACTCTGAATGTCGGTTTTTTCCCTGAGGAAGGAAAATACAACCGGTCTGCCTGCATCAAATGCTTTACTCAGTATACTCTGCCCGAAGCTGAAGCTATTAAATGGCGCTGTTCGAAATGTGGGGGCATTATAAAAAAAGGTGTGACTGACAGGGTCAATGAACTTGCTGATTTTGAAGAGCCCAGGCATCCTGACTACCGACCTCCTTACCTGCACCTCATCCCTCTTGCAGAAATCGTACAGATGTCACTTGGCCATGCAAGCGTCCAGACAAAAGGCGTAAAAACAGCCTGGAAAGCCCTTGTAGATCATTTCGGAAACGAGGTTGAAGCACTTATCTATGCAGAACCTGAATCCCTGAAAATAGTGGACGAGAAGGTGGTAAACTCAATTCTTGCCTTCAGGAAAGGCGATGTTATAATCCATCCCGGTGGAGGCGGTCAGTATGGCTGGCTTGAACTGCCTGAACACCTGAAAACGGATAAGTCTGAACCAGCAGGAAAAACCGGTAAGGAGAGAAAAAAAGCTTCGAGAGTGGCAAAGAAGGAGAAAGAAAAGCCCAGAGCTCAGATCTCCTTTTCTGACTTCGAGCAAAAAAGAGCGGGAGATACATTAACGACTGGTACAGAAAAGGCAGCAGAAGAAAATGTAAAATTATCAGAAGAAGAGAATCCAGAAAAGCCTGCAGGCCAGAAGTCGCTTTTTGATTTTTAAATTTTTGGAGCCGATGAGAATAAAATATATAAGATAGAAAGTATATTTACTTAACCCTGTACCAGAAGCGTCGGGCACCGCCCGGAAACTTCCTCACTACTTATAAATAGATGTATAAAAATTTTACTTAAAAAATATTTTTAAATCAAAGTGCCCAGGTAGTCTAGTGGTAGGGCGACGGTCTCGAAAACCGTTTCTCCTTTGGGGATCGCAGGTTCGAATCCTGCCCTGGGCGTAAATCTCCAATTAATATCTGTTAAAATCTTTTTTAAAAAATCAAATTACTTAGCATTCTTTTTATCAGCAAGGCATGAATTTCCTTAGTAATCAATATTTTCAACGTCTTAACCACATACATTTTTTCAATTACATACCAGCAAAAGCCTGCTTCTCCTTCAAAATGAACCTGCTTCTGCTTCAAAATGAAGATCCTCCGGTGTGCAACCTTAAATTTTAATATAAGAGACCCTGAGCGTTAAAACTAATATACATTGTCTGATAATAAGATAAAAAAGATTTCAAATCAAGGTGAGGGATATATGAGTTCCAAAGACAACCTTAAAGCTGCATTTACCGGCGAATCGATGGCAAACCGGACATATCTTGCCTTTGCGAAGAAAGCAGACGAGGAAGGGTATCATCAGATAGCCAAACTATTTAGAGCCGCTGCTGCTGCGGAAACAGTCCATGCTTTCAACCACCTTCAGCGTATGGGCGGGATTGGAACTACAATGGAAAACCTGAAAGATGCTATTGAGGGCGAAACATACGAATTTACGAAAATGTACCCTGAATTTATAGAAGAAGCAAAGACAGAAGGGGACAAAAAGGCTCTCTGGAGTTTTGAAGTGGCAAACAAAGTAGAAAAGGTCCACGCCATGCTATACGAAAAAGCACTGGAAGAAATCGGAAATAACAAAGAAGTTGATTATTACGTATGCGCTGTCTGCGGACACACTATAGAAGGCGAGCCTGAAGGCAACTGCCCAATCTGTGGGGCATCTCCGTCCAGGTTCAACAAAATCGACTGAAAGCCGTGATAAGAAAGCACTTTTCTGACGATTAGCGGGATATAAAGAGAGCTGACGGGTAAAAAAAGCTCTCTATCTGCTTTTTTATTTCCATGAATCTTATTATTCCTGTTTAAAAACGGATTTTTTCTTCAAAAACATTACTTTATGCCGTTAACTATTTAATAGAGAAAGGATATTTGAGTATCCTTGTTAAGGGGCTGTGGCCTAGCCCG
>DUGS01000043.1:4905-5314 GCA_013331265.1 Methanosarcina sp.
GTTAAGGGGCTGTGGCCTAGCCCGGTATGGCGATGGGCTCCAGCGGATAAATGATGAACAACGGGTCTACCGAGTCTTTCCCGACGGGGCAGGACAATGAGGAACCGTTGGAGCACTGATAGATGCTCACCAGAGAACTGTTAAAGCAGTTGTTCGGAGATACCCGTCGATCGTGAGTTCGAATCTCACCAGCCCCACGTTTTTATTCTTTTCTTTAATTCTGATATGTTCTCTTTTTGAGATATTCGGTCCTAACTTTTTACATATTTAGAGATATTCATTCAGGGAAAAATGGCAGATTCGGAAATAATCACTTTCAGCCAGCTTCCCTAACAGTTATTACATTCAAAGTGCAATCTTCTATTAAGATCCGATTATTTTTTTTATATCTATCTCGATAAGTCGAGAG
>DUGS01000103.1:0-225 GCA_013331265.1 Methanosarcina sp.
AGTTCTCGCAGTTCTTCCGGGGAAAGGTGGTCAAGGAGCATAATATCCGACATATCTACATATTTGAATGCTTCTTCCCTCGTCCTGGGCTCGATTTCTATCTTTTTTAGGGATCTGAGTTTTCCCAGTTCCCCGGCAGCTTCAAGGTGGTTCTGGCTGAGCTGGATGGAGTCACTGAGTGAGTTCCTGTGAATATCTCCACCGCCTGCCCGGACGGCTTTAAGC
>DUGS01000103.1:360-20410 GCA_013331265.1 Methanosarcina sp.
TGGTTCTGGCTGAGCTGGATGGAGTCACTGAGTGAGTTCCTGTGAATATCTCCACCGCCTGCCCGGACGGCTTTAAGCTCAAATACGCGGGATCCGGGATGGGTCTTTCGGCTTGTTGCAATAATAAGGTCAGGGTTTTCCTTTCGGCCTGCGCTGACCATAGAGGCTGTTTTCGTGGCAATGGCGCACATGAGGGTGAGGAAAGTCTGGGAGACCCTCCAGAACCTGAACAGGAGTTTAATGTCTCCTTCGGCTTCTATAATTGCATCCCCGGGCTTGAAAGTCTCCCCGTCTTTGAGGTAATTATGGACTTTCAGGCCCTTTCTTTCATAATACTCTGCCAGGTCGCCGGCACATGCACAGGTCCCGTTTTCTCTCGAAATAATCCTCATTTTTCCCCTGCCTTCAAGCCTGAGCAGTTCTGCACTTTCATCCTGATAGGGGCAATCTTCGTAAAAGTAAAACTCAAAAAGGTCTATCATGGTTTGCCTCAAAAATTACCTTCATAAATTCCTTATTTTTATGTTTCTATTTTCCTTTGATGCCTTTTTTCCCTTGATGCCGTTTTTTGTATCAATTTCTTTGCTTCCGACCCGTATTCACTTTATTTCTGTTTTTTCCATGCACCTGTATGGGATTTGAATGATATGTTTGAACATACATAACGGTTAATAAAGGTTTTTATAAATTAGATCTATATATATTATTTAAAAGTTGTATAAGGCATAGGCTGCGCTCCAGTCCATAATTCTCAAAAAAATAAATACAGGTGTTTTCTTCTCTATTTAAAGTTCCAATATTCTCTTTCTATACTTCTCAAGTTCTTCTGCCCCTTTTTCCTGTTTCATGGCACTGGCCTCGAAGACTATGAAAGAGGGCAGCACTTTCATCCCCATAAACTCAAAGACGCAGTGGGTTACGGATTCCATATGTTTGTGGATGTCCCCATGCATTCCACCTTCAGAGTACGCTTCTTTCGGAGAGCCTGTAGTAAAGGCGAGCATTGCCGATTTTCCTTTGAAGAGCCCGGTTTCATAGGCGCTGTTGGTAACGGGATTAAAACCAAACCCCGGAGCCAGGACACGGTCAATCCAGCCTTTCATAATTGCAGGCATGGCTGTAAAGTAAATGGGAAACTGGAAAATCAGGATGTCAGCCCATTTTACTTTTTCCATCTCCTGTTTTATATCGGGTGCAAAAGCTCCTGTTTTTGAGGCTTGTATTGCTTCAAAGAAAGGCTTGAAAATGTCCGACTTTTTTCTTTCCGTAAAGTCTCCAACATTGAGCACAGGATTGAAATTCATTGCATAAAGGTCAGAGAGCTCTACTTCGTGCCCTTTTTCTTTCAGGGCAGCAAGAGCTGTATCATTTAAGGCAGCGTTAAATGACTTCGGCTCAGGATGTGCAAAGACGTAAAGGACTTTCATTTTATCCCCCCTATTCTATCTATGGAATTAGTTTCCCTGAATAAATAAGTAAGGCTGCCTCTCTCGTTAAGTTATGGATGGAGCTTTTTCAAAAGCCATGCCATGTTCTGTCCCAGAGTCTGCATGGTCCGGATTCCCTCCTCGTCTTCTTCGACGTTCCCTTCAGCAAGCCCTATCCCTATGTTCCAGTAACTGGACCCTGGAATAATCATCTGGGAAATAGTGAAGAAATGGTTAATAGAATCAAAAACGTGGATTGATCCGGCTCTCCTTTCCGCAACAACGGCTGCTCCAACTTTGTACCTGAACATATCGCTATTGACTTTCGCAACAAAGCCCGCCCTATCTATAAGAGCTTTGAGCTCAGGTGTCAGGTCTGCGAAATACGTTGGTGAAGCAAGGATTATGCCGTCGGCTTCAAGCATTTTTTCAATACATTCGTTGACAATGTCTTTGTCGATTACACACCTTCGGTCCATGTTTTCAAAACATTTTTCACAGGCTGTGCAGCCGTGGACGCTTTTTCCCCCAACCTGCATGGTCTCGGTTTCTATCCCTTCTTTTTCAAGCTCGGCAAGGACATGTCTTATGAGGGAGGCTGTATTGCCTTCCTTTCGCGGGCTTCCGTTGAATGCGACAACTTTCATTCTGTATCTCCCGTTTACTTCTGATTCATTCCTTCAAAAAAACGCATATGAAATGAGTGAAAGTAGAATTTGAGGAATGAGAAAATAAATCACAGCTTTTTTCTGTATACATTGATTTCAGCTTCTTTCTCAAGAAATTCTGAAAGCAAAGGAAATATTTCCTTAAAATGATTGGATTTTAAGTGTTCATCCAGGCTGCTTTCATCTTTCCACTCTTCTCACATAATCAGGGTCCCCAAATTCTCCAATTCCTGATACACCCCATATTCTATGCAGCCTTCTTCTTTTAATGTTTCTTCAACAAAGGTTTTTGCACAAGTCCATAAATTCCTGAATCTTTTCAGGGTTTACCTTATTTTTTGCAACAACTCTTATTGTCAATGAATCACCACCTATTAAGATCTTGATTTTGCTTTGATCGTCACTTATCGATGGGTAATTTACATTTTTGAAATCCGTTTTTCATTGACGTTAATTTTAAAAACACATTTCATGGTATTTAGAATTTCTTTTAATAATTCGCATAGCGCTAATCAACCTGTAGTTTTTTTATTTAAGTATTGGCGGAAAGACACCTGAATGGTGAAATGTCACTGTATCTTGCTCTAAATACATTCAGCGTTATTCTGAAAATGCGATAGTTATTTATGTCATTATGTTTGTTCGAACATAACGCTAGAAGTGTTGAAAGCTGGTGAGCTTGCTTTGGATGTAAAAAGAGTTCATTTCTGAAATTATATTGCTTCTGACCTGACATCGTGCGTAAGCATGTAACCTATAGACCCGCAGTTGCGCAGAATAAGTAAAACATTCCGAAACGTCTTAGTGGTAACTGTTGATGATTTCTTATCCCCATGACTATGGTGGAAATCCCTGGTTATGGTAAAGCTTGATTCTATAGTTTATGGAGCATGGTTCAGATTCATTCATTGCAGGTTGCAGATCGTAAAATCGTGGAGATATGTATGTATGAAAAGTATGTATGAAAAATTATTAGAGACAGCTGAGAATGGAGCTCTCACTGAGTCAATGGCTCTTCAATTGTTAAAGGGAGCCAGGGACCCTCAGAATGCATTGAAGTTGTTTGCTCTTGCCTCAAAGGTAAGGGACAGGACACTTGGCATGGATTTTTACTGGACATCAGGTATATCACAGGTAATTCCATGCAGGATCGCTCCTCGTTGCCTGTATTGTACCTTTTATGCAAGGACGGAGTTCCCTCCGGAAAAATTGGCAAAGACGGCAAAGAAACTGGAAGAACTTGGTCTTAAACAGCTTCACCTGAGCGGAGGGTCGAATCTGCAGGGCTACGATAAGGAGATAATCGGGATGGTTGAAGCTATAAGGGCGGTCTCTGATATCGATATTGAAGTGAACCTGGGGTGTTCATTCTCTGCAGAAACTGTAAGAAAGCTGAAGGGTATGAGCATGCTCAGTATTACGAGTTCCCTTGAAACCATCAATGAAGATATCTTTAGCCAGGCAAAACCCGGTGATAGTCTGGATATGAAAAAACGCCTGATGGAAACATGCGAACGCGAAGGCGTTCCTATCAGGAGTATGATTCTGATAGGTCTTGGTGAATCAGAAGAGGACCGTATAAGACATCTTTTCTATGTGAAACAGTTCACCCAATTGAGCCATCTTAATTTTTCCCGATTCATGCCATACCCGGATACAGCCTACAAGAACCACCCAAGGTGTTCGCCCTGGGATGTGGCAAGGACTGTTGCTGTGGCACGGCTCCTCATGCCGCATGTTCATCTTGGGCTTGCTGCAGGCAATACAATGGATGATATTCCTCTGTGGCTCATGGCCGGTGGGGGCAATCAGGTTGGTGCTGCCTATGTTTCCAGAATGCCTCCTGAACCTGGGGCAGGAGAACAGGTAATCAAAGTAGATGAGGATGTTTATATCAAGAACCGAATGCCTGTGGTAGAGAGGTATCTGGAAGGTATGGGCCGTAAGGTCGTTTTTGAGAGGCAAGTGACCAGGAATCTATGAAGTTCTGCAAGACCTCATGAAAATCTCTTCTGCAAATTGCAACATCAAAACATATATTCAAAGGTGGATTGAAAATGCATAGAAAATTCAAAATCCTTTTCATGGTCATGATGCTGGTGGCCGCAGTTTTTTTGAGTGGATGCGTGGATGACAACTCAGCAAAGGAAAGTAATCCAGTTTCTAATAATCTCGCAGAAAATACCACTCAAGTGATAACTGATATGATGGGAAGGACCGTTGAATTGCCTTCCAATGTCAGTACAGTGGTCACTGTAGGTCCAGTACCTGTCATAAACACCTTCATCGAGGTCATGGGAGAATCCAGTACTATCGCTAATGGTCTTCCTGAGTCCTTTGTAAAGCAAGGCCGCTGGAAGTATCAGTATGTATTTGCTCCTCAGATAGAAGGGGCGCCAGTTGTACAGGATAGCAGTGGTACTGTCAATATAGAATCCCTTTTACAGATCGATCCCGATGTTGTCTTTACAATGGACAAGTCAACAGTGAGCATGCTGGAAGGCAAGAATATCAACGTTGTCTACCTCCAGTGGACCAATACCACGGATGTAGAACAATTAATGATACTAATGGGTGACATATACAATAACCCTCAGCGTGCGGAAGAATATAATCAGTACTTTGAATCTAAGATCAGTGAAGTGAATGAGAAAGTAACATCGGTACCTGAGGAAGAGCAGCCAAAGGTGTTGTTTTGTTCACCCACGACACTTACAGTACCCCATAAGATATGTGAGTGGTGGACAACTCAGGCAGGAGGCATTGCAGTATCCCAGAATAACAGAACATCAGAAGTCTACACATTCGATATGGAACAACTGTTGAAATGGGACCCAGATGTGATAATTACACAGAAGCCATCAGATATAGACTACATATACAACGATACACGTTTCAGTGACATCAGTGCAGTGAAGGACCAGCAGGTGTACACAACTCCGGTGGGTGCTCATGTGTGGGGTCACAGAGGTATTGAAACTCCATTGATGGTAGAATGGGCAGCATCGAAACTGTATCCTGAAAAGATAACCTATGCAGAGATGTTCAATGATACGGCCAGCTTCTATCAGCAGTTCTTTGACATGAAATTGACTGAGGAACAAATAACAGAAATTCTGAATGGAACAGCGGGAACATAAGGTTTCCGCAATCACATTTTAGGATAACCCTGTGTCAATAAATCATCATATATATTCAGATCTTGATTCTCCCAGTATTTACAGAATCATTCCCCTATGACCGTACCTGTTGTGGTATACTTTTTCTTTCCTGTACCTGTCCTTAGGTACGGGGTTCTCGGCAGGGTAGCCAACAGGGACAAGCCCGAGGGGAAATATGTGGTCTGGCAGGCCAAAAGCTTTCCTGAAGCCATCAACTCTGTCCTTCATGGGGTAAATCCCTGTCCAGACCGCTCCAAGCCCTGCATCATGAGCTGCGAGCAGGATATTCTGAATGGCTGCCGAGCAGTCCTGCACCCAGTACCCAGGCACTTTTTCCAGAGTCGTATCCCCGCAGACTAGGATTGCTAGAGGAGCTTCCCTGCACATGCCGGCATAAGGGCTGAATGTCGGGATCTCATCGAGAAGTTTGCGGTCGTCGATTATTATAAAGACCCAGGTCTGGGCGTTGACAGCCGAGGGTGCGCTCATGGCAGCCCTGAGCAGTTCGGTAACAAGCTCTTCAGGAACTGGTCTGTCAGTATATTTTCGAATGCTTCGGCGAGTGTGGATTGCTTCAAGAGTTTCCATATTTGAGCCCCCATTCATTCCGGAAAGATTTGAGCGTTGGCGCGAGCATACCCCGTTGTTTGTATAGGGTACGCCAACGCAACTTTAATTTTTTTCTTTATTTTCTTATTTGAAGAGGTTAAGGCCTGTGTTTTTAGCTTTCTCCATCAGTTCGGAATCGTCCTTTACTTCTCCGGGTGCATGGTATCCAATTCCTACAATCGTGTCCTTTAAGTCCATGCACATGAAGCCGGAAACTTGCCGTCCGAACTCCTCATAAACTCCTTTGAAAGCTGCTGCATCAGGTGCTCCCTGAGTTCCTATGATCACTGCTTTTTTCCCGGCAGGGAGCCGGGGAGAGAAGTCGGCGTTTATAAGGGAGTAGCAGCAGTCAAGGAAGAGCCTCATCTGGCCTGTAAACTGACCAAAGTAAATCGGAGAGCCAAAGACAACTCCATCTGCTGATTTAAGTTCATCGAATAGTTCCACAAGGTCGTCTTCAAGCTTGCACTTATCATGGCTCTTGCAGTAGCCGCATCCCTGGCAGCCTCTATAGTTCATCTCATTGAGGATAAAATTCCGGGTCTCGGCACCTGCCTCTGCTGCGCCTTCGAGTACTTGCTGCACAAGGATATTTGTATTTCCATTCTTTCTGGGGCTTCCAACAATACCTATGGCTTTCATTTTTACACCTTTTATATTTTTATTTGAGCTTCTTTTAGCAAAATAGGGGTTCTTCTGTCAGTAACTTACGTTTATTGATATTTAATTTACAGTAACTATACTTATATACTATACATACAATCCGGATACTTAGTAACATAAAGGATATAATGAAAGCTTATGGTAATTGAGGCAAAAAACAATAAACAGTATCAATGTCCTGTTGAAGCGACTCTGGACGTTATAGGCGGCAAATGGAAACCCATAATTCTCTGGCAGCTGAAAGCAGAGAAATTAAGGTTTTCAGGTCTCCAGCAATGCATGAAGGGGATTTCTCCTAAAATGCTCACAAAGCAGCTCAGGGAACTCGAAGAAGCCGGACTTGTCTTAAGAGAGGTTTATCCTGAAATCCCTCCAAGAGTTGAATATTCTCTGACAGAATTTGGAAAAACCGTACTCCCTGTCCTGGATGCACTTTGTGAATGGGGAAGCAAATACCTTCAAAGGGAATGTGCTTTTGATAAAAATGAGGACTTAAAAGCCGCTGAATGCCCCAACTTACAGTAACCTGGTATAATCAGAAATCCATTTTTATATGAATTATCTGGCGAACAATATAAATGATTCTAAGGAAAATAGATCTCCGAAAACATGTCATAATTATTTATATAAATGGATTTCAAAATATTTAATTACTGTTAAAGGAATAGTTAATTACGGTTCTTAAAATAGTTAATTACGGTTCTCAAAATTCTTAATGACAGCTCTTAAAGTATATTCAAAGAAGCTGTATGTATGCTGATATTGCAATAATTGTATAAACCTGTAAACTTTTTAGAGCTCTGGAAATCGCAGAGACCTCAGGATTAGGCGTATGAAGCAAAATAATGGATACATGAGATATTTCACAAAAAAAAGCTGCTACCCAAACCAGGCAGAGGCTATGGAGAAGATTCATTCTGCCCTCCTGCATGAGAAAATAGTGCTTTTTGAAGGGGCATGTGGTACAGGCAAGACTCTGAGCGCACTTGCTCCTGCACTGCATGTAGGAAAGAAACTCAACAAGGTAATAATCATAGTCACAAACGTCCACCAGCAGATGGTCCAGTTCATACATGAGGCAAGGGATATCAACAGGGACAACAACATAAAAACTATCGTTTTTAAAGGCAAGACTTCAATGTGCCCTGAAAACCTTGACTATGAGGAATGCCGGCTCAAAGGGGAAAACACCTATGATCTCCTTGATTTTGAGCGGGAAGTTTCTTCAAAGGAAAAAGAACTCAAAGATGCCTTTGAAAAACACAAAAAAACAAAAGACCCTGCTCTTTATATCCTCAGGAACGAGCTTGAAAAAGAGCTCGATGAAGCCCGAAAAAAGGCGCAGTCCATGAGGAATCACTCCTGTCCAAAGCTTTATGAAGTCCTCAAGTTCGAGGGAAATGAATTTTCTTCCTGGCTATTTTCTGATGTGAGGAGTCCAGAAGAAATTATGGAATATGCAGAAGACCGGGGCATGTGCGGGTATGAACTGCTTAAAAAAGAACTCAAAAACACAGAGCTTCTTATATGCAATTTCCATCATGTGTTAAGTGCCGAGATCTTCTCAACCCTCCTTAAATGGCTTGAGAAAGACCCTGAAGATGTCATTCTAATCTTTGACGAAGCTCATAACATTGAGGCTTCAGCTCGTTCCCATTCTTCTATAATGCTTTCGGAACTGACCGTCGAGAAAGCCCTCTCTGAAGTGGGAGAGGTCCCTGAGCCCGACAGCTCTCCTGTATTCGGAGGAGGCTCAGGGTCGGGTACAGGGATTCCTCTTGACGAGGATTATGCTTCCCGGCTTTATGCCAAAAGGCTCTTTTCCTGCTTGTTAACAGCTATCAGGGATACTTATGATTCCAAGCTGAAGTTCGGAGAAAGGAACAGGCTTGGAAAGCACTGGCAGGACATACAGATCAGTGACCCTTATGAACGCCATGATGTCCTGAAGGTACGCTTTTTGCGGGATGCACAGAAAGAAGGGTTTGCAGATGAAGAAATAGTTCTGACCCGCTTGCGGGAAATCGGAGAGTTCGGGGGCAGGCTGGAAGAGATTTATGCTGAAAACTACAAAAAAGGGCTTCTTTCCGTGCCCAAGCGTTCCCAGATCCGCTATGTTGCTGATTTCCTTTCTTCTTACCTTGTGCTTTCGGACAGGCAGAACTATTATCCAATTCTTAACATGCGCAGGGACTTTAAAAGTGACAGGGTAGTTGGCAGGCTTGAACTCTTCACCTGCATTCCTAAGAATGTGACTCAGCCTTTGCTTGATTCTGTTTATTCGGCAGTGTTGATGTCTGCTACCCTCCGGCCTTTCGAGATGGTCAAATCAACACTTGGCGTCTCGCGGGAAGTAGAAGAAATCATTTATGGTACAACTTTTCCACCGGAAAGAAGGCTTACTCTTGCGGTTTCTGTCCCTCCTCTCTTTGCAAAAAACAGGGACAGCCCTGAGATCCTGGAAGGTTTGAGAGAGGCGCTTCTTGCTGCTACTGTTGCCTCCCCCGGAAATGTAATCATTTATTTCCAGAGCTATGCTGAAGCACTCCGCTATACGAAGCTCCTTGAGCCTGATCTTTCGGTTCCGATTTTCCTTGATGAAGTCGGGGTCTCAGCCCAGGAAATCAGGCAGAAGTTTTTCAAAATAGGGGAGCAGGGAGGAAAAGCTGTGCTCATAACCTATCTATGGGGGACCTTGAGCGAAGGTGTTGATTTCAGAGATTCCCGAGGCAGGACTGTAATTGTCGTGGGTGTGGGATATCCGGCTCTGAATGACAGGATAAAAGCTGTCGAGTCGGCATATGATACGGTCTTTGGCTGCGGAGAAGGCTGGGAGTTTGCAGTCCAGGTGCCGACTATCAGGAAGGTAAGGCAGGCAATGGGAAGGGTTGTCCGCTCTCCTGGAGATTTCGGGGTAAGGATACTCCTTGATGCCCGCTACCAGGGTTCTCAGATGCGCAGGCTGGGTAAATTTTCGGTTTTCGGATACTTCCCGCCCGAAGAAAGTAGAGAGTTTATTGATGTGGCTCCAAAGGATGTGGGGAGTCTGCTAGAAGAGTTTTTTGCAAATATAGCTCCCTATAAATCCGAAAGAAATGAGACCGAAAAAAAAGAGCCGGAATCACCGGCTTCATGCAGGCTGGAGTTCGGGAGCCTCGCAGAAAAGCTCTGAGAAGGGCATTCCCATTACTCCAGCCTTTTAAATTTATTTTTCTTTAAATCCTGTTTTTTGTTTTTTATTTTCTTACTCTGTTTTTTATTTATTTTTTATCCGTTAAACTGACTTCCCGGTGCTTTCAAGCCTTTGACACTACTATGTATTTGTATTTTGTTACCGAAGTGCTGCCTGCTGCATTGGTTACTGTCAGTTTTATCGTGTAACTTCCTGCTGCTGAATATGTGTGCTTCGGATTCTGAAGTGTTGAGGACGTTCCGTCTCCGAAGTTCCAGTTCCATGCAGTAGGTGAACCTGAACTTCTGTCCTTAAAGTACACAGTCAGGGGAGCAGTTCCTGTTCTTGGAGAACCCCAGAAGTTCGCAATCGGTTTTTGTGCTGCTGTTACCTTTATATAATTCTCTTTTGTTTTAGTGTCGTTTCCAGCTGCATTGCTTGCAGTAAGCATTACTGTGTAATTTCCTACTGTGGAATAAGTATGGGCTGGATTCTATTCTGTTGAATATGTCCCGTCCCCAAAACTCCATTTCCATGCGGTGGACGTTCCTACGCTTGTATCAGTAAATAATACCTTAAGCGGTGCGTCTCCTGAGGTAACATTGCTGCTGAAGTCCGCATCAGGAGCTGCCGGGTTGGAAGGTATTACGAGAGGCAGGTTATCCGAATATATGCTGCCTGGTATGCTGTATACGGAATCGGAAATTCCATCCCCATCTTTATCCACTGCGGTATTGGAAAAGCCTGAACCATCGGGTTTTCCCCAGAAGTTCCCGCCGATATATGTTCCATGAACAATATTTTTTCCTGGGGTTTTTGCGGTATTATAAGCGTTTCCGGATCCGCTTTTAATGAACATATTAGTGTTATTGAAGTAGTTGTTATAAATGAGGTTTCTATCGCTCAGGCCGCAAACATACATGCCGTAGGCACTGTTCGAAGTAACAGTGTTGCCTGAAAGGGTATTGCCGTCAGAAGATCCTACATGGATGCCGCGGCCGTCATTAGTTGCTGTATTTCCTGAAATGGTGTTGCCGCTTGCGCTTCCAAGCACAATCCCATACACTCCGTTGTTCATAACTGTGTTTTTAGAGATCGTGCACCCGCTAGAACTCACGATATAAATTCCGCGCCCGTTATTCGTAAGTTTGTTGTTCTCTATTATGCATTTATTACATTTGTACAGATAAATTCCCGAATAGCTGGACCCGCTTGCTCCAATAGCTTTAATCCCGCTAATTTTGACGTTATCTGCCTGTACGGAAAGTACATTTACTGTTGAACTTTTGGCTTTTATTATTGTATTATCGGGATTTCCGGACTCAGACCTGATAGTGAGGTCACCCTTAGTTATTTTAATATTCTCAGTATATGTCCCGGGTTTTATGGTAATTACATCACCTGGGCTTGCATTGTCAACAGCAGCCTGTATTGAATTTCCTGGCTGGACAATTAGCTCAGCCGCTGATCCAATGCCTGAAATTAATACAAAAATAAGAAAAATTCCTAGTAAAATGGCCGTTTTATTTTTAATATCTAATCCCTCCATCCACTCAAGAAAGTTAGGGTTGAAACCGCATAAGGGGCTAAATTTGTATTGTTAGTAATTCATGAAAACTATACTCAATGTGCAACAAATGTACAGATGTAAAGATAATGCATTTGCGCTGAATTTGCCTGAATTCAGAGCAAAATTTCCACGTAAATCACTTTAATTTAACGGGAATGTGTATTAGAAATATAAATATACAGATTTAAAGTATTGCTCTCTCAAAAACGAAAAAAACGCATACAGATCCGTGCATTAATAATTAAATTGTCTGTCAATTATTAACTTTTAACTTCATCTAATATTTGTTTTTAATCATATTCAATTCTTTTTTATGATTGTCAATACGTGGAAAAAGCACGAAAGCTGAATATGTATAAATTGATATGTATAGAAAAATGAGATGAAGGTTAAATCCCTCATCAGCTTTTTCTGTACTCAAACTTAATACTCAGTTAGGTTTTCCTTTCTTTTGTATTAGTTCTTTTACTTTCTTTTATACAGGGAAACTGCAAGTATACAGGCTAGCCCGCAACCTATTTCAAACCCAGGTAAGCTTGTATTCTTCTCTTGCCCTGAGCTCTGCCCAGCTTCTCCTCCTTTAATCTCTATATCTTCTCCATTAATAGAGCGAGTGTCCTGTTCAGGCTCTAATGCGGTTACATTTTCTTCAGACAGGTCTTTAGTCTCTCCTGTTATTACAAAGAAAGAAAATCCAGGAACTTTGGTTGTGAAATAAAGGAATTTATCATCTTCTCCTACCAGGCTGGCTGGCAGCTGAGTCCAGGTGCCGTCTTTGCCGTCATGCTTATTTTCGTCCTCATACCTGTTCAGGGTGATAGAATCCTGATCTACACTTTTATTCTGCAGCCAGGACTTTTCAACCTTGAAGCATATTACCGGGTTTTCTATGTTTTTCGAAGTTGCATACCCGCTGTTTCCAACCCAGACATTAAATGACTTGTACACTTCTCCTGCAGGCAGTTCGGAAACCAGTGTGGACTTGTTCTTTAATTCCTCCACAATGGTTGTGGTCTTGCCCACGTTCTTGATAGCATCAAAGCCTACATACATGACACAGGTAGCATTCTTTGTGAATTCAAACTTCACAGCCTTGCCGTTTGTTATGAATACCTGAGTAAGTTCCTTAACTTCTACGTTCTTTGCAGGCTCAGGGGACCCACCGCCGCCGCCACTGCTTCCTCCACTGCTGTGGCTGCTTCCTCCATTATCCTCCTTATTTACAATTATTGTAGCGGTTTTTGAATCCGTTCCGTTTGCATTGATAGCGGTCAGTTTAGCAGTGTAAGTTCCTGCAGAGGAATACTCATAAACAAAGCTTGATTCGTTTGAGTCTTCAATTCCATCGCCGTTAACATCCCAACTTCTCGATATTGCATCTTGTGAAAGATCAGTAAATGTCACTGAAAGGGGAGCATATCCTTCTTTTACATTGGTACTGAAGTCTGCGACAGGAAGACCATCACTTCTCATAACACTTATCGTAGTAGTTTTTGAATCCGTTCCGTTTGCATTGCTTATTGTTAATGTTACCGTGTAAGTTCCTGCCGTGGGGTATGTATGTTCGGAATTCTGGAACTGTGAATTAGTTCCGTCTCCGAAATCCCAGTACCATGCAGTTGGGTTTCCTGCGCTTTTGTCAGTAAAACTTACATCCAGTGGTGCATTCCCAGAGTTAACATTACTGCTGAATTCTGCAACCGGGAGTACAGGTTCAGGTACAGGGTCAGGCACAGGCACAGGGTCAGGCTCAGGTACAGGCTTAGAGTTTTGGATTACAGTTATTGAACCTGTTTTTGAATCCGTTCCGTTTGAATTACTTACTGTAAGCGTTACCGTGTAAGTTCCTGCTGTGGAGTATGTGTGAACAGGGTTCTTGTCTGCTGAATTGTTTCCGTCTCCGAAATCCCAGTACCATGCAGTTGGGTTTCCTGTGCTTCCGTCAGTAAAACTTACATCCAGTGGTGCATTCCCAGAGTTAACATTACTGCTGAATTCTGCAACCGGGAGTACAGGCTCAGGTGAGTTAGAAGCGTGTGTAAGAGGCAGGTAATCTGAGTATGTGCTGCCGCCCGGCAGATTGTATGCTGAATCGGCAATCCCGTCTCCATCTTTATCCACTGCCGTATCGGAAAAGCCCTTTCCATCAGGTTTTCCCCAGTAGTTTCCGCCAATATAAGGGCCGCCAATTATATTTGTTCCTGGGGATTTTGTAGTATTATAGGAATTTCCATCCCCTTTTTTTACGGTTACATTGGTGTTATTGAAATAGTTGTTATACACTCTATTATAGTCGCACAGGCTGCACTCGTAGAACCCTAAATATTCATTATAAGTTACATTATTGCCTATAATTTTATTGTAGTCAGAGGAACCCAGATAGATACCACGGTTGTTATTATAAACAGTATTTTCAGATACACGGTTACTGCCGGAACTCGCGAGATAGATTCCGAACACTCCGTTGTTCATGACTGTGTTTTTAGAGATCGTGCACTCTCTGGAATTCACGAGATAAATTCCACGTCCGTTATTCGTAAGTTTGTTGTTCTCTATTACGCATTTATTGCATTTGTACAGATTAATTCCCGAATAACTGTCCCCGCTTGCTCCAATAGCTTTAATCCCGCTAATTTTAACATTACTTACTGACTGCAGTGAGAGCACGTTGACTTTCGAACTTTTAGATTTAATTGTTGTATCATCCGGGTTTCCGGACTCTGAACTGATTGTAATATCACCTTTAGTTATGTTGATATTTTCTGTATAGGTCCCGGCTTTTATGATTATTACATCACTTGGGTTTGCATTGTCAACAGCGGTCTGTATCGAATTACCTGGCTCGACAATTATCTCAGCCGCTGATCCGATACCTGAAATTAATAGTAAAAGGAAAAAAGCAAATGGTAAAATGAGTAATTTATCCTTAATTTATAATCCCTCCATCCACTCAAGATATTTGGGGGTAAAATCTGTATACGGATGAATTGATTTATTAGCAACTAGCCTCAATTTTCTCCGAGCGCTAACGATCTAAAAACTCAGCTATTAAATATTTTAATACCTGAATTTTTATCTCCAGATTTAACACCTCATACTCCAGAATCTTATTTAATTGGAAAATATGTGAACCAATATAAATATTCTCTTTTAGATTAATACTTTTTAATAGAAATAAAAAACAATATTTTTGCAGAAGAGCGAGGCAATCCCCTTTGGGATAAAAGATAAATAGTTTACTTCAATTAATTAAGTAGTTTCTTTTTACAGTTTCTGGATTTCCTATTGAAATCAGATGAGATAACAAAAACAGATCTTCAAAAGTTACTAAAAAATAACTGGAATATCATTCCAATAATCATATTTAGGGCAATGGGAGTTATATTTGGAATTGCAAATGCAGAATTGAATAAATATAATATATCTAATACTATAATAACTCTAAACCGAAAGTATAAAAGAAGATAGATAACATTTATTATACACGTAAACAAATGATACCACATACTCATCGGGGGATTTAAAAGATGGGCGTAGAAGAAACTATCAAACAAATTGCAAGCGAACTTGAAAAAATTGCAACTACGAAAACTGTTGTTGGAGATCCTATTACTGCTGCCGGAAAAACAATCATTCCTGTTTCCAAAATTTCAATGGGTTTTGGAGGAGGAGGAGGGGAAGGCAAAAAAGAAAATGAGTCCGGGTACGGAGGTGGCGGCGGTGCAGGTGCGAAGATCGAGCCTGTTGCTTTTATCATGCTCTCCGAAGATGATGCAAAAATCTTCAGGATTTCTGAGAAAAGCGATGTAAGTTCAATCCTCAGTTCCCTTCAGGAGGTCGTGCCCGAAGTTATGGAAAAAATCAGAGGCAAGACCGGGAAACATAGAAAAGAAGAGGGTCCGGAAGCCGGCAAAACAGAAGTTAAAGAACAAAAGGAAGCCTGAGTTAAGAAAGGGGGCTGTTTCCACTAAACCCCTCTGGTTAAACCTTTTTAAGGATTTTTCCAGGAATCAGAACTAATGGTAAGGGTATTCAGGATAGTAAAGACTATCTTTTTCCCTCAACTTGTTCAGTATGCTTGCCATATACCTCATCATTTTGTTTTTTTTACTTATTTTATTTGTACTTCTTACAGCAATAGTCCTTACTTTCAAGCTCAAGGTCCTGAGTTTGGAAGATAAGAAAGAACTGGGAGGCACATTTACTGTTAAATGGCTGTTTTTTTCCCGTACTTTTTTAATCGGAGAACCCGGGGAGAAAAAATGCCTTTCTGAAGAGCCGGATGAAGCGGAAAAAGAAACAAAAGTGGAAACTGAATTAAAAGTGGAAAATGAATTTCCACAGGGTAAGAAAGGACCTGAACAAACCAGAAGTAGAGAAAATGCTCTTCCAGAAGCAGAACATAAGACACAGGTAGAAGAAGTTAGAGGGCCCGGAGAAGAAACACCTGAAGAGAAAACAGTAATTCTTGAAGGTAAAGAGAGAATTGAGGTTAAGGAAGAAACTAAGGTTAAAAAGAAAAAAGGTATATTTGAAAGGATAAAAGGGAAAAAAAGAGCAGATGAGGAAAATAATGTTGAAGCAGAGAAAGGGATGACTGCCAGAGAAAAGCTTCACTGGGGCCTGGAAGCTTACAAAGCCCTTCGAAAACCTCTGTTCCGTTTGTTTTCCGATTTGCTTAATGCAATAAAAATAAAAAACCTGAAAGCTGAACTTACTTTTGGGCTTTCCGATCCCGCGGATACAGGGATGCTTTGTGGGTTTATACATGCCCTTCTGGGAACGGTTTACAGCCGCTGTCGGAACTGCAGTTTTTCAGTCAGTCCTGTTTTTATGGAATCGCTGCTGGATTTTCAGGGGAGCGCGGAGATCCGTGTAAAAATTTATTCGCTGATTTTCCCATTCTTTAATTTTATATTTAACGGGAAAACTTTATCTTTTACTTATTCGATTGTTAAGGAAAAACTTCGGGGTAGTTCGAAGATAAACTCCTAAGCTTTATGAATAAGCAATGAGGATACAGATAAATATGATCAATGTGGTGTCTCCATCCAGACTGCATCTCACCCTTATCGATCTCAATGCAGAGATTGGCAGGGTCGATGGAGGAGTAGGAATCACTCTTGAGTCACCCAGCCTGGAAATTTCAGCATCTGAAGCGGATACGGTTGAAGTTGTGGGTTCTTCCCTTCTCGCAGGCAGGATGCTAAAAGCAGCAAAAGCTGTGCTTCCACCAGGAAAAGGAGTCAAAATCCATATTATAAGGGATCTTCCTGACCATGTAGGTCTTGGCTCCGGAACCCAGGCCGCACTTTCGGCAGCCGCAGCCGTAAACGAGATTTACGGACTTGGTAAAAGTGTAAGGGAACTCGCAATTGCCGTAGGTAGAGGAGGAACTTCTGGAATAGGAGTTGCTGCTTTTGAAAAAGGCGGATTCTTAGTTGACGGAGGGCACAGGTTCAAGGAGAAAGGTGCATTTTCTCCTTCTGCGGCCAGCCGTATGCCTCCAGGACCTGTACTTTTCAGAGGAACATTTCCTGACTGGAATATTGTCCTTGCAATTCCCAATACCAAAGGGGTTCATGATGCAGAAGAGGTAGATATTTTCAAAAAGGTCTGTCCCATACCTCTCTCGGAAGTTCAGGAAATCTCTCATGTAATACTTATGCAGATGCTTCCTGCACTTGTCGAAGAAGATATCGAAAGTTTCGGCAGGGCAATCAACCATTTCCAGACTGCGGGCTTCAAAAAGAGGGAAGTTGAGCTTCAGCCCGGAATTGTGCTCGACGTCATGAAATATATGCAGGACAACGGAGCAAGTGGTTCAGGAATAAGTTCTTTCGGACCCGTTGTATATGGAATTGTCGGAAGTCCGGGAGAAGCCAGAAATCTCCAGAAAGAAGTCCAGCATATGCTTGATGAATCACTCGGCGGAGAAGTGCTGCTTACAAAGGGAAGGAACCGGGGCGCGGAAATCTTCGGAGGCTCCGATTGAAAATCAATACATGGTTTGGAGTTCTTGACATGGGCAGTAACGGAGAACTGCTCGCCTCCGAGCTTTTTCCAAAGACTGTAAGAGAGCTTGCCCTCCGTTCGCTTTCTCTGAAGGACAGCAGGCAAAATCTCCCGCCTGAAGGTTTTGATCTGGCAACTGCAGCAATAGAGTGTGGCTTTGTCGATTCTTTTTCTGAATACTATTCTCTTTTGCACGAAGTAACCCTGGAAACCGTAAAAATTCAGGTTTCAGAGGCTCTCACCCCTGACCAGCGTGTTATTCAGGCAGTAGAAGCTCTGGACGACATTAATGAAACCACTAATTCTCTTTCTGAAAGGCTTTTTGAATGGTATGGAGGCTATTTTCCCGAAAGCGGGCTCAGCGGGGAAGCACTTGCGGCTTTTATCGTAAAATACGGCTCTCGCGAGAATATATCTCCTGAAGACCCTCTTTATTTAAAAGCCAGAGATTCTATGGGCGCAAAACTTGAAGCTGCAGATGAAGTGCTCCTTAAAGGTTTTGCAGAGAGCGTATGCGGTCTCTATGAAAGGCGGAAACAGGTTGAGGCTTACATTGAGTGTAGCATGGAAACTCTTGCCCCCAACCTGACAATGCTGGCGGGCCCCATGCTTGGGGCAAGGCTCATAAGTATTGCAGGCAGCCTTGAAAAACTCGCTTTCTTTCCTTCAAGTACCATTCAGGTAATAGGAGCAAATAAAGCTCTCTTCAAACACCTGCGTGCCCGTGCTCCATCTCCTAAGCATGGTGTAATCTACAGCCACCCCCTTATCAACACCTCGCCGTGGTGGGTTCGGGGAAAAGTTGCAAGAGCACTCGCAGCAAAACTTTCCCTTGCTGCAAGAATTGATTTTTATTCTGCAAAAAAAGATCCTTCCCTTGCAGGTAAACTTGAAGAAAAGGTCAGGAAGCTCAGGGCTGAAAACCCCAGGCCTCCCCAAAAGCGGCAGGAAGTAAGGGCAAAGCCAAAAAAGAAGAGGAGGAAGTAAATGCCCGAAATAAGATTGCTTTCCGAAGGGATTTTTGAGGTTACAAAGGATAAAAAGCAGCTTTCAACCCTTAACCTTGACCCCGGAAAAGTCGTTTATGGAGAAAAGCTGATTTCTGTTGAAGGGTCTGAATACAGGACATGGGATCCTCGCAGGAGCAAGCTTGGAGCCATGGTCCTCAAAAAATTCGATATCCCTTTGAGAAAGGATTCAAAGGTTCTTTATCTGGGGTCTGCCTCAGGTACAACGGTCAGCCATGTCTCTGACATTGTGTCCGAAGGGGCAGTATACTCTGTCGAATTTGCCCCAAGAAGCATGCGCGACTTCATAGGGCTTGCTTCCAGACGCAAAAATATTATCCCTATCCTGGCTGACGCGGGAAAACCGGACAGTTACGCCCATATTGTTGAACCTGTAGACGTTATCTTCCAGGACGTTGCCCAGCCCAACCAGGCAGAGATTGCTACAAGAAATGCTGTCCGCTTTTTGAAAAAAGACGGATATCTCTTGCTTTCTATCAAGGCTCGCAGCATTGACACTGCGGCAAGCCCGAAGGAGATCTTCAAAGAAGAGGTAAAAAAGCTTGAACAGGCTTTCGAACCCGGATTCGAAATTTTGACTGCCAGGGAAC
This sequence comes from Methanosarcina sp., assembly GCA_013331265.1. Classification (GTDB taxonomy): domain Archaea; phylum Halobacteriota; class Methanosarcinia; order Methanosarcinales; family Methanosarcinaceae; genus Methanosarcina; species Methanosarcina sp10923u. The sequence continues at coordinate 19,264 of DUGS01000103.1, forward strand.
TTATGCCTTATCATGAAGACCATCTTGGAGTGCTGGCAAAGTTAAAGGAATAAGTCCCACTTTTTATCCTTTTTTAGAATGTTGATCTTTTCTAAGATCTATCTGGTCAGGACTCTTTGAACGGCAGCATAAATCACTTTCACAAAGAGTACTTTCATAGAGATTATTTATTAAAACCCGATCTGTTAAGGGCTGTTTTACCTTCTTATATTTACAAATAATCTCTTTTTCGTGACAGGAATCAGTTTTTTCCACTCAACGACCGAATCTTCATAAAATTCATATTCATCTACAGTCTTATCTGATAATTTGCCGTCTACTTCATATACATAAAAGCCCTCCTCCCCGTCCGTAGAGACAACTTTTACTCTGTCTCCCATTTTTCTTACCTCAACAGCAGCTACGCTTTTCAGGGCTTCTAGCAGATTCGTACCTTTTTCGACTTCAAGTGTCCTATTTTCTGCAAAACGGTCAAGGAAAGAATAGACATTGTTTAGTTTTATGCCTATCATATGGGTATTTCCAAACTTTTTCCTTTCAATAAGTTCGGCTTTTTCCAGTATTTTTACATGTTTTGCAGCTACGGGTACGGAAATCCCTATCTCCCTAGCAATGCCGGAGATATGCTTCTCTCCTTCACTCAGGCTTTCAAGAATTGAAAGGCGTGTATCGCTTGAAACCGCTTTGAAGAGGTTTTCTCCTCCTCCATTCATTCCTTAATCCCTCTGATACTTACTACCATGATGATCTTCTATTTTATCTCAAATACTTATAATTATTGCTTTCATTAAAACAAGTAATGTATATTTTGGTCTCTTTTGACTTCTTTTTTTATTGGATATTCTAACAAATTTACTTTAATTAATCTTCTTCATTTTTTTCTTTTTTCAAAAAACGTTGAAGGTTAACAGGGCAAATTAGCATGTTATTTTTGTTAACTTTTGTTTTTTACTTGCTATCCATTCTACCTGGTTATTTTTTAAAATTGCTTTTATTTTTATCCATTTGAATGTCTATTCCGTAACTTTTATAATAATCTATATTCAAATCTTCCTTCAAATTATCAGGAGTTAAAATTTTCCTGCCAAAAAACATCATCTATTGCACTTGTTATCCAAAAAGATAACAAACGTTACCCAAAAACCAG
>DUGS01000103.1:20581-20845 GCA_013331265.1 Methanosarcina sp.
AAAAACCAGTTTTTATTTAATTCTTCCATAGATGCTCAGAAGGTACTATGGACTCTGCGACGTTAACTGTTATTGGAATTATAATAGGTATCCTTATCTTCGGAATTAAAACAGGATTAGGCTGTGGATTTTCAAATATCAATACGCGAGAAATTCTTACAATTGCAGGTAGTTACTTTTTTCTTGCCCTTTTATTCGGAAGCGTTGCTGACCGCATAAGCCTGGATGCGTTTGAACGTCTTTCTTCAATGGGCATGGGAATCC
>DUGS01000046.1:0-164 GCA_013331265.1 Methanosarcina sp.
AGTCTGTCAGCAGTTTCCTCGAGGTCAGGGTCTGCAATTATTCTGGAGAGGCGCAAAAGGTTCAACATTTCAACTGAGTTCCCGGATGGTATTGCTGAATCTGTAAACTCCTTTTTTCTGAAGATAAGAGCCTCACTGTCATTGGCTGTAAAGTAAAGTCCGCC
>DUGS01000046.1:366-972 GCA_013331265.1 Methanosarcina sp.
TTGACAGGGTCCCAGAAGTGTTCAAGCAGCTCGCTGTTTAGAGAAACTGCAGCTTTAAGGTAGCGCAGTTCGAATCCTGCCTCATAAAGCTCAAGGAGCCCATACATCAAAAAGGCATAATCATCGGAAGTTCCTGAGATCCCTGCAACCCCTTCCCTGTAGCGGTGAAGCAGCCTGCTGTCTGGACTGTAAAGAGTCTTAAGAATAAAGTCTGCAGCTTTCTCTGCGGCTTTCAGATACTTTTGTTCTCCAAAAACCTGAAAGCCTTTTGCAAAGGCTGCAATCATAAGCCCGTTCCAGTCGGTAAGGATCTTATCATCCATTGAAGGCCTCTTGCGCTCATACCTGGCTTTAAGGAGTTTTTCCCTGGCAGTGTTTACCCGTTTTTCTATTTCTTCTACAGGAACCTTAATTTCGGCTGCAAGGGACCCCGGTGAGCGAACCATATAGAAGAGGTTTGTCCCGGTTTTTCTGCCTCTTATTTCTTCTTCAAAGTTGCCTCCTTCTCTCAAATTAAACATTTTAATAATCAATTCTGAATCCTCAGGGCCAAGGACACTCCTGACCTCTTCTATGGTCCACAGATAGTACTTTCCTTCTTCTCCT
>DUGS01000046.1:1116-1468 GCA_013331265.1 Methanosarcina sp.
ATAGTACTTTCCTTCTTCTCCTTCAACATCTGCGTCTTCTCCGCAGTAAAACCCACCTTCCGGAGAGGTCAGGTCTCTTAAGACGTAATCAAGGATTCCTTCTGCTGTTTCTTTATACAGGTCTTTTCCGGTAACCTGATAGGCTTCAGTATATGCAACTGCGGTAAGAGCCTGGTCGTATAACATTTTTTCAAAGTGAGGCAGAAGCCACGTCCTGTCCGTAGAATAGCGGTGGAAACCCGAACCCAGGTGGTCATAGATCCCTCCCCTGCGCATATTTTCCAGGGTATGTTCTACCATATGAAGGGCTTCAGGGTTTCCACTGCGCCTCCAGTAGCGGAGCAAAAAAGAA
>DUGS01000046.1:1644-2144 GCA_013331265.1 Methanosarcina sp.
CAGTAGCGGAGCAAAAAAGAAATTCTATGAGGGGTCGGAAATTTTGGAGCTCCTTCAAAACCTCCGTATTCCGTATCAAATGAATTAAGCATTTCATCATAAGCTTCTTCGATTATATCTTCCCCGAGCCCCTCTCCTGATGATTCCATAATCATGTTCTGGATGGTAGATGTAATCTTTTCAGCCGAATCAAGCACCTCTTCATGCTGCTGGTCCCAGATTTCTTTTATCCTGGGGACCAGTTCCAGCATTCCTGTCTGGCTAAAACGGGATTTTTTCGGGATATATGTGCCTGCAAAAAAGGGCTTCTTGCCCGGAGTCATGATGATATTAAGAGGCCATCCCCCTCTCCCGAGGATGATCTGGCAGACAGTCATGTAAATATTATCAATATCAGGCCTCTCTTCCCTATCGACTTTTATGGAGACAAAAGCTTCATTCATAAGCCTTGCAACTTCTTCGTCCTCAAAAGACTCGTGTGCCATAACATGGCACCAGTG
>DUGS01000046.1:2318-4557 GCA_013331265.1 Methanosarcina sp.
AACATGGCACCAGTGGCAGGTTGAGTATCCGATTGAGAGAAAAACAGGCTTGTTTTCTTTTCTGGCTTTTTCAAAAGCCTCTTCTCCCCATGGATACCATTCCACAGGATTATGGGCGTGCTGTAAAAGATAAGGACTTTTTTCGTTAATCAGGCGATTAGGTTTTTTTCGTTCTTTTTCCAGTATAATCCCTCCTGATTCCTTCGAGGTCTGAACCCTGCCTTTCAAACCCTACCCTGTATTCTTTGCAGGAATAAGAATTAAACTCTTTATAAGTGTCCATAATAACTCCCCTCTTCTGAATAAGTAACTACGAGATCGTTGACCCTACTGGATAACCTTGCCGGATAGCTTGATCTTATCTCTGGGGTTTTACATTCCTTGCTTTGCAATAAGTTCTCAGAAGCGCTAATTATTCTGGGAACTGAAAAATCAGATATTCCAAACTTTCCCCAGTTAACATAGTCTCCCCGGAATATTAATATAACGGTGTTTTCGGGGCTATTTTTCTTGCAGGCTGTCGGTCAGAAAGGCAATTTTAAAAAGAAAGAGTATGGGGCCTGTACGGTTCAAAAAAAAAGAGCTTGTATTGTGGAAGTAAAGATACAGGTTAACAGTAGGATTAATCGTTAATCTTATTCAGGTATTCTGTTTTCTACAAACTTTAACAATCTCAGGATACTCTCTGCTTTTTCAACAACAGGAGCTGTCTCAATTCTTCGCTTTTTTCCTCGTGTTTCCCTATTCTAAGAAAATTTTTAATTTTGGAGATACGGTATGAGTGCTCGCGCGTTTTTTCTTCTTTTCGGGCCTGATATACTCTGATCGAACGGAGAAGGTCGATTTTTCGGAATTCGGGCCAGAAAGGAGCGCAGAAATAAGTCGCACATTCGCTGCCGTTAGCTTGCCACGGCAGGAAGTTAGAGACTCTTTCATCTCCTCCTGTGCGGACGATAAGATCTACATTTGGGACTGGGACTCCAGGAGAAGGGTAGAGGTGTCTTGAAATCAAGCTTTCGTTAACATCTTCAAGAGAAAGTTTCCCGCTGGATACACAGGTCGCAATATCCCTTACTGCCTGAATTATATCTTGCCTGCCTCCGTAAGCGATAGCCACGTTCAAGTTGAATTTCCTGTGGTTTTCTGTGGCTTCCTCAATCTTTTCAATGGACCCATTCAGAAAATTGGGCAGCTTTGTCCTGTCACCTATTACCCTGACCTGCATCTCTTTTTCATAGGTTCTTTTATCGGTATAAAGCTTCAGAAACTTTTCATTGATCAGGTTGAAGAGTCCATCAACCTCTTCTTCTGAACGCTGGAAATTTTCCGTGGAAAAAGCATAGAGAGTAAGCTGTTTTACTCCTATTTCATAGCACCACTCAATAACCCTTTCAGTAACTTCTGCTCCCATAGCGTGTCCAAAACTTCGAGCTTTTCCCATCTGGCCGGCATATCTGCGGTTTCCATCCATAATTACAGCTATATGTTCAGGGATTTCAGAGCTCAGAATCTCTTTTTCAAGGATCTGCTCATACTTCTGGTAGAACACGCTGAAAGTCCAGTTTTTTACGAAGCGAAGCCCTGCCCGGAAGACTCCTTTATTCAATGACTCAATCCTCAGGCTAATTATCTGTTTCCCCCTGTCAATATATACATAGAAGGAATAATTATAGGTAACAGGAATAATTTATATACATTTTTTGCGGTATGGAATTCAATTTTCCTCAGATTTCGGAAGTTGATTCTTCTTTTTCCTCTGAGTTTTTTCACCTTAAATAAACGACTATATTATAGGATCATTGAGTTTGCAATTGATATTAATTTTGGGTAAAAACTGGGCATCAACTCCAAAAAAATGTAAAATTTATGATACTGATTTTAATGGAACGCTTACTTTCAACATCTCTATTTTTATCCCCATATAATTTTGATGGGTGTTTAAACTTACAATTCATTATGTTTTTGATATCAACAGGATAAGAACATGAGATTTAGGAAATTCTCATCACATAAAAATAGGATTTACAGCAATAAGGCGGCTCAGTAGTTTTCAAGAACAGAGCCGACGATGTTTTTGTAACTCTCTTTCAGGGAATACACATTATGGTCCCCTGTGACATTTATGCTCAGGATTCCTAGTCTCGTATTCATAAGCCCGACCATGGCTGAGACTCCCCGGTAGCTTACCTCGAAGTTTCCTTTATCAAGGTAGTCATAAACTTCACCGGTGGTGAACTTG
>DUGS01000022.1:0-16595 GCA_013331265.1 Methanosarcina sp.
GGTACTGGCTGTGTTGTATTATTGTCTGCAGGAGGTTCAGTTGGAGTAGGTTCAGGTTCAGGTTCTGCAGGATAGTCAGGTATGGGAACTACGATCTGTTTACCTGATGGGTCAGTGTGGATTTCCACATTATTTTTAGAAACCACAGAACTTGCATAGTTTTCATCAGGAAGGTTACCATCACAATCTATAAACTTGCAATTTTCTATATATGTATATGCAAAGGTTAAACTCATAATAGGGTACTCGCATTCGATAAACTGAGTATTTAATATATCCATTCCAGAATCTTGGTCTACCAATAAACCACCATGAATTATTTTACAATTCTGAACTGTGCAGCCTGTCTCACCACTCGTACAAACAGTCCATGTGTTCGCATTACTCGTAAATGTAAATCCATCATAAACTGGATTTAAATTGACATCATCACCAAGATAAAAATTACCTGTAATTATTGTATCATCCGGATTTCCAGATCTGGATTTTATAATCAAATTTTGTGTGTTTACAACAACCTTTTCATCATAAGTCCCCGGCTCAACAAGAATTGTGTCACCTTCAGATGCATTATCCACAGCTGCCTGTATAGATTCACCAGGATGAACTACTATTTCAGCTGCAGTACCTATTCCAGAACCTGCCATTAATATAAAGAAGGCAGATAAAATTGCAAGAAATCTATTTTTCATCTCAATACCTCAAAGAAATACCCATAGTATACATTTTTTTTGACTTCGTCTCAAATAATAATCAAAGGAAGGAAGCTTTAGGTTTATTATGATTCATTGATCTGAGATTGCCATGAATGGTGTAGTTAAGAATTAATTTTAAAAATCTCGATCAAAAATAAATATGTGTTATTAAAATGAGAAATATTATATAATCTTTTCGAATATTTGTTATTATATTATTTTGTTTATATATTTTTATCAAAAGCTTGAAAATGAGAATTGGGCCTTAAAATATGTTGCATAGGATGTTTGGATAAGAGAGAAATTTGCATTTTGTTTTAATGTTTCGAACTTGTATCTTGGAAAGGTTATGTAGCCATAGAATGAATTATATTGAATAAATTTTAATATGTTTTTTTATAAATCTATATAGTTTTCTATTAAAATTGATACGCTTGAAATCAAAAAGGTATGCCTGTATATCAGCTATGTTTATGCATCTGGGCCTGTATCCTATATCACAGCTATCAGGTACCCCCCTTTGAAATTCAAGAATTAAATATTTCTATAACGGCACCCTGGGGAATTCAGGCAAAAAATCAGGGAAATATCTTCTATGGACTACTAGAGTCATATAATAATTCTTAAAAAATTTTAAAGTGCAGACACCGGGTTGCATAAGAATGTTTCTTCAATGCTTACATGAGCCACCTGACTGCAACATAAGAGTATCAGAATAGTTTTAATGAAGACTTTGTAAATCCAGAAGGAATGCTAGGAATCCTCTAAGAAAAGTCTTAGAGGCAGACAGGTGGTTCAATAACATATCTTGAAAATGTTTAAGATCGTTACCATGCACACCGTGTCTGCACTTTAGAGGATACCGTGTCTGCACTTTAGAGGATACCAGAATAGTTTTAATGAAGACTATATAAATAATATCTAAATTTATGTCCATATGTCCATGTAAATCGGTATATCTTTTAAAAAATAAAAAATGAATATTATGATATAGTTAGGTTTTACATGGACAAGCAGACAGACTGCTTATCCACGTCAAAGCTTTTAATTACGTTCTTCCATAATTGAAACGTTTAGCCAGGGATATTTTCTGTCTCCGTTCTCATCTGGAACTTTATCTCTGGCATAGATAAATCCGCTTTTTTTGAGTTCTCCATCAAAAGTTTTCTTCTCAAGAGGAGGAACACTATCTGGACACCATTTAACATATGCTTCGTACATTGCATCTTTGTATACTTTCCCACCTGTGCCTCTCTCAACGCACTCTTCAATGAAAACTGAAACACTGTCAGCATTTACCATGTATGTTCTTTTGGTTTCTTCTACAGGCTTGTTGTCTGAGAACTCACCTCTAATCAATAGTTCTTTTAATGCTTCCAGAGCCTTGTTAAGGAATCCTGAGAGCTCTTCATCTGTGGTTAGCTTCTCCAACAGATTCTCATCCGCATTTTCTCCCTCAAATATATTTGGAAATTTTATGAGGATCCATCTTTTAAAGAATGCATTGTCATTTTCATTCTTAGGTTTAGGCGGTTTATTCGCTGCAAAGATTAATCTGGCAGTATTTGCAAAGTCAAATGCAGTTTTAAACTTTTTTTCTCCACGAATTTTGTCTCCACCAGTTAGAGCCTTGAATATGCTTGTTTGATAAATTTTGGAGTCACCTATATCTGAAGCTATGTTCAACAGTTTCCCGTACAAGTTTGCAGTTGAGTGCTTGTTATTAGTAAGGTCCTGTAGACTTTCTGAAGAGGTATTCTCTTCTCCCACAAATTTTCTGATGAATTCAAGGAGAACTGTCTTTCCATTATTCCCAGTACCTACGAACATGCCTGATTTCTTCATCTTATTTTCTGCAATTAATGCATATCCGACAAGTTCTACCACTACTTCTTCATCCTTTTCGGATACTACTTCAGACAAGAATTTGTTAATTTTCGGGCATGTTGCACTGGGATCGTAATTTACCGGAATCTGTATTGTCGACAGAAACTCTGGGGTATGTAGTCTGAATTTGCTAGTGTTTAAATCATACAGCCCATTTTTGAGATTGATTATTCTTGTTTCCCTATTGAGATCTTCTCGATCTTTTATGACACTTCTCTCGTTTTTGATGTAGTTTACGACCTCATTTAATCGAAATCTATTTGCCTTATCTTTCAGCTTTTCCTGAGCAAGCTGCCTTATATAGTATTCTCCGCCTTCTTTGTAAACCCCATTTTCGTAAACGTAAATTTCTTGTGTGTCGCTCAATGTGATAACTGGGAGTTCCTTCAAGATTTCTTGGGCAAGACGCATAGGGACAAATGTGTTCCCATCAAAGTATTTTATCTTTGGATCTTCTTGTTTCTGTGCCAAAAATTGTGCATAATTTTCCTGAACTAATTTATTGATAAGTTCATTGTCAATGGTACCATTAATGGGGGTACTAATTTGTTCAACTGCTGCGCTTACACTATTGTTATCGAATTTAAAAGTAGATTCATTCATTTAATCAACTCGTTTTTTAAAAAAGAGACTTCAAAATGAGCTCTTAGTTTTGAATATATATACACAAAAAATCCCACTCAGACTGGAATAACTTGAGCAAGTCACCTTTCATGTACATTTAATATATGTTTTTAATAAGTTATATACTTTCCGCTAATGTAAAAAAGCTCCGCTATCAAAATAACACCCAATGAGAAATCGGTGTATAAGTATATAAAGATTTACGTTGAGGAACAGATAGTAATTCGATCTCATTCATATAGGGGATTTGTATAGGTTCAAACTGAACGCACAGTATCCTCGTCATACTAAAAAAACCAAAACAGCTTTGATTATTGACCTGTATGCGAAGTATGTAAAAAAGAAAAGTTGAAGGAGTTACCCGGAAAGTCCTACGAGTCCTTTCGTACGTTAATTCCCGAGCAATTCCACTATTTTCGCTTCAACCAGCTTGCTGACTTTTGCTTCAATTATTGAAGATAGATTACGCTTTGGGCTTTCAGTTTCCTTTTTAATATTTAGACCAGGGGTGCCGTTCTCGGTAATACCATTTGCTTTCAAAACAGCATCATCTACATCTCTGCCTGACAAATGAACATATACTCCTGGCATATCCGACCCTTGAGTCCAGCCAAAATATATGTTCATCTGAGCCTCTGTCAAGTAGTTCGCCATATATGTGCAACGAGAGTGTCGAAACAGGTGAGGATGAATTTTCTTGTTAATTCCTGCTTTCTTAGCTATTCGTTGTAGCTTCATCCTTATTGCTCCATACTGCATTGGTTTCAGTGAATTTTCTTTACTTTTCAGTGTAACCCAAAGAGGAGCATCTGGATTGTATCCTTCGGGATGTACCTGTAACCAAGCTTTCAGGTATTCTACACTCCAGACCGCCCTTACACGTCTATATCCGGTTTTTCCAGTAACATTGATAATTGCACCTTGTTCATCGAAAGAAATGTGTTTGATATGTAAAGTACCAATTTCTCCAATCCTTGCTCCTATATCCCACAACAGAGCAATCATTGCTTTATCCCTTTCATGCTCAGCACATTCGATCAATGTCAAAACATCTAATTCAGTCAACATCTCCTCTGGAAGCTTCTGGTCTTTCTTCTTTACGGTGGTCTTAATCCATCGTGTAAGCTCGGGATTTTCTTCCTTAAAGTACCATTTATAGAATTTTTTCAAAGCTACCTTATAGTCGTGTTTAAACCATTGACTTTTATCTGACCTCTCAAGTTCAGAGATAAAGATGAAAAGATCCCTTTTTTCAACTTTGTCAAGGTCAAGCTGGAGCTTTACAGCGATGATTTTCAGAACTGAAATATATTTCAAAACTCGATGTTGACCCAATCGCTCAGTAAAACAGTTATCCACAAACTCCAAAATCAACTTCTTGTTTGTATCGGAAATCGGTGCAAGTGCTAGTGATTCTAGCCTCTTTTGAAGACTGTAATTATAAATGCCCACATCCACTATGTCACTTCCTAAAATGGAAAAGTGGGCTTTAAACAAAAAATGAAAAAAGCCTCGGGCGGGATTTGAACCCGCGACCTCGTCCTTACCAAGGACGCGCTATACCCCTAAGCCACCAAGGCACTGCTGCTCAAAGAGCATCTCCAAAATATCACACCAGAGATATAAAGGTTTCGACTGAAAGGGCTGCAGACCGGGAAAAATCTCCAAACTGGATAAAAATTCGGAGATTTAATTTGAAAAATTTGGAAAACTGGCAGGGAAAATTGCCAGTTTCTTTAGAGTTTGTTTTTTGAGAGTTCGGAACTCAGAGTCTCCAGCGCGCATCTACCGGGAAGCGTTCGTTGATCCACATGAGGACATGGTTGTTGTGGACGATTTTGTAGGTGCGGGAAAGGATGGGAGTCCCATCAAAGGTGGGTTCGCCTTCAAGGATTTCGAGTTCTACCATGTCTCTCCTGGTTTCCAGGTTGTGAGTGCGCAGGATACGGCCTATGGGGATGTCTGCCCGCATGAGCTGGTCACGCATGGTCTGAGGCATGCGTTCCAGGGGGGAGAGGGATCTTGCGTGGACGAAGACCGTGTCCCCGGCATAGAGTCGGACTGTCCTGTTGTTTACATCGCTTCCTTCTTCTACCCCTAGCAGGTCAGCCAGTTCTTTATCGGCTTTAACTACGTATTGAGACTCGGTTTTTACGGTGACCTGCTTTCGGGACATTATTTCCAGGAGAAAGGTTACGGAACCGTCAGTCCCACAGCATACCCGGAGGCAGGTGGGAATTTCAAGACTTTTCAATTTTTCAAGGAAATCTCCTTCCAGAACGATACCTCCAGGTAAATACTGCAGGATATTATGGTAATGTGAAATAAGAATGAGCAGTCAGGAAGTTATGCCTCTCCGGCTTCTTTTTTTGCCATTTTCAGGCGCTCTTTTGCCGTGTAGCCTGTAGCCTTGAAGAGAAAATCTCTGTAGGCTTTGTTGGTCTGCAGGATCGTTTCATCATCCTTTACAGTTACATCGGAAACTGTTTCCACGCAGAGCATTTTGTTCTCTATCCAGACCGTTATCTTCGAGATCGCCCCGTATGAGGTCTCGAAGCGGTCCTCGTTCCGGGAAATTTCTACAGGGAAGCATTCCTGCATTGCCTGGTATATTCTGTCAGGTTCAGGTTTGAAGCCGCGTTTTAACTTGTATTTCTGCATTGCTATCCTCTTATAAGATATTTTCATCTCAGATAAAGTTTGCTCAGAGCTGTTTTGCCTGGGAGCTGCAGGAATAATCCAAAGCAGCCGGACAACTAACTGGTATTGGGAAGTGTCTCTTTCAAGAATTGATTCCCAGTATTTTTGCCCATGTATATCCACTAATTATCAATTCAGCAAATCTGGTTTGTGGTCTATTGTCATTGGTTTCAGGCCAGATCAACGCTCTCTATTTATTTTAATATTAATTGCACTCATTATCAAATTAATTATACATATGTATTTTTCCCTTCCCTACAACTTATTTATAAAGCTGCAATGCCTGGTTTTAGCTTTATTCGGATTTCAGGCTTGAGAACAGGGTCTCAGGTTCGAAACTTATCTTCAGCGGTTACAATATTTAATTAAATATTTCACAATCTACTAACAATCAAGTACCTCATCTCAATATTGATTATTTATTGTTCATTATTATTGCAGAGAGTCTCACAAGAAGCAACCATAAATATGATTATACTTATCATAGGTTCATGCAAAAAAGAGATGTGACTGAAAGAGATGTGATTGGGCATTACCCCTCAAGGTCACAAAAATAGGCTTAAAATTTTTAAAATTATTCTGATATACCGATCAATTGCTTTAATAATGTAAATAAGAATTGATTCGATTCAAGAATTAATTCGATTTAACCCAATTTGTGAATTAACTCTTTATCCTTTAATAAAAGCCAGTATAAAGCCAGCAACTTCATTCAATAAAAATAAGAAGGTGACTCCTGGATGCACAAAACACTCAACCTTGATGATTTAATCGCCAAAAAGACGAAAGAGAATGTTAAGACAGACCCCGAAATGGGATATGAAGAGCTCTATGACCTGATTATACCGCCTGGAACGGTTGTATCCATTATCTACGATATCGTAGAAGAATTTGGGCTTGAACCGCTAACACGGAAGATGCCTTTCAGTATTGCAAACAGTGAAGAAAGGGAAATTCTTGTCCTTCGCGGTCCTCTTGAAAAGGTTCAGGCTGCAGAAGAATTCCTATATAAGGAAATGAAGGACTGGATTGAAAATCCGTAAGCTCCAACGGTCCGTAAAAGGGGATAAAAGCAATAGGAAAAGGTGCTGGATAAATAAAAACTTTTCAGCAAACAAATATTTTTTCTTTGAGATAAGTACAAAACATGCAGAAGGTCCCGGTTATTCGGAACCTATGCCTGTAATGCTATCTTTTGAAAAGTCAAAAACAGTTACTCTGCCTGTTTTATCGTACATATCGAGCTTTGCCCCTTCTTCAATTATTCCTATAACTGAAGCTGTGAGCCCTGCCTTTTCAAATATATTTACACATTCTTCGGCTTTTTCCGGGGCTGCGGTAAAGACATAACCTGTTCCGGGGTGCATTTTCAGCCACTGCTCAAAGTCAACGCCTTCCGGTCTTGGGACTTTTTCCAGATCCACTGAGGCTCCTACTTTGCTAGTCTCGCAAAGCATTCCGAGAGTTCCTATGAGCCCGGGGTTGCTTATATCCTTGCCGGCGGTAGCAAGCTTTTTCTCTGCTATTTCCTGGGTTACAAGGTAGCTTTCCCTCAGCACTGCGGGTTCTTTAAAAGAAGTCGTGTCCCAGCTGTAAGGGGAATTCGGACCGATTCTTCCGTCCATATCATAGGCTGCAATTACCAGATCTCCGGGGCTTGCAGTATCACTCCGGATTACACAGTCCTTTTTTACAATCCCTATAATAGCAACTGAAAGGGAATTATACTTAGTATCAGGGTGGACGTGTCCTCCAACCACAGGCACTCCGAATTTTCTTACTCCTTCGGCCAGTCCTTCCATCAGTTCCCTGCAAGCTTTTGGAGAATTTGAAGAGGCGATATCCACCATGGCAAGGGGTTTTCCGCCCATGGCTGCAATATCATTTATATTCACAACAACAGCTCCATAACCTGCCCACCAGGGGCTTGCGTCCAGCAGCTTGCCCCATATTCCATCCGCTGCAAAGAGGATAACGTCATCTCCTCCAATATCAATCACAGCAGCATCATCCCCGAAATCAACAATAGCGTTCCCGTATTCCGGGCGGACGGCTTCAAAGATAGAGACTATGTCCTCGATCTCTCTTTTTCTGGTAACTCCTTCAAAATTCCTTATACTTTCTGCTAGTTGTTCCAGGTTCAATCAAAAGCTCCTGTTTGTTTTTTAGTTATATTAAGTTGTTAAACATTAGTGGTAAGACCAGATTAACGGTAAGATCAAATTAATAGTTAAGACCGATTTAATGGTAAGGTCACAATTAACAGATGATAACTGATGTCAGAGTTGAAATAAGTTATTAAATCTAATTGCAAGGTTCTGATAAGGTAATAATAAACTTATTGCAGGTCAATGCAAGACATGGAAATTAATTATGAACTAATAGCGGCAATTGCCATATTTATAAGTTTGATTTACTCATTTTCTTATAACCAGGCAATATGGAAAGAAATGATATGCATAATTCAGTTTGTCATTTATCTGTTTTTTCTTTGTTTAGGGGAACGGGAGCGACAGCTTTTTATTAAATTATTATCTCCTAATATGCCAACCTTATATATTTTTCGACTTTATAAAAGTCTCTATTAATTAAATAAGGAGTGAAAAACATGGTTGCAAAAATCGATGCCGACGCCTGCACAGGCTGTGGAACATGTATAGATGAATGCCCTGCATCTGCAATTTCCCTCAGTGACGATGATATTGCAGTTGTAGACGAAAACGAATGCCTTGACTGCGGTGCATGCGAAGATGCCTGCCCGAACGGGGCAATCACCCTCGAGTAACACTTTAAAAGTAAGTCAGAGAGGCGGAGTTCTTGAACTCCGCCTTTTTGGCTCAGGGCCAGTAACTTTTTTAACCCTGAGCCAGGAATAATAAAGTTATTCAGGCTTCTTCTTTTCCGTTCTTTTTCAGGATCTCTCTTGCTTTTTCCATCTCTTCCTTAGTATGGATCTTTATAATCTTTCTGCGTTCTTCACTCATCTGTGACATATCCTGGGCAAGGAGGCCGTAAGCATCAGCCCTGCACTGCCTGCAGTGGCGCATTTGCATAACATAAGGTTCGCAAGCTTCCTGGACGGCTTTTCTTTCTTCTGCTGTAGGCGGCTCTATATCTGCAAAGGCTCCCTGGTTGATCAGGGGCATAACGTTCATAATGTAAACCCCGAGTTCGTTGAGTTTTCTGGCTATCTCGATTACGTGCCTGTCATTTATGCCGGGGACAAGCACAGTGTTAACCTTTAAAACCAGACCTGCATCAATAGCAGCCTTAATTCCATCAAGCTGGTTTTTGATCTGAATTTCTGCAGCTTCGACCCCCCTGTAGACCTTCCCGTGATATACTATATGGTCCACTATTTTTGCCTGAATTTCGGGGTCAACAGCGTTTACCGTTACAGTCAGCGTGGAAACTCCAACCCTCAGAATGTCCTGCAGCTTTTCAGGAAGCAAGAGCCCGTTTGTACTCATGCAGAGTGTAAGCTCCGGAAACTCTTTTTTTATCAGCTCAAAGGTCTCAAAGGTCGCATCATTAGCCAGAGGGTCTCCTGGACCTGCAATCCCGACAACTTTGATGAACGGATAATCTGCCACGATCTGCCTTGTCTTCTCAAGAGCTTCCTGAGGGCTCAGGACCTTACTTGTAACTCCGGGCCTGCTCTCATTTACACAGTCAAACTCCCGGACACAGAAATTGCACTGGATATTACACTTTGGAGCCACAGCCAGGTGGATTCTTCCATACTTGTGCTGCGCTTTCTTGTCGTAACATGGGTGCTCGGCAATCTTTCTAAGGAGTTCCTCCCCATACTCGGGGGTATTATCGGGGTTTTCTACAGATTGGTTTTTTTCTGGCAAATCATTCTCCTCCGTTCGGAACTTAAAAGTGACTTAAGACCTCAGTAAAAGGGATTTCAGGATGCCTAAAGCACCTATGATACAGCCCATTGATATACATTGTGGAATCCTTTTTAAATTATTTCATGATGCAGGTACGAAGTCAGTCTGCGCCCAGATTTAATTTGAAAAATTGTCCATTTCGCACCATTTGCCTTCTCCTTCCCAGACCTTCACCAGAAGAGGAAAACCAAATCTCTCCAGGAGGCGGGAATGAATATGCTGACAGAGGTGCTCGGAGCTGGGAAAGTCCAGGATTTCATTTAACAGAATATGGTCATACTCCTGAAGAGTTTCCTTGATACCTTTTTTCAGGTCATAGAAATCGATTACCATCCCGTTCTCCCTGACCTCTCCTTTTACCACCACTTCGATTTTATATGTATGGCCGTGTACTCTTCCGCACTTCCCGTGCCCTGGAAGGTAATGCGCGCTGTCAATATAATCAATAACTCCCAATCTCATATTTACCATTTCATTCACCTCTTTTTTGACTTTACTGCTCTACAATTTAACTGCTTGTTGCCTCTCAACTCTCTTGCTGTCTAAGGGTTATCATTCTCCGTTCCAACTGCTTTTCGGATTTATTCTGTCCTCTCTTTCAGTTATAGGCAGCCCCACATCCTGTGGGTCTGTGGAATAATTCGCGTATCGGTCAGCTCAAGCAGGGTTTTCTGCAGCTTCAGGAGAGTCTGTACGGATGCCTGCGTAAACTTTTGAGCCCTGACCTCACCGCCCAGAGATGTTTCAGGCTGAAGAACTATACATGATACATAGGGTGCTATTGCTTCTGCAGCCATTGTTACGGTGTCCGGTTTTGTTTCCCTGCCTATTACAATCTTGCAAAAGCAGTCTCTTGAATTGCTTTTTCTCAAGAGCTTGAAGCACTCGATCGTATTTTCCACATGTGTGTCCCTGGTCTCAGGGCAGGTGTCCCCGATAGCCTCTGGAAGTTTAAAATCCCCTGCAACGTATGTGATATTTTCACGCAGCTTTCTTGCCTGCTCTGGCAGGGTCATATTGGATTCCAGGTACAAGGGCACTGATAGGTCCATTTTCTCTATGAAACCAGCATGCAGGAGAGGCTCTCCGCCTGTAAGGGATATGGAATGAAGTTTTTCGAACGGCTGCAGCATGGATTCCAGATTTTCAACACTTACAGGGTTTGGAACCTTTTCAAAAACTCCACTGCCTTCTTCTCTTTCGTAATCGCAGGTTCCAGGATTTCCAAAATTCGTGTCACAGTAGTTGCAATTAAGGTTGCAGCCTGAAAACCGGACAAAAGCCTGCCTCATGCCAACGTACGGACCTTCTCCCTGAACGGAACAGAAGACTTCTCTTATGTTAGCGGATTCATGGCCTGGAGAGGACATTTACACCACCCCGAGAGGGCGCGATTTTCTGAGGTCTTTTTCGATATCCTCAAATTCCCTTACGTAAGCTTCTCCTATTCCCTTCATTAGCCGTACAATACATTCATCGTCCTCTATTCCGGCTTCTTTCAGGTTTCCATATACTTCATGTGAGACATTCATGCCGAAGTGGATCTTCTGGGAAACAGCCGAGGTGCTGGCAATCGATACGGTCAGCTTCTTCCCCTCAAAAAATAAATCGTCTCCTTCCCTTGAGGTGTGGATTCCAAGCCCTGCGAGGCATTCACTCACAATTGCAGTAAAAAGACGCTGGCGTGCATATATCAGTTTCAGGTCAGTAGAATCAAAGTGTTCTATAATGAAATTCAACATGTCTTCAGACCAGATAGACTCGTTTGCCCTACGGTCTTCGAGGTCAATCATGTGTTCTATTTTTACGTCACATGCACCTCTAAAAACGATAATGGAATCTTCCTGCACTCCAAAGCTGTTATAAGCCCAGAGCGAAGAAATCTGGCTCCCGTCGTAATCAAGTTTTTCGGGTAAAATAATACACTTCATGGAACTCTCTCTATCTCTCTATAATTGTTTTTAATCTCTCTAACGGATTATTTCAGGTTTAAACCCCAGGCCTTTCCAGAAGCGGGTCTTTTGCACCTGCGTTTTTGAATGCCCTTGCCCTGCGCACGCAGCTTTCACATTCTCCGCAAGGGATTTCCCCGCCGTGATAGCAGCTCCAGCTGTATTCAAGCGGAGCATTTGCTTCAAGAGCTTTTTTGACAATTTCGGTTTTCCCCATTTCGATCAGAGGAGCCAGCACCCGCACTCCGTTCTGTGTGGAGTAAGAAAAGGCATGATCAATTGCCTGTACGTAATCAAGGGAATTGTCAGGGAAGGTCCCGGCTTCTTCTCCGTTAAAGCCCACCACTATGTAATCACAGCCCCTGCTTTCGGCAAAGCTCCCTGCAATGTTTAACATAACCCCGTTCCTGTTTGGGACCCAGACCGCCTTTGCAGAATTTTCGGTAATTACAACAGGGGCAGCTTCATCAATATCTTCAAGGGACAGAGAAGGGACTTCCTCATTCCTGTTTACAAGGGATGTATGTGTTATTTCCCCAAGCCAGTCCAGCTTGATTATTCTGTGCTCTATTCCAAAGTGTTCGCAGACCTTTCTGGAATACTCCATTTCCCGCTGCCCGGCTCTCTGCCCGTAATCAAAAGTAATTGCCATCTCAATTTCAAGGCTTTCGGCAGCTATCGCAAGCGCTGCGACGGAATCAAGCCCGCTGCTCAGGAGGGTTATCGCTTTCATTCCTTCCTCACTAACTCTAATTTTATGGGAAAATCCCTGTATTTAGCATTCTCTCAGGATTCTCCTAATACTCTCTGGAGATTATTGGAGTAATATCTATAACTTCTATTTAAAAATAACTGCTTTCCTGGGCCTCGGAGTATGTATTAAATATTCAGGGCGTCTAATATTAAATGAGGTGGGATTACTTGATAGGAATTATTTCGGATTCGCATGATAACCTGGCAGCTATCCGGAAAGCTGTGGAATTCTTTAACAAAAAACAGATAAAAGTAGTGCTTCATGCAGGGGATATTGTCTCTCCTTTTACGGTGAGGGCTTTTAAAGAACTAAGTCCAAAACTCTATTTTGTCTTCGGAAATAATGATGGGGATAAAGTGACTCTCACAAAATGGTTTGAAGAAATAGGGGCTGTTTCCTGTGGGGATTTTGGTGACCTGACGATTGACGGGCTGCATATCGCCCTTCTGCACGGGACAAATGAGGTTCTGGTCAAAGCCCTTGCAAAATCAGGGGATTTTGATGTTGTAGTCAGGGGGCATACTCACGATCCCGGGGTCAGAATGATCGATGGGATCCCTGTGATAAATCCCGGGGAGTGTTCAGGGGTGCTTTCAGGAAAAGCTACGGTTGCAACCCTTGAGATCGCAAACCTGAACGTTGAGATCACGGAACTTGAGCTTGATTGACTTTCCCTCTACTCTTTTTATTTTGATCTTCTTTTGGGCGTCGTCCGTGTCTGACTGGCTGGAAATAATAAAAATGGTTCCCCAGCATTTCCGGGTGCCCGTCGAAAAAAAATGAATTTGTTTCCATCCTTACCGCTGTTTTTTAGCAGCTTTTTTAGCAACTTTCCACTTTCGCCTTTTCTTTTTTTCGCGGGAAGGCTGCTTTCCTGCATTGAACGTAATAAGAAAAACCGATATGGTGAGTAAGGTTTTAAGTATCAGAGTTTAAGATTCTGGCCTTCTAGTTTTTAGCCGGCTATGATTTCTTTTTACTCAAGAACAGCAATCATATAAAGGTAGACAATCTTTTTTATTTCAACACCTTTTGAAACAGAATGTTGCTAAAGGTTGTAATACCAATGTAATCAAAAGAAAAGGAGCAAAATGAATCCATGGAACAGAAAGAACTCCTGCCAAGCAAGCTTGACGAGACGAAAAACTCTTCCGGAAAAAGGAGAAGTACTTTCATTTTTGCCTGTTCCGGTTTATCAAATACAGGAAAGCTTACCATGCAGGCAGCATCAACCCTGGCGTTCAGAAGGCCGGACCTTTACAGGGCTGCATCTGCACTGAAGGGGACCGGCGCTGTTGAAGATGCATTATCAGAGGGATTTAGAATCCTTGCTCTTGACGGCTGTACGGACAGGTGTGCTACAAAAAAGCTTGACGAGGCAGGAATGCAGGCAGAAGTCTATCTTATGGTTACTGAGCTCGGAATTGAAAAAACAAAACCCTCAGATGTGAAACTGGAGTATATAGAAAAAATTATACGTGCAATAAAAGAAGCCTGAATTCAACAAATCTTCTGAACTTTCTACTGCGCAGGATTTTTCTTTAACTGGACTCTACCCTCAATAACCCCGTCTTAGAATACCTGTCAGTTCCTCTGCATGAGGCATCCTGTCTTCGATTTATTTAAGGAAAAAATATTAATAACCTTCATTTCTGAAAAAAAGGGATATATTTTTCAATAATAATATCCAGTTCAAGAGACTGCTATGACTTCCGCAAAACCAGATCAGAATTCCATCCCCCATCTCCCCGAGGACTACGATGCCCGGATATCCCTTATTCTCCCCTACTACTCGTCTTTTCATCAGGAAATTATCAACTTAGTCAAATCCCTGCCCTCAAGCCCGAAGGTATGGATGGATACAGGATGCGGGACAGGCTCTCTGGTTAATAAAGCAATTGAAGAATTTCCCTATACGAAATTCCTTTTACTTGACCCTTCGGAAGGAATGCTGGCGCAGGCGAAGGAAAAACTATCGGCCTACCCTTCCGCAAAGGTACAGTTCCTGAAAGCTTCCCCTACTCAGGAGTTTTCTCAGGAATTAGAAGAAAAGCCGGACGTTGTCACTGCCATACAATGCCATCATTACCTCAGCCGAGAAGGGCGTGCCAGAGCTGCCAGCAAGTGTTATAACTTGCTAAAAGAAGGTGGAATTTACATTACCTTCGAGAACATAAGGCCGCTAACAGAAGAAGGCGTGACCATAGGAAAACGATACTGGGGAGACTTTCAATCAATACATGGGAGGAACGACGAAGAGATACAGAAGTATCTTGAGCGTTTTGATACTGAGTATTTTCCCATAACTGTTGAAGAACACCTGAAATTATTGAGAGAAACAGGTTTCAGGGTTGTGGAGTTATTCTGGTACTCTTATATGCAGGCTGGATTTTACTGCATTAAATAATTCTGAAGCTTTGCAGCCTCAGAACTCTGAAAAAAGAAATAGATTTAGTACGAAGAAGAATCTCTTCTTTTCGTTGTATTTCTACTTCTTGTGTAATTTGTGCCGTTATTGCTGCGAGAATTACCTCGATAATCGCCTCGGGACTCTCCTGAACTCCTGGAGTTTCTTCCCCTGGATTTCTGGGCAATTTCGATAAAAGGTTTTCTTCCTCTTCTTTTGTTTTTGAAGATTTCGAGCAGAGCTTCAGCCTGAGCAAATGGAAGAGTTACAAAGGAAAAGTGTGGGAAAATCTCTGCATCCTTTACTTTTAGTTCGCTGTCTCCGAGTTCTTCCTGAATGAAATATGACAGCTTGTCCGGGGTCATGCCGTCGGCTTTACCCATGGCTATGAAGAGCCTGGTCTTGCCTTTTCTGTCGACACAGGAACTGCCACTGGAGATTTCAGCATACATGCTTTCGTCGAACTTGTCTTTGAAAGCGTACTTCAAAAGGGCAGCCAGAATCTTCTCTGCAGGGTATTCTTCAAGGAGCTTTTCGCTCATTTCAAGGCAGTCCCCGTATTCTTCCGTCTTTATGGTATCTTCAAGTTCGGCTTTTACTCTAGCCCTTTTGGCTTTAATTACATCTTTTATTTCGGGAATGTGGCCTTTCTTCATTTCGGACTTTGAAGTCTTTTTAATGTAAGTAAGCCTTCTGAATTCCGTGGATGTGACAAAGGTAATAGCAGTCCCCTGTTTGCCTGCCCTTCCAGTCCTTCCTATCCTGTGCACATAGGACTCAGGGTCCTGGGGCAGGGAATAGTTGATTACATGGGTCAGGTCCATGATATCGATGCCTCTTGCTGCAACATCGGTTGCTGCAAGGATGTTTATCTTCTGCTTCCTGAACTTGTTAAGGATCTTTTCCCTCTCCTGCTGAGAAAGGTCTCCATGCAGAGCATCGGCTGAATAACCTCTGTCGCTGAGTTTCTGAGCAAGCTGGCTAGTGTCGGTTTTTGTCCTGCAGAATATGAGCCCGTAGAATTCGTCTTCTAGATCGATAATCCTGCAAAGGGCTTCAAACTTATCGCTTTCCTTAACCTCAAAATAGATCTGTTCGGTCAGGTTTTCTGTTAGCTCCTCTTTCTCAATCTTGATATGCTCGTAGTTCTGCATGTACTTCTTGACGATTCCAAGGATTGCCTTTGGCATTGTGGCTGAAAAGAAAAGCATCCTTTTGTCAGGGCCAGTTGACTTTAAGATCTCTTTTATGTCATCAATAAAGCCCATGTTCAGCATTTCGTCGGCTTCATCAAGCACGAAATATGCGATATGTTCGAGGTTGAGGCTCTTTCTTTCGAGGTGGTCAATGACCCTCCCCGGAGTCCCGACGACAATGTCCACGCCGCTCTTCAGCACGCGAAGCTGCTGGGTCATGGACTGTCCGCCGTATATGGGGACAATATACAGTTTTTTATCTCCTTTTATGGAGTTAAGCTCTTCAGAAACCTGAATTGCGAGTTCCCTTGTAGGGGTAAGGATTATTGCCTGGACGTGTCCTGATTTCTCAGGAATTTTCTCTATAATGGGGGCTCCGAAGGCTGTTGTTTTTCCTGTTCCTGTCTGAGCCTGCCCTATAATGTCTGATTCTCCTTTCAAAAAAAGCGGAATGACCTTTTCCTGAATTGGGGTTGGTTCT
>DUGS01000022.1:16818-28053 GCA_013331265.1 Methanosarcina sp.
TGCCTTAAATTTTGCTAATTTTTCCATGTACTCACTCTAAAATTTACAATTGTTTTCTACAGGCTCTGCAGATTGCAGACCTGCTGTTTGCATACTATCTGCCGCATGCCCGGCAGTTTCCTTTACGGAAAATCCCACTTCTCAACACAGGTATGATACCAGCTAAAGCAGGTATATACCGCATAAATGGTTAATCTCCCCGGCACTGCGAAAAATTGCCTAAAACCAGGGAAATTCAGAATTAGTATAAATAAACTTATACAGCAAAAAATGGCTTCTTGGATAAGTTCCGGACACTTTTTGAATTCTTCCCCGTGATACAGGCAAAAGAGTAATTAGACCGTTGTCTTTTACTCCAGTAGATACACACTACACCCCTTTCCTGTATATAATCTTTTGCTACCTTTTGGGTAGAACCGGCCTGGAAAGGGCTGTAATATCCGGAAAATCTATGATTGAAAATCTGTTTAATCCATAATTGAATATATATTTTTGTTTTAAATTATATTTTCATTTAAAACTATATTTTTAATGTATTAATTCTCTTAGTAGGGCTCATTCAGTACCAGCCCTTAAGGTGAAGCTCGTCTGTTAACATTTCCTTTAAAAGGTTCAGCCTGTCGATAGAATTCCGGATCTGTTCAGGTTTGTCCTGCAGTTCTTCGCATCCGGTCTCTTCCTGAATGGTTGTAACCCTCAGGAGTTCGGCAAAATTCACGCACTCGTCCAGAAAGCTGTTAAACAGCCTTCGAGCCTTCACAAAATAATCCGAAGTCCTGAAGTCCGGCTGAAGGGTTTTTTCATACTCTGCCTTTTGTTTCATCTCTGCAACCAGGACTCTGGCTTCAACATAGTCCCCGATATTCAGAAAATTTCCCAGATTCTGCAGGTTTGTCCCAATGTGCTGGATAAAATATGCAACCTCAAAAGCCCACTGTTTGTCATAGTCCGTTCTGGAGCTGGAGTTAAAAGAAGGGGAGTTCATCTGCAAGGGTCATCTCCTGTAATTTGTTCTATCATTCACTTTTATTCACTTCTTCTTTGCTATTTCATTCTTCCTTTTTATTTCTCTTTAAACTTTCCAGAACGATGACTGTATTTAATCGGGATACCGGGTGTTTTATGGAGCAGCCTCCTTTTCACTATCTATCCTTAATTCGCGTACTTTGCTTTTTATTTATATCAATTATTTTTGATACTCGTCCACAGGTTTTTAAGGCTGATTTCCAATATTTATTCAATATAAATTGATCATGGCTTACGAATTATCAAGCTAAGGAGACTGAATAGTGGAAAATAAAAAGGAGATTCTGCCAGAGGAAGAGGGTTCAGAAAAGGATAAACAGGATGATGAAGACCTTCTATATACACATAAGCCCGAGTCCCGCGGCAATGAAATGCGCTGGAACACCAGTTTGTGCAGAAAACCCGGTCGTTGATACTGGATAGATACCTGAAACATATTGACTTTTTGAATATATTATTCTATTTTAACTTTAACCGGAGGAATTTAAGTGTCATTTTTAAACGACATGTTACCTGAAACCGCTGAAGCTTTCGGACAGATGAGGAATTCCATTTTCAAGGATGGCTTCCTTGATGTCAAAACAAAAGAGCTAATCGCAATTGCCTCTGCGGTACTTATGCGCTGCCAGTTCTGTGTTGATGCGCACTCTCAAAGGGCAGTTGATGCAGGGGCTGCAAAGGAAGAAATTGCCGAAGCAATTGCTGTTGCCATGTTCGTTGCTGCCGGGTCTCAGATTGGGTGGGCGAACGTGTATGGTGAAAGCATATATGATAATATCTTTAAAAAGGATAAAGACGAAGAGGACTCCTGCTGTTGCTGTGGAGAGCGAAAATAAACTCCTAATTCCGTGTGTTTCTCGTACCTCATACATGCAATCAAGGTTTAGAGATATGAATTGAAATCCAGCTCTCCAGTTAAGAGAAGTATTTATCTGGCTGGCAGGGCGCATCAAGCCCTGTACGGTGCAGGGAGAGAAATCCTTAATTCTCTTTTTGGGCATTCAGGTGGCACCAGTGAATTGATCCGATGGAAAGTGTTTCTTTATTCAGATTTTTTATCCTGCACCCTGGATATCGTCTTCAAAATCTCTGCAAATTCGGGGTTCAGCCTGTAAAACAGCCATTTTGAGCTGGTGTAGGCTTCGATGATCCCGCAGTTTTTCAAAATTGTCAGGTGATGGGAAACAAGGTTCTGCCTCTCGTTTTACTTGAATATCAGTTCACAGACACAGTGGTCTCTCTGGGAGAGTAAGTATGTAATCTTCAATCGAATCGGGTGTCCGAGAGCGCTGAATATCTCACTGGCTTTTTTCTCGAGGTCCGCAGGGCAGCAATAGCTCATAAATAAAAGAAGTTCAGTTTTCAAGTAAGGTTTTTCATCTTTATAAGCAGGAGGAACCTTCCTCGGAGAGCGTAGCCCGACAGGTGGGTGAGGTATGCGTCAACTCCACCGAAATTTCAAGCCCCTTCCTCGAATCCAAAGGAGTCAGGGAGGGGTAGTTGACTTGTATATTTCTTGTATATTTTTCCTGTATTTCTTGTATATTTTCCTGTATTTCTTCGTGTTATTAAATAATTAAGATAAATATTTCTAACCACATTTAATATAGGGCTTCTCATATACGTTGTTTTAATATCCATATAATATATGTGTTGAATTTCTTCATTTTGATGTCAAAGTAAAGCACATCCTGGTTTGTATGGATTCATATATGCTATTTTTTATACTTGTAGAATAAGATGGCAAAATTAAGCTACTTACTCGTCAGTAATATGAATTTTAATCAAATAAATGTACAAATAAATATATAAATGAATGAATGAATTAATGAATGAATCTTAATCAAATAAATGAATCTATATCAGATAATTATAAATATTTATACGCATATGGGTAAAAAATACTGCGCCCTCAACTCTTTAATTCGTAAGTTGATCGCATATACATTAAAAATAACTGATCAATATAACGCCTTGATTGCACGTGGTAAACATATATCATAGAATTTTCAGGGGTTTAAAAAACATGTCTGAATCAAGAACGGTTTGGGAAGAGTTTTTTGCAAACAAGAAGTGCGGAGGTCACAGGTCATCGGCTGAGGAATTTTTATCCAAAGAAGCCAGGGAAAAGTTATACCATCTGGATGGGGGCAAAACACTTCTTGACTTTGGTTGCGGGGCCGGGGAGCTTCTGGTTTATTACGCATTGGAATATGAAAGGCTTGTAGGAGCTGATTTTTCCGCATCAATGCTTGAAGAGGCAGGCAAAAGGATCAGGGAAAGAAAGCGTGAAAACATAACTTTAATCCAGGCTGATGATATAACTGTCTGGGAGAAGCTCGATTCCTCCTTTGACCGAATAACCGCCGCCGGAGTGATCCAGTACCTCACATATGAAGAAATTGATCATTTTATTGCCAATGCATCAAGGTATCTGAATAAAGGGGGTAAAATAGTCCTTTTTGATATTCTGGACCCCCGATTATATCCATTATGGAAAATAGGTTTATTCTCACGAGATGCCGGATGCTGGAACATTTTTTGTAAAATAGGTTTTGAAATCCATAAAATTATCTTAGCGAGCCTTAAAAATCGCCCAAAAGATATTCTTGGGTATGCACATAACCCCCGTAAAATAGAAAACATTGTAAATAAACATGGTTTTAAGATGGAATATGTTCAGTCCATGTATTATGAGTATAAGTATCATGCAATAATATCATGAAAAGAGGCCCTGCTGTCATACTAATACTTTCTTTTCGAATAATCTATCCAGCTTGTCCGTTACTTGTCCTGCATTGGAGGAGTTAGCATTTCCCCTAACACAGTTAATCCAGAAAATCCCAAAAATATTGACCATGGTACCATTACTCTGTTTTCACAGGATTATTCTAAAATTTACAGTGTTCCAACTAATATTTTTATTGCAAAACTTCGGGAGAATAAAATTTATGACTGTCTATATTCAGCAATTTACGGGACACTGAAATCGCAAATCTTTTTTAATAATCTCGCAAAAGAGCTCACTTATAAAACCATACGGAGTGCCTGTTTATCTCCTTGCAGTTTACTTCCGGTTGCAGACAGTATTTTTGATTTCGGGATAAACAGGAATGCAGGAAATCTCAAGAAATATTTCGATACTCAAAGGTTCTGTGAAGCTGCCTCTCTTCCAGTTGTCCATTACCAGGGACAACCAAGGCAGACCGGATCACTTTACATCTGCAGGCTAACCCCAATGGTTAAATCTACATATCAAATCTCGATGGATATAAAAACGGATGATACTCACAGTTTTGTTGAACTTAACAGTCCGGGTTCCAAGATGGTTATTCAGGAAATAAATAATAGAGTTGTATTAAAAAGTTATTTTGAAAACTCTTCCGGGGATATCGGGTATGAGGCCATATTTCTGGGAAATACCGCAGAGAAACTGGATTTTGAAATCACGTTTGATGGGTGCAGCAAGACAAACACTATCTCTACGAAAGATGGCAAGTCTATTGTAACTGGCTTTTATAACTTTGAGAGGCAAAGGCTGCCTTATACGGATTTCTCAAATGGGTATCTCAAGTTCACATCTATTCTCGCAGCAAAAGGGAGGTACATGGATGTAAACATTTATAGTATAGCTCAGAGGGCAGATAGGAAATTAGTTACCGCAGTCGGAAGTCATAAGCTGGTCCCTTTCGGGATTGATGGACCTCATGTAAGAAATACGACAGAGCAGGGTATACGCTATCTTAACAGCAAAAATAACAGGGGTACTATCTGGTTTGATATAGATCTTCTCGAGCAATACAGTAATTCAGATCTCGAATACCTGCGCAGTCTGGTTTTTAATAACTTCTGGGATACAGGGGTACACTATTCTAAAGAATTGAACAGCCTCCCGTCTGAGCAGGCTTATAAAGTAATGGATGAGGGGTATTCATATGTTTATGAGAAAATCGGACAAAAACCTACAAGCTGGTGCTCTTTGAGAAACAGAGACAATATTACGCATGCCATTTATGCATATGAAAACCTGGGGATGTTCTGGAGAAACGGAGACTCGGGAATCCACGCGGAAAAATTCATTGGGAACCTGGACGACGATACCTGGGAATGGTGGGAACCGGCATCAAGGACAGGCATGGTGTACCCGGCTTTTACGCATGAACTTGATCAAGATCCGGCTATAAAATATTCAATAAGTCGCTCAAAATTCATGAACTGGGTAGATAACTACAATTCAAACGGTGCATCAATTGTCTCTTTTTATGAGTATGGTCAAATAAACCGTAATACCTGTGAAGCCAGTTTTGATGTCCTGCAGCACACTGAACGTTCTGTCATATTCAATACGCACACAAACGGCTCCTATGCAGTGGCAAACGTAGATATAAGGGCTGAAAGGGGTACCAAAGTCTACGATAATACCTCAAACAAATTCCTTAGCTATATTATAGAGCAGGATAAATCAATTACATTCAGGGTTGAAAACAACCATACTTATAGCGTATATCCGGATAGCATTGAGTAAAAAATGTACCTCGGTTACAATTTAAAGGAAACCCAGATAGAAAGATCTTTGCTGAAGAAATCGAGTTCCCTTTCTTCCTCCTCTTCAGGCATATTCCTCCCCTTCGTCCCACTCTTCTCCGTCGAACTCTTTGCTTGCAGGGATGATCATCACAGGCTTTGCGGTTTTCCGGAGTACGTTCTCTGCCGTACTCCCGAGCAGGATGTCCATTAAATCTCCTTTCCCACGGGCTGTCAGTACAATCAGGGTGATATCTTCTATACTGGCAAGTTTAACAATTTCATCGGATGGGATGCCTTCAACGACAAGGTGCTTGCTCTTTATACCTGCAAGCCGTTTCTTTACTTTCCTGAGCTTTTCTTTTGCTTCTTCTCTTTGTTCATCCAGAAGGTCCATATCTTTTATATCATCTATCACATGGAGGAAAAGAGCCTCTTTTATGACCTCTTTAAGCTCCTGAAGCTGTTCTACAGCTTTCATTGACTCTTTCGAAAAATCCAGAGGCATAAGGACCCGCGAGAAAGTTGCCCTGCACGCCTTCTCATAAACTTCTTTTCCTTCTTTCAGAGCATCATACTTTTCGATCAGCAGCATTTTTTTTGAACTGCGTGCTATATATTCCGTAGTCCTGCCGAGAAATTTCCCTTTTATAAATCCTTCAGTGGTGGCTCCCATTATTATAGCATCAACATCTTTTCGGTCGGCTATTTCCGAAATTGTCCTCTTTACATCTCCTACTATTACCAGGGGTTCAGTTTCAAGTTCAAGTTCGCTTGCAAAGCCTGTGTAGTCCTCGATTCTTTTCTCTGCATTTCGTTCAAACATGGGGGTAAGCCCCTGGCTTTTATGTATGTCCACCACATGCAGAAAAATAACCTTCTCTAATCCCGCGTTTTTAAGTTCCCCTATGCAGCCAAGCAAATCTTCCGTTTCGATAGAAAAATCCACAGGAACGAGTACTGTGCTTATCATCTGCTGTCAGCAGCCCCCTTTTATTCTATTTACTTTTCAGGTCTTACTTTTCAGCAACCTGAGCTTTCTCAAGCCCATAATTATGTCTTTATCACTAATAGCTTGATGCACTGAAGTAAAAAAAGAATATGTGTTTTTAAACCAGCTTATATATGTGTTTTTAAACCAGTTCAGACTTCATCAAAATCAATACTGAGGCTTCCTGCTTTTTTTGCCAGAGACTTTGCGATAAATCCGCTCTCCAGCTTGCAAATGTTAAGCACACCACAGGGTACCAGGCAGTTTGAGCAGCATTTTGCTTCTTTTGCCCTGTCTATTACATAGTTGTCTTTGATATCCATGGTTTCCATCATGGGAACTTCCATATGCGAGACTTGCTTTATTTTTTCACACGGAGTTTCGATATCCACAATGATTTTTCCACCTTTCATGCTTCCACGAATTTTGTGGGTAAAGTCGCATATTGTGGAGTTGACAGTAATTTCAGCCATATGCCCACCTCAATTCATTTTTGAATTTAATTATCAGGTATCTGAAAATATTAATTAATCCTTCTCCATGGTTAATAATTAATCCTTCTCCAAAGATGAAAATTTGTATTAATTATGAATATTTTGGATCTGGCAGGTTCAAGATGTTCATTCAATCCATTTCCGGATTTCCTTTTCATCCGGAACCTTGCCTGCAAGCTTAACCTCGCCATCAACCACGACAGCAGGTGTGACCATTACACCGTAGTTCAGGATCGTTTCAATGTCCTCCACTTTGACGATTTCAGCTTCAACACCATTTTGCTTCAATACTTTTTCAATTGTTTCTTTTGTTTTCTTACATTTTGAACAACCGGTTCCAAGAACTTCGATTTTCATATTTTTAACCTCGTGCTTTGTTTTCTATTGTTTTAGATTCTCGAAATTTTATTCTGTCTTAACATTTTATTCTGTCTTACTAAGTTTCAGAACTCTTAATCTCACAGAATAATGTTAAATAGATACCCTGTAAAAATTATAGATAAAGAAACAACTATAACAAAGGCAGCTATCAGTTCGTTTTTAAGCACTTTTTTCAAGATTATCATTTCTGGGAGAGAAAGCGCAGTTACTCCCATAAGGAAGGCAAGAGCAGTGCCTACTGGAAGTCCTTTTCCAATAAGACTTTCCACAATAGGTATCATGCCCATAACGTTGGAGTAGAGAGGCACTCCTATGAGAACTGCAATCGGGACTGCAAGCAAGTTATCCTCGCCTGCATATTTTGCCAGGATGCCTTCGGGTGCATAGCCATGGAAAATTCCTCCCAGAGCGACTCCGATAATCACATAGATCCAGATCTTTTCCACTATGTCCTTAACAGATTCATAGGCTGCAGCAGTTCGTTCTTTTACACTCAGGTCTTTGGGGTTTTTATTCAAATCTCCTACCTTTACCTTGTAAACGAACTCAGCTACGTATTTTTCCATCTTAAGGAGACCTATTAGGTACCCACCAATAACACCAAGTAAAATGCCTGATACTGTATAAATCAAAGTTGCTTTGAGACCCATAGTCGCCCACAGTGCAGCAATTGCTGCTTCGTTTACCAGGGGTGAGGTAATAAGGAAGGAGAAAGTCACTCCAAGAGGAATTCCGGCTTCAACAAAACCAATAAAAAGAGGCACTGATGAACAGGAACAGAAAGGGGTGACTGCTCCAATCATTGAGGCTAACAGATGATATTGAATTCCTTTTTTGCCTCCGAGCACTTTTCGGGTTTTTTCCGGGGTTACATAGGTCCTTATGTAGGAAACAACAAAAATCATTACAGCTAATAAGACAAAAATTTTCATTACGTCGTAAATAATAAAATTGACACTGGCTGCGAGGTGTGTATCCGGTACAATCCCTAACACACCATATGTCAGGTTGTCAGCAATCCATTGAAGGGGATAGAATATGTCAACCATTTTTGGTTCCTTCTTTTCTATTCAATTAAGGTTTCTGAGCGTCCAATCATAAATCAATCTATCGTTATATCAATATATATTGATATATTGTATCTATGATATATACTTTTCTCTCAATAATAACTTCAATTCAAGCTAATTTTTTATAATATTACCTGGTTCAGGATCTGATATCTAGCTGCAGTAAAATTTCAAAATATGCCTGGAAAATATATCAGAGAAGGACTGCTGAAAATAGTAGCGAGATTTATGAATCGTCCTCGAAATAATTGTTTAAAGAGGATTCAATCTTCAAGTATTTTCATAATTTGCCGGATTTTTTCATTGTCTACGGAATAAAGCCTCATCTTTCCGTCCTTTCTTACCTTGAGAATTCCCCAGTCCTGCAGCTTTGCCAGGTGCATCGAGGTATTCGACTGGGTCTTGCCGATGAGATCAGGAATTTCACAGGCGCACCTCTCTCCTTCAAGCAGGACTTTTATTATTTTGTATCTGGTTTCTTCACTCAGGGCTTTGAACAGCTGCAAATTTTCTTCTTCATTCATATCAATATATCTTTATATATGAGCATATATACTTTTTCCGGAATCTGGTTATAGTAAACAAACCAGTTTTAAAATCAGTCAGGGACCGGTCAAGAGCTTCAAACTGAATCAAAAACTATTTCAAATTGATTAAAAGCTAAAGAAGCTGACTAAGAGTTTGAAGGAAAGTTAGAAGGGGAATCTACAAATAAAAATATGTGGTGAAGATTACTCCGATTGCAGTATCTCCATAACTTTTTCAAGGACTTCGGATACTTCTTCGTCCCCTGGATTTCTGTCCCTGGTTTTCTTGACCCCTAATTCGGAAATTACGATCTGGCGGTCAACCTTGAAACCTGCAAGTTCGAGGGTCTTACTGGCACAATTTACCGGGCAGCCGTCAACTGCAATAATCCTGTCAGAAGCTTCGGCAGATTTCATAATCCCGGGAGCTCTGGCCCCAATTCCCGAAGTACACATAAGGTTTCCTATTCCCTGCTTTTCGAGCTCAATTGCAACTTTATTTGAGAGTTGCCCAATATTTGATGCCCCTGCGCAGGGAAAAAGTGCAACATTTGCCGAGCCGCATGAACATTTAGTTTCTTCCGCCAGTTTTTATCCCCTCTTTTTAATGATTCATATTTAATACTTATTTCATTTGGTGATCCATTTCTTGATATCTTCCACGCTTGGGATCTTGCCTGCGACTTTAACGTCTCCGTCGATAACAAGGGCGGGGGTAATCATGACCCCATATCCCAGAATTTTGTCAAAGTCTTCCACCTTGATAATCTCCGCATCAACGCCTGTTTCCTTTACTGCTTTTTCGGCAAGTTCTTTTGTCTTATTGCATTTGGCACAACCTGAACCCAGTACTTCGATCCTCATTTTTTTCACCTGATTTTTTATTCTTTCTTTATTCTTTTTCTATTAAACCTCTTTTTATGCAAACATAGCTCCGAATGTATACCCCGAAATAGTTGCAATCAATATTACCAGGGAAATGTAAGTCATGCCTTTTTTCATTCCCATAACCCTGTTAATTACAATCATGCTTGGCAGGCTGAGTGCTGGGCCTGCAAGGAGCATGGCAAGGGAAGGACCTTCTCCCATCCCGAGCAGTGTGAGGGCTTTGATAATCGGGACTTCCGTAAGGGTGGAGAAATACATGAAGGCCCCAGATACTGAAGAAATAAAGTTTGAAATCAGGGAATTTCCTCCCACAAGAGACGCTACGAACTCTTTTGGGAGAACGACTACCATAATCCCGGAAAGGAAAACTCCGAGCAGGAGCAGGGGTGTTATCTGCTTTATCAGGAACCAGGTTTCTCCCATCCAGCTTTCAATTTCTTCTTTTGAGAACCACTTATAAGATAGATATGCAGTAAGCCCTAACATGGGTGCCCAGGCAAGGAGCTGGGTTGTGTATTTCCATCCCCAGCCGGACATAATTTCCGGAGCCACAAGAACTGCAATGAGCAAAACGAAAAGCTGCGCACTGTGTTTATGCTCTTCTTCACCAAATGTTTTGATGGACCCGTGTTCTGCTCCTTTCTTTTCATAAATCAAAGACATTATCAAGCCGACAAACACTGAAAGAAGCACAGCTGAAAAGGCCCTTGCAGCTCCAAGGTCGTATCCAAGAATTTTAGCAGTATAGACAACTGCAAGGATATTGATTGCCGGGGCAGAGAATAGAAATGTGGTCGCAGGGCCTATACCTGCTCCTCTTTTGTAGATTCCCGCAAAAAGAGGAAGAACAGTACAGCTGCAGACTGCAAGAAGGCAGCCTGAAGCCGCAGCTACGGTATATGAAATGTATTTTGGGGTATCTGCTCCGAAGAACTTCAATACGGATTCTTTGGAAAAGAGAGAGGCAATAGCACCAGCCAGGAAAAAGGCGGGCAAAAGACACATCAGCACGTGCAGGGCTAGATACTCCTGCAGCGACTGAAGCCCGACAGATATGAGATACATAAGGTAATCAAGAGTCATTTTTCCACCGTGGTCTTTCCAGATTTTCCAGTTATTATTTCAAATATATTTGAAATAACGTATATAAGAATTTCTATTCTGTAAAAAATGAGTGGTAGTAATGAATTAGTTTCTTAGCTCGCTTTTGTTGAGCATCGGGTTAAGGGCAATCAAACCTGGACTTCAGCAGGTTTCCGTTGCTCTCTATGGTCTCTGTTATCTTTTTATCCATTTTTACTGTACTTACCTTTTTATTTGGCTCAAAAAACTAT
>DUGS01000022.1:28293-29756 GCA_013331265.1 Methanosarcina sp.
TATTTGGCTCAAAAAACTATTTATATATTTATGCGTTGCTTAAAGCCAACAAACTGCCAGTTCATTTAGAGTTAAAAAGTGCGGCTTCTAAAAACAGTTACTATAGCTTCTAAAAACAGTTACTATAGGGAGAAATAAACATGCTTCAGATATTCAAATCAACAGATACTGGAATGATCGCTCTGGATCAGGTTGAAAATGGAGCATGGATTAATCTGGTAAACCCCGGTGAAAGAGAAATCTCTTATGTTTCGGAAAATCTGAATATTCCTGTTGAACATATTAAAGCTGCTCTTGATGAAGAGGAACGTGCAAGAATTGAGGTTGATGGAGATTGCACCGTTGTGCTGATAGATACTCCTGTGCCAGATGAGAAAGCTCAGGGAGGAGTATATTATACTGTTCCTCTTGGAATTATTATTACCGACACGAATATTGTTACCGTTTCACTTCGTGAAAACCACATAATAAAGGATTTCATTGAAAGGAAAATAAAGTCTTTTTATACGTTTAAAAAAACGCGTTTCTTTTTACAAATTCTTTACAAAAATTCTAAACTGTACCTCTGGTACCTTCGGGATATTGACAAAACAAGTGGCCTGATTGAGAGCAGGCTGCATAAATCTCTGAGAAACAAAGAGTTAATTCAGCTCCTTGAGCTGGAAAAAAGTCTTGTATATTTTTCCACCTCTCTGAAAAGCAATGAAATTGTCCTCGAAAAAATCCAGAGATCAAATCCTATTAAGATGTATCCTGAAGATTCCGATCTGCTTGATGATGTTATTGTCGAAAACAAGCAAGCAATTGAAATGGCAAATATTTACAGCAATATATTAAGCGGGACAATGGATGCGTATGCATCGGTCATATCCAATAACTTAAACATTGTGATGAAGTTCCTGACATCCGTTACCATTATACTATCAATCCCGACAATGATTGCAAGCTTTTTCGGAATGAACGTTGATCTCCCATTCGGGAATAATCCTCATGCTTTTACAATCATCTTCATAATTTCTATGTTTTTGTCGGTTATTTTAGGGATAACCATGGCTAAAAAAGAAATGTTTTGATCCTGATCTGTTTATTTTCCTGCTGACCTCTGCGCCTCTTTTGCTACGTCTTTTATCATTTCCCCTACAAGCGAGGCTTTTTCGCAATGAGATGCCTCTTTCGGTTTGCAGTTTATGAGGATGCTCATCAGCCTGTCCGCCGTCCTGTAAAACTTCATGTCCTCAAGCTCAACCAGAATATCGGATAACTTTTCGCTAAACTCTCTGCATTTTTCGTGGTCGCAGACCGCCTGCTCATGCAGCAGGCTCGCATATTCCAACTCCTTTATATATTCAGGTGGGAGTTTTTCGGCCATATATAATACTGTCCTGTTAGGTGGTCCTTAATTTATTTTATATTTTTATGCAAGCTTACAGCGTTCCATCATATCCTTCATAATAACAGCATAG
>DUGS01000022.1:29934-30963 GCA_013331265.1 Methanosarcina sp.
ATAGAAGTTTTCCGGAATTATTAACTTCTCTCTGCCGTTTATAGCTCTTGCCCCGAGATCTTCCTGCCATGCTTTCCACAAGAGAACTTTTATTCCCTGAAATCAAATTCAGAGATATGTTTGGAGAAATTGGAAGCATAAGAAACGAGGCTGATGAAACTTCCCTTCAAATTCTTGCCCTTTTCAGGGAAAGCATAAGCGAAATCCGCCTTAAAGAGCCCGAATCCGTATCAGCATATTTCAACCCGGACTATTCACATTATATTGTGGTGCATACTCCTCTGAATATCCGGTTCCCTGAAAAAAGGGAGGAATGGAACCTGCGCTTTTGCAGGGACGTCGGAGTTTCCGTTGTAGAACTGGTAGTAGCCGAAACAGGCAGTGCTTATGTTCGGGGCCTGATGGCGGTAAACGGCTCAAAGGTCTATGCTATCCTTCCGTTTACCTCAATAGATGCAGAAAAAACAAAAAAGGCTGAATTTCCTGAAGACCGCATGGCCCGTGTAAGGGCACAGGCACTACCTGCTGTACTACCGGGAATAAAAGGAGAAACTATCCTTGATATCGGCAGTGGTTTCGGGAGCCTCACAATGGAAATTGCAAAAAATAACCCCGATTCACAGGTTTACGGCATCGATATTCATGATTCACTCACAGGCCAGGCACAGATGAATGCAGAAGTCCTCGGAGTGCCCAATGTTGAGTTCAGGACCGGAAGCGCTTATGCCCTGCCTTTTGAAAGAGATTCTGTTGATACTGCCACCTGCTTTTTCATGCTCCACCACCTTGAAGATATTAAGTTTGCACTTTTCGAAATTAAGCGGGTGATGAAAAAAGGCGGGTCATTAACTGCGATTGAGCCTCTGGCTCACCATCACCACCACGGGCCTCAACTGTCGGCAGAGGCATGGAAAGAGCTTTTTGAGGACGTAGGTTTTAGTGTGGGAACTGAAAATCTGGAAGGAGCAGTTGTACTGAAAGCTGTAAAAGCAGAATAAATTCTGGAAAAGTAGGTGAGAGTGACAAAAA
>DUGS01000172.1 GCA_013331265.1 Methanosarcina sp.
TGTATCTCCCAGTGTTGTAAGGACTTTTTTGTACGCTGGGTTTGCAAGGTCAGGGCCAAATAGGACATATATATGAGTTGCATGGCTTGCAATCATGTTCAGGCCCTGGAAAATGTTTCTCATTACAAGAGCATCTTTAGGAACGTGTTCCGCCACACCGTAGAGGTTGTCAAGAGCATTTGTGGCTGTCAATCCGTGAGAAATCGGGCAGACACCACAAATTCTCTGGGTAAGAAAAGCTGCGTCTCTTGGGTCCTGTTTCTGCAGGATGCGTTCAAAGCCTCTGAATATAAGAGAAGATGACTGGGCATCGGTAATAACACCGTCAGCACCTACTTCAGTGGATATGCGCTGGTGGCCTTCAATTCTGGTTAAGGGGTCTACTGTAACGTTTACCATTTTTCACTCACTCTCCTTTCATTCTCCTAACAGCATGTACACCTGCAGCAACTGCAGCAGCACCTACTGCGACTTTGGCTACTGTATCGATGTTTGTTCCGACAATTCCTTCATCTTCGACTTCAACATATAATGGTCTTGATGAATCAGGGAATCCAGGGTCTACACAGTTAATGCATGGACCGCCTGCCTGTGTACACAGGCTTACTGAACCGTTCCATCTTCTAATTCCACAGTCAGCATGGGCATAAGGGGCTTTGCAGCCTAATTTCCAGAGGCACTTTTCTCCACCAACCTCAACATCGAACTCTCCTCTGTCATAGTATCCGCGGCGTGGGCAGTTTTCATGCACTGTGTGGTCTGGCGGGAAGAAGACCTTTGGCCTGCCGTATTCGTCCAGAACGGCACCAAGGTCGGCAGGGATCTTTATTTTTCCAAGGATTACTGCGCCTAAGGTAAGGAGAATCCAGTCAGGGTGAGCAGGACAACCTGGGATATTGATTACTGGCTTGTCAATGCCAAGTTCCTTAAGCATGCCTTTTGATGCATCAGTCTTTTTGTAAGCAACTCCTCTGTAGTCTGTGTCCTTTTCAACATCGCTGTCTGCATTGGTAATTCCTCCCCAGCAGGCACAGGCCCCGACTGCAACGATAGCGGCAGCGTTAGGAGCAGCTTCTTTAAGGGTTTCCTTGAAAGGCTTGTTTCCAATAACCAGATAGCGTCCTGAACCATCCGGACCGTTCGGAATTGAGCCTTCAACGACCAGGATATAATTACCTTCTTTGTAAGTGTCTTCAAGGAGAATCTCAGAGTTAAGCTCGGAGGTGTTTACAAGCTTACCATCATTCCAGATTCCCTGCTGTGCACAGATAGTCTCATGGAAAACAATGTTGACTTTAAGCTTTGTCAAAGCCTGTGCAATATCAGGGTTCCCTCCGTTTAAGAGAGATTCTGAACACCCGGTGCATTCTGAACCATGGAGCCAGACAAGTTTTGTCTCTGAAAGTTCAAGCGCATTTACAATCTCTGATTGATAGGTGCCAAGAAATGCAGTTGCTCCAAGAGCGCCTACAGCCTTCATGAAGGTGCGGCGATCCATTTTTAAGAAGTCCACACTATCCAGTGTACGGACAAGATTTGTCGTTCCAGTACTCATCTCTACCACATCTTGATTTTTACCCGAATTTATATACTATAGAATAAACTAGTTAAAAACTCTTCAGAATTATATAAATACAACTATAAATTCCTCACTAATGTTTTGAATGAGGGAATAGTATTTAAGGATTTTTACTTTGATCGATAAATATATTAATCGGCGAAGGGTGTTTTTTTATATTAAATAATATATAAAATTGTTAAAAATAATAATACTGTCATTTATCCGTAATACTATACTTTACCACTCATGTTGATATATTCAGAAAGTTTCAAAGAAAAAAATAATTCGGAAATCAGGCTGATTTTGAAGGTCGGTGCTGTTATAGAGTACGAATTATATTCAAAAATTCACTCTTGTTATGAAACAATGTAAATATGGGAAGTATAGAATACTTTTCGAGAAATACAGGAAATACCTAACAGGCGCAAATAGAATTCTAAGGAGCTTCTGAACGATATAAATAAAATAAAAACAATTTAAAATTCCTGTTCTGGTATCTCCAATTGCAGCGCTTGCCGAAAAACTATTTATAAGAAGGCTTTAAAGAAAAAGGAATACAAAAAAAGCTTATTTTTTCGCCTGGACAGATTGTAAACCCTAAAAGACATTTTTAAATTCTATAGATGAAATGGAAAAACAAAAAAGTTATAAAATAGAACCATAGAATTGCGAAAAAGCGATTTCCACCGATAGGTTTATTTTTAGAATTTAGAACCCAGTTTTATAAATAATTATTCATTATGGACATATGTTTTTCTTTTAGCGGTAACTGGATGAAGGAAAAACAGATCCTTTAAAATAGCTCGAGCGAGAAAACTAATCTTATACTTATTAATTGCAAAATGACTATCTTTTAAAAGAAAACGGAAGAGGTAACATGTGTATAGCAATTCCTGGAAAAATTAAGGCTATTGTGAATGAAAACACAGCAACTATTGACATGGGTGGGGTCTGTAGAGACGTAAATATGGCCCTTATGGGAGGTGCAGATGAGTCTATGATTGGAAAACATTTCCTTGTCCATGTTGGATATGCGATATCTGAGATTTCGGAAGAGGAAAGTGAAGAAACCATGCGCCTTCTCAAGATAATGGCTGGTCTTGAGGAAATAGATTCCTTCGAAAACGAGTCTCATTGAAAGCGGACGCTGATAATATGGAAAACGGAAAATCTCTTTCAAAACCAGCTGTTTCTGAATTCGAAAAGAATCTAATTGAAAGAATCAAAGGTTCGGAAGTACCACTTCGTATAATGCATGTCTGCGGGACGCACGAAAGAACCATAGCGAAATACGGGCTCAGAAGTGTGCTGCCGCAAAATATAGAGGTAATAAGCGGTCCTGGTTGTCCTGTCTGTGTCACTCCTGAAGAAGATATTAATATTGCAATCGCCCTTGCAAAAAGCGGAGCGACTGTTGTAACTTTCGGAGATATGATGCGAGTTCCCGGTTCGGCAGAAAGCCTGCTGGATGCAAAATCTGAAGGGGCAGATGTAAGGATGGTCTACAGTATAGACGATGCAATTGCCCTTGCAGAAAAAAAGCCGGAGCTAGAAGTAGTTTTTTTCGGGATAGGTTTTGAGACCACAGTACCTGCAAATGCGGCAGCTCTCTTGAGAGATACGCCCGAAAACTTCAGCCTCTTTGCCTCACAAAAACAAACTCCCCCTGCAATCAATCTCCTTGCAAGTGATACAAATGTTGATGCTTTTATTGCTCCCGGACATGTAGCAACCATTATAGGGACAAAGCCTTTTGAGCCGCTCGCAGAAAAAGGCTTTCCTGTTGTCGTGAGCGGGTTTGAAGCAGGAGACATACTTCTTGGAATAAACATCTTACAGATGCAGGCAGAAAAAGGAATCTCAAGGGTAGACAACGGATATCCAAGGGTTGTAAAGCCAGAAGGGAATACAATAGCCCTGAAAATGATGAATGAGGTATTCGAAACCTCGGGATCTGAATGGAGAGGTATAGGAAACATAGAAGATTCAGGGCTTGTGCTCAGGA
Source organism: Methanosarcina sp. (assembly GCA_013331265.1). Taxonomy (GTDB): domain Archaea; phylum Halobacteriota; class Methanosarcinia; order Methanosarcinales; family Methanosarcinaceae; genus Methanosarcina; species Methanosarcina sp10923u. Next base: position 3,567 of record DUGS01000172.1, read on the forward strand.
AAGAGTTTGAAGAAAAAGACGCTGTAAAGAAGTATGAAGATCTTTATTCTGCTCCCCTTGCAGAGATAAGAGCAAAAGCCGAGAAGAAGGATAAAAAACGCTGTATCTGTGCAGCTATTCTGACAGGGAAAGCAAAACCTTCCAAGTGCCCAAACTTCAGAAAAGAGTGCACCCCGAAAAACCCATCAGGTCCCTGCATGGTCAGCCAGGAAGGTATGTGCTACAACTGGTTTAAATACTCCAGGGAAGGAGGCGGCAGGCTTGCATGAACTCTCCATTGCCTGTGAGATCTTCGAGCAGGTTAAGTCAACTGCCGAAGCTCACGGAGCCACAGAAGTCAAACATGTGACTCTTCAGATGGGAAGGTTATCCCATACAAATCCTGAACAATTGAGTTTCTGTTTCAAGGTTCTTGCAGAGGGAAGTATTGCAGAAAATGCAGATCTTATTGTGGAAATGATACCTCCTTCCCTTGAATGCGAGTGTGGATACACGGGAACCCTTGACGAAAAACAGATACGGGAAAGCAGCGAACTCAGAAGTGAACTCCTTGCTTATGTGGCCGCTATGGAATGTCCTGTTTGTGGAAAACCGGCTCATATCATAGGCGGTAGAGAACTGATCATTAAAAGCATAGAGATCGAAACTGAAAATGAAAATTGAACAGCAGACAGTAAAAAAATAAAAAATATCCCCCAAGTGATGTTTATGTTAATGCATGTAATCCATATGGGACATGATGTGTTCAAGGCAAACGACAAAATTGCAGAAAAAAACAGGAAGGCCCTTGACAAACACAGGGTTTTCTCAGTGAATATTATGGGAGCCATAGGGTCAGGCAAGACCACCCTGATAGAGGAAGCAATTAAGCACCTCAAAGAAAAATATAGAATAGCTGTGATCGCAGGTGATGTTATTGCAGAGATGGATGCCTCTCGTTTCAAAAAGCTTGGAGTGCCTACGATTCCTGTAAATACGGGAAAGGAATGCCATCTGGATGCAAAGCTGGTAGAAAAAGCGCTGGGTGAGATAGATCTTAATAATACTGATCTCCTGATAATTGAGAATGTAGGCAACCTGATCTGCCCTGTGGACTTCAAGCTTGGAGAACACCTCAGAGTGGTTGTGGTGAGCGTAACGGAAGGAGACGACATCATCCTGAAGCATCCCATGATTTTCAAGACTGCAGAGCTTGCAGTTATAAATAAGGTTGACATCGCCCATGCAGTTGATGTCGACGCCGAGAATATGAAAGACGACATACTTTCCTTAAATCCTGATGTGCCTGTTATCCTTACTTCAAAACACGACTGGGAAAGTCTGGAGACCTGGATTAGCTTCATCGAGCTTGGACTTAAGAATAGCACAAAATAAGTTTATAGAATCTTGTGGATAAAAGGAGCTTTAGATGAACTACAAAAGGAGCTTTAGATGAACTATAATGCAATTTCTCTCGAACACGGTGCCG
>DUGS01000010.1:0-3781 GCA_013331265.1 Methanosarcina sp.
TGTCGGATAAGAAATAAATAACTTGCAGCCGTTACTTCTTATTGATAACCATGGTCATAGGAGTCACAATGATAAACGTGCTGCCCGGATATGAAAAAGCAGCATACAGGGAATTAAAGAATATAGAGGGGATCAAGGACGTCTACCATGTTTTTGGAGAGTATGACTTTGTCATCATCATAGACGTTGAAGACCTGAGCTTACTCAATGCCGTGGTAGACAGGATAAGGGAAAGCGAAACCGTAACCGCGACCCAGACAATTATAGGTGCGGAACTCTGAGTTCCTTTACGCCTGAAAACATGGAATTCCGGCAGAAAGAGTCGCAAGAATCGATGTCTTTTTAAACAGGCATAAATATTTATTACCTCACCCTTTTATTAAGAAAGAATGCCTGATTTAGACATCAAATTCCACTTTGAACACTGTTATAAAACTCTCTGAATAGAAGTAATTCTATTACACTTTTAGTACCGGATTTGTTTCAAACATTAGATTTATTTTAAACATTAAATATTTTAATCATCAAATTCATTTCAAACATCGTATTAATTTTTCAGCCCTGAGGTAAAAGTTCATGGAAGCCCCCATTGCAGAAGAACTCGCCAAAAAACAAAAATCGATAAGTGTAGCAGAATTTTTTGAAAAGAACAGGCAGATCCTGGGTTTTGACTCTGCGCCTCGAAGCCTTATAACAACTGTAAAAGAAGCAGTGGATAACTCTCTCGATGCCTGTGAGGAAGCCGGAATCCTGCCGGATATCCTTGTCCAGGTCGAGAGGACAGGACAGGACTATGTAACCGTCATTATCGAAGACAACGGTCCTGGGATTATAAGAGAGCAGATCCCCAAAGTCTTTGCAAAACTGCTCTACGGTTCAAGGTTCCATGCCCTCAAGCAGAGCAGGGGGCAGCAGGGAATAGGAATTTCGGCAGCTGTCCTCTATGCCCAGATGACCGCAGGCAGGCACACAAAAATCCTCTCAAAAACAGGACCAAATGCTCCTGCCCATTATTACGAACTCATGATCAATACCAGTACAAATGAGCCCGATATCCTTGTAGATGAAGAAAAAGACTGGTTCCGCCCGCATGGGACCCAGATTGAGCTTGAGATGAAGGCTGCCTACGTAAAAGGGAGGAGGCAGTCCATTTATGAATACCTCAAAGCCACTGCAATTGTAAACCCCCATGCAAGGATAACCCTTATCGACCCTGACGGCAGCGAAGAAGTCTTTGAAAGGGCTACGGATAAAATGCCTGAGCCTGCAGAAGAAATCCTGCCTCACCCTGAAGGGATAGAACTCGGGACCCTCATGAAAATGCTCCATTACACGGAGCGCCAGAAACTTGCCCCGTTCCTACGTTACTCCTTTTGTAAAATAGGCCTGCTGACCGCCGAGGAAATCTGTAAAGCTGCAGGGCTTGATACCGAAATCGACCCTCATGCTCTGGGCCGCCACGAAGCAAGAAAGCTAATTGAAGCTTTTGAGAAGGTAAAGATTATGGCCCCTCCGACAGACTGCCTCTCTCCTATAGGCGAAGAGCTGATTTACCGGGGGCTTGAGAAAGAGACAAACGTGGACTTCATTGCCACAAGCACACGAAAACCTGCCGTATATTCGGGAAACCCCTTTGTGGTGGAAGTCGGGCTTGCTTATGGGGGAAATCTCCCGAAAGAAGAAAAGATCAGCATCATGCGTTTTGCAAACCGTGTGCCTCTACTTTACCAGCAGGGCGGCTGTGTGACCACGCATGCCGTAGAAGATATCAAGTGGAAGCAGTACGGCTTAAACCAGCCTGGAGGCGGGATTCCTATAGGTCCTGTAATTCTCCTGATCCATGTTGCTTCTATTAACGTGCCTTTTACTTCCGAATCAAAGGACGCTATTGCAGACATTCCTGTCATTAAAGAGGAAGTGGACCTTGCAATAAAAGATGTTGCAAGAAAACTCAAGCATTACCTGAGCAAGCAGAGCAACCTCAAGAAGCGCCGGGAAAAAGAAATCATAATTACAAAGGTCCTTCCGAAAATGGCAGCAAAGGTTGCAAATATTCTGGAAAAAGATGTCCCTGACATAAATCCAGTCGTTGCAAATATTATGGGAAACCTGCTCGTTCACAGGAAAATAAAAAGCAACGGAGACGGGACTGCAGATGTGGCAATAAAGGTCAAGAATTTCGGGACTTCTTCCTATTCATTCAGGGTGCACGAAATGCTCCCCTGCAAAATCAGTGGGGCAAAACCCGAGCCAAAGGTTGTGGCCATGGGCAGTGATTACGATTATGTCTGGGATATTTCGGCAGCTGCAGGGTCTTCTAAAGTATTGAGCTACAAAATAGAGTCTGCAACCGAAGAAGAACTCAAAAAGCTTCCTCAATTGATTGTAGAGGGAATTGAAGAAGAACTGGTAACCGGTGCAAAAGCTTTCAAGGGTGTTTAAAATGGCAGGAGAAACAAATAACGAAGCAAATACCAAAATAAGACAGGGCGATATCCTGACAAAGGAAAGACTGCTTGAGCTTGCAGAAAAGATCTATAACCAGTTCGAAGACGAGGTTATCCCGAGTGTCAGCCTTCCAAGCAGGACCAAAGCAAACATAGAATATTCCGATGAGAGTGATGTCTGGGTCTATGGAGACAGGGAAAGCGAAAGGAGTGCAAAGACCGTAAAAGGGGCGTTTCAGCTCCTGAAAACCACTTATGCGACAGATTTTCTCATAAACGAGCACCTTGCCCATAACCGCGGCTCAACACTTCGAGAACTTTACTACATATCCGAAGGCTGGGACTATGCCAAATTCAAAGAACAGTCTGAAAGCGACCGCCTGATTGAAGACCTGGAACTCCTGACGAGCCTCCAGAGAGAGTATTTCCACATGCGTCCAGAGGAAGACGGGGCTACTATGTTCGGGCCTATTGAGATCTCTGAACAGACAAAGCGCGGAGAGCGGAATATCCACTGCCAGAAGGATGTGGGAGAAGGTGGATACCAGATCCCGTTCAACGTGGAAAATATCGAGTTTAAAAACCACGACGCAAGCCTGATTATTGCCATAGAAACCGGTGGTATGTACGCACGTCTGATGGAAAACGGGTTTGATGAAGCTTATAATGCAATCCTTGTCCACTTAAAGGGTCAGCCTGCAAGGTCAACCCGCAGGATAATAAAACGCATGAATGAGGAACTGGGGATTCCTGTGGCAGTTTTTACTGACGGCGACCCCTGGTCTTACAGGATCTATGCCTCTGTTGCTTACGGGGCCATAAAAAGTGCTCACCTTTCGGAATTCATGGCAACCCCGGCAGCCAAATTTCTGGGGCTCCAGCCTTCGGATATCGTGGAATACGAGCTTTCAACCGACAAACTCACAGAACAGGATGTAAGCGCCCTCAGGAGTGAACTTTCCGACCCACGCTTTGAGTCTGATTACTGGAAAGAGCAGATTAAGCTCCAGCTAGATATCGGGAAGAAGGCTGAACAGCAGGCTTTTGCAGGAAAAGGTCTGGACTTCGTAACCGAGGTTTATCTCCCTACCCGGCTGAAAGAAATGGGCATGATTTGAGATAACCGGGTGAAAATAGCAGTAAAGAAGATAATAAACGAAGATAATGATACCTGAGATTGAATGTAAAGGACCGGGTCCTGGCTAAACCTGTAAATAATTTTAAAAGATCCTATCAAGAGAGTGCTGGCAGTGGATAAAAGCAGAAGTCTGGAAACTCTGCCAGCAGAAATATAGTAAGCAGTCATTTATAGTAAGCAGTCATTTACAGTAAGC
>DUGS01000010.1:3976-4381 GCA_013331265.1 Methanosarcina sp.
GTCATTTACAGTAAGCAGTCATTTTAAAAAACGGTAGTTGATTATAGTAGTTCTAAGCTAACCGATAGTATAATGCACATATTTTTAGGATTGCTTTTTCCAGAGAAATAGTTCGTATCAGTAATCGATATATTCAGAAAAAGAACCAGAATATATCATGAAAATGCTTTTTGAAACTTCTTAAATGCCGCGAGTCATGCCCTGACCTCCTTGAGAGAAGCAAATTTTTCTCTGTGAAACAGAAAATATTTATTTAAACTAAAAACATATTGAAAAATTAACCTGAAATGAGTATTTTTTATACAAAATTATGCTAAAAATCACCTTTTTTGAGAGAGTCAGGACAGAAAAATCAGGCTAAATATACGGCTGATCTAAAGACTTAAAATGTATGAGCGCATATTG
>DUGS01000010.1:4548-4834 GCA_013331265.1 Methanosarcina sp.
AAAATGTATGAGCGCATATTGAATCTGGCTGAGGGTAGAAACATAAATATTAAATATATATGTATCATAATAAAAAGCGAAGACTCAGAGAATTGACACGACTTTTAAGGTTCGATTTCGAACCGAGTTCCCCTGCGAGTTTTAAAAAATGTATAATATGTTATGAGATTTAAAATAAATAACTTTACCAGATTTTTACGGAGAATTAACCACGATGAGTGATAAACAGGTTTATGACGCTTCTCACATTCAGGTGCTCGAGGGCCTGGAAGCTGTCCGAAAACGC
>DUGS01000057.1:0-8310 GCA_013331265.1 Methanosarcina sp.
CTTGTCACGCTCGACGAAGGAGAGTGACTTTTCTCAATATAAAAAAACACACATGAAATTTTCTAAATCGCAGGTGCAATAAATGAAAGTACTTGAAAATCAATAAAAGTACTTGTAAAGCACTTTCATACCAGGAAAATAGGTAATAGAAATATCAATTTTCGGTTGTTTCTTTTTTGCAGGGCTGCTAGATAAGCTGGCGAGATTTTCGGATACCATATGAATAAAAGCCCATTTTGAAGATAGGAGGATATCTGGTCGCTTCCTTGAGCTATGAGCCTCGAAGTAATCAAAAAGCAAACTTGTAGATTATCCAGACATGCCGGAGCCGCAAAAATACATTAGATTTTACTGATTGGATGTGCTCAGTCGTAGCCCCGACTATTTTAAGAAACAGAGAAAAAATCACAGCTATGTTTACCTGAAAGATCCAGGCACAGGAAGTGTTTTAGAAAGTTGGCTTACTCCGGACATCATGGCGTAAAGTGAAAAATAAAAGGGAAAGCAGAATAAGGCCAATGATTACCAGAGTAATGACGCATCCAAAAGCTGCATCTTGAGAGACCTGTTGACTGATAGCTTCAGCGTTACCAACCAGTGAAGACATATTATATGATTAATATCTGGAATATAAATAAATTCCTATGCCATGTAAAAATAGAAATAAATGCATATTTTAGCTTCTTTCTGTATAATTAAGGTTAAAAGATAAGAGCTAAGGTTAAAAGATAAGAGCTAATGTAAACCTTAATAGAATCACAATCTGGCGATAAGATCAGGATGATCCAGAAAAGATAAAATAGGTGGTTTTTCGAAGTTTAGTTTAGAAGTAGATGGTAGGGGCTGAGTTTCTATTCTCAGGTCCCTACCTGCGGTTCCCTAGGATTAAAAGGAAACCTTATTATCCTTAAAAAAAGGAAACCTTATTATCCTTAAAAGAGGAAACCATATTATCCTTAATCTGCAAATATATAATGATCTTGTAATATATATCATAATTGATTATTGAAAGGCAAGTTAAAGAGGCGTTCAAGGGAGCGCGGTTAACTATACCCTGAATATTAACTATACCTTGAATAGTTACTTATTTTCTTCAAAGTTGGTAAATTTCCGAGAAAAGCATTTATCTGTTTTTAATCTATAACCTCAGTGTAATCTAGGATATGATACGCAGGCATAAGTAAAACGTTTGAAATACTTGTCAATAAAATTTATATCTTAGGTGGAAAATAGGGTAGTTTACAGCGTCTCTTTAATGCATACATACATTATAAATGCATGAAACACTTTAAATTTATATTTGGGTTTTAGATTTGTGTAACTTGCTGCCCGAAAATCGCAAATCCAAAAAAACATTTTCAGCTTCTAAGGCTATTAAACCATATCTAAACCATAACTTAAACTACAATTTAAAACCTCCTGAATATATATAATAGAATTAAACAGGACAGGATAATAAATGGTCAAAGCAAAGATTGCAGTAAACGGTTACGGAACTATAGGAAAAAGAGTTGCAGATGCCGTACAGGCTCAGGATGATATGAAGATCATAGGGGTTTCTAAGACAAAACCTAACTATGAGGCTGCAGTAGCTCACCAGCTTGGGTATGACATATATGCTCCTGCTGCCAATCTTGGGGCCTTTGAAAAAGCAGGAATACCTGCTGCCGGGAGCATTGATGAAATGGTGGAGAAATCCGACCTGGTTGTGGACTGCACTCCTGGAGGAGTTGGGGAAGAAAACAAAGCCCTGTACGAAAAAGCCGGGGTAAAGGCCATCTGGCAGGGCGGTGAGGATCATGAACTTGCCGGTTACTCTTTTAATGCTGTTTCAAATTACGAAGGGGCTCTGGGCCTTGACTTCGTAAGAGTTGTTTCCTGCAATACCACAGGGCTCTGCAGGGTCATCTATCCAATAGACAAAGCCTTTGGGGTAAATAAAGTCAGGGTAACCCTTGCCAGGAGGGCTGTAGATCCCAATGATATTAAGAAGGGGCCAATTAACGCAATCGTGCCTGACCCTATAAAGCTGCCTTCCCACCACGGCCCTGATGTGAAGACTGTTATTCCTCATATCAATATTACCTCAGCTGCCATGAAAATCCCGACAACCCTCATGCACCTGCATACCGTGAACATGGAGCTTAATAAAGAGTGCACTGCCGAAGATGTCAGGAAAGTGCTCGGTTCACAGTCCAGAGTCCGTTTCATAGGGCAGGGCATATCTTCCACAGCTGAAATCATGGAATTTGCAAGGGACATTAAGCGCCCAAGAAATGATATGTGGGAGAACTGTGTCTGGTCTGACTCCATCACCATAAACGAAGGAGAACTCTACTTCTTCCAGGCAATTCACCAGGAATCCATTGTGGTCCCGGAAAACGTGGATGCTATCCGCGCAATGATGGAACTTGAGAGCGACGGCGCAAAATCAATCCTGAAAACAAACAAAGCCCTTGGGCTCTAAGCCCATTCCAGGGCTTATATTTTCAGGACTCAGTGTACTCGGATGAATTTTCTGAGATGAATCCTCAGCGGCTGCCTGAGTTCTGATTTTCTAAGCCTCGGTTTCCAAAACCAGGGCTATGTAAACGGTAACCCTGAAATAAGAAGGATCCGACCCTCATATGACCTTAGATTCAAATTTTTTAAAGTTGTGCCAGGAGGTTTTTAAGGCTGCATACGATGCGACCATTGACCTTGTGGGCACTGGTTCGGCAAGCAGCTTCATACGCATGGGGGCTGACGGAACACCGACTGCCCGTATAGACCAGGAAGCAGAAGATGCTATAATTGAGGTGCTTAAAGCCGACGGCAGATCCATGAGGATACTCAGCGAGGAGCTTGGAGAACTCTTTATTGGGAATTCTCCTGAGTTTACTGTTGTGCTTGACCCTCTCGACGGGACATACAATGCTTCTGCAGGAATTCCTTTCTACAACGTTTCAATTGCTTTTACTTCTCATGACCTCTCAGACCTGAGATTCGGGTACGTAAGTAACCTTGCACTAAAAGAGGAGTTCTATGCAGAAGCTGGAAAGGGAGCGTATCTTAACGGAAATAAAATTAAACCCTCTCCTAATTCGGACCTGAATAACCTCTGTGTCAGCGTATACGGCTACAGGCATAATGTGGAAAGGACCCTGAAGATAAGCAGCAATGTCAGGCGCGTAAGGCTGTTCGGGAGCGTGGCGCTTGAACTGTGTTATGTAGCTTCGGGAAGGCTTGATGCTTTTGTTGACGTCAGAAAAGCCCTGCGTGTAACCGATGTGGCAGCAGGCCAGCTTATCCTTGAAGAAGCAGGAGGACGTGTTACTGATGGGTATGGAAATACCCTGAGGCTTCCTGATAATGTTACCGCCAGAGTGGAGATGGTAGCATCTAACGGGCAAGTGCATAAAAAACTGTTAAGTTTACTCTCAAGGGGATAATTTGGCAATCAAAAAGATAGGAATCGCATCGCGCTGCGATAGGCCTGAAGTACTTCAGATGGTAAGGGACATTATCGAAAACTTCCATTCAAAAGTGAAGATCTATGTCTCTACTTCCACAGCTAATGTCCTGGGTATTGAGGGGACTCCTGTAGAAAAAATGAGGGATGAAGGAGTAGAACTTATTATAACTGTTGGAGGCGATGGGACAGTCCTCAGGAATATTGCCAAAATGAAAGACCCTCTCCCTATACTGGGAATTAATATGGGCACTCTCGGGTTTCTCGTAGATGTGGAGCCTGAAGATGCTATTGAGACTATAGAAGAAGTGCTCTACGGTTTTTCGTATATCGAAAGGATGCGCATGGATGTCTTTCTCAATAGGGAAATGCTTGAAACAGCTACAAACGAGATTGCTGTAATGTCTGCAAAACCCGCGAAAATTATCCAGTTAGAAGTCTATGTCAATGACTGCCTTCTTGATGAGATGCGCGCGGATGGTGTGATTTTTGCAACCCCTACAGGCTCGACCGCATATGCAATGAGTGCTGGGGGTCCTATCATAAATCCGAGGGTAAATGCAATTGTTGTGGTTCCTGTTGCCCCTTTCAAACTCTCTTCAAGGCCCTGGGTAATTCCTTCGGACAGCGAAATCACGATAAAACTATCAGACAATGAAAAAGAGGCTGTAATTGCAATTGACGGACAGAAATCTTACAGGATCAAACCTGAGGATGTTGTCAAATTAAGGAAATCAAAATATCCTGCACGTTTTGTCAGAATTTCAGATACGTGCTTTTATGAAAGGGTTCAGCGGAAACTTTCCTGAAAAATTCTTCTTTAACTTTATTGTCTTATTTTCTTTAAATTTGAAAAGGCTGGATAGCTTAAAGTGTGGGCCTAAGTGTGGGCCTCTTTCTGAAAATATGTAATTTCACCGCCTCGGAAATTCTTTTCCTCCAAGGAAAACATTTATACATATGTAGGTAAAGCTAATGCTAATCTTGCTAAACATAAGATTTTTTGACATTTAATGGCGTTTTAGCCTCATAATTCTTATCCAGGCCTTTGAGTTATTTTTCAGGGCTATTAATACAAATATCATTAAAAGTAATTATAAACTTCTTCAAATAATAAAATCACGGGAAACATTAACCATGTCAGAGAGCGAGCAGTACTCCAGAAACACACTTATGGATTTCATTAAATATCGCCCCCTCGATATTGAAATCTGTGACGTAACTCTTCGCGATGGGGAACAAACCCCTGGCGTTGTGTTCTCGAAAGAACAGAAGCTGGCAATGGCCAGTGAACTTGATTCCATGGGTGTTGAGGTTATAGAAGCCGGCTTTCCGGTAGTTTCCGCATACGAAAAAGAAATTGTAAAGGAAATCGCAAACCAGGGCTTTAATTCAAGGATCTGCTGTCTCTCAAGAGCAGTAAAGGGGGATGTGGACGCTGCCCTTGAATGTGACGTTGATATCGTGAGCATTTTCATTGCAATGTCCGACATGCACCTCAAGTATAAGTACCACCGAAGTCTTGAGGATATGCTCGGCTGCGCCAAGGAAGCCATAGAATATGCAACTGATCACGGTTTAAAAGTACGTTTTGCAGCCGAAGATGCAAGCCGTACCCCGATTGACCGTCTCAAGCAGGCTTTTAAGGAAGTTGAAACCGAATATAAAGTGCAGTACGTAAGCGTTGCAGATACAGTTGGCATCCTGAACCCTACTACAACCTACTATCTTGTAAATGAGATATTCAAATCCGTAAACACTTCTATCTGTATCCACTGCCACGATGACCTTGGCATGGCTACAGCCAACACCCTTGCAGCTGCCGAAGCTGGAGCAAAACAGCTCCATACGACAGTTAATGCTATAGGAGAAAGGGCAGGAAACGCTTCCTTAGAAGAGGTTCTGGTCGCCCTCAGGGTTCAGTACGGTATAGACCGCTATGATACTACCAAGCTTACCTCTCTTTCCAGAATGGTTTCGGAATATTCGGGAATTACTCCTTCGGTAAACAAAGCCGTTGTCGGACAGAACGCTTTCACGCACGAGTCCGGAATCCATGTAGCTGCAATTCTGGAAGAGCCGCGTACCTACGAACTCTTCCTCCCCGAGATGGTCGGCGGAAAACGCAACCTTGTTGTCGGAAAGCACACAGGCACAAAAGCCTTGAAAGGCATCATCAACAGCATCGGCTTCTGCCTTGAACGGGATGAGCTCTGTGCCCTGATCGAAAAAGTCAAGGTCTGCACTGAAGAAAAGCGTAAAAGCATTTCCCGGGATCAGCTTGAAAAGCTGATTGCTCAGGTAAAACAGGAACAGAAAGCTCCAGGCAGCGACAAAGAGAAGGTTTCTATATAAAAACCCTGACTTTTATATAAAAGTCATCTTCTCTTTTTTTCCTGATTTAATTTTTTCAGTTATCTTTTCTCCTCTGGACTTTTCATCTTGCAGGTGCAAGTTCTTTTACTTGTGGTTTTGGCAGAAGGTTTCATGGCAAATAAACATGCAACTGCAAACAGAGTAACTGTACAACCTATGTTCAGGAAAGGAGTAGATAGAGTCCTTTTCGACACTGGCTCGTTTAGAGTCCAGTGCCTGATGTCCTCAACAGTATTCCCCTCTACAGCAAAACACTCCTGAGTCCCGTTTTGTTCAAATGTGAAAACCCAGATTTCTCCATTTCTCTCTGAGGAAATATCTATCTCCTTCAATTCTCCAGGATCTATCCCTGCTTCAGAAGCATTTTGTTCGGCCAGTTCAATTGCCCTGGCTTTTGAGCGGACAGGACCTGAGAGGAGAAACTCCGGCTGTTCAAATTTTACATATTCATATGCTCCTGTGGTATGTTCAACCCCCCTGCCAAAGCCCCAGCTTTCGTTGCTTAAACTTATTTTCACTTCATAGGGACCGTTTAATTCATTCTTACGAATTCTGCCTCCTTCAAAATTAAGGGTTACAGTACTGGTTTTTTCATCCAGGTAGGTAGAATTTTTCGCGAGGTTAAGCATACGAAACTCGTGGGCTGTTGAGCCTTTACTCTCATGAAAACCCAGGTCTACGCTCAGGTCTCCAGTGAAATAATAATTGGAAGGCACGTTACTCTGGGCGTTAAATTTAACCACCAGATAGTCATAAAACCCATCCCCATCCATGTCCAGCCCGTAATCTGAAACCGGCCCAACGAATTGTACGGGATTTTGAGGATTTTCTGCCTCATCAGAGTCTTCATCTGCCACAGCAGTATTTACAGAGGTAAAAAACACTATCAGTAAAAGACTAATATGAAAAAATATCAGTTTTTTGTTCTCAATCGAGCGGTATCTTCCCAAATTCATTATTACATACCCCAACTCTAAGTCATTTCCAGTTCAAATTTGACTAAAATTTAAAATAAAAATAAAAAATTTAAGATTGAAAAATAATAAATTAAAAAATGTTTTTCAGGGCTTTAAGCCCTGTATGTTGAGACCCACTCCGGCTTTTCCGGCGGTTTTTCCTTCAACATTTCCCTCCATTTTTCATCTGTCAGGCGTTCAGACATGGGCTGCTTGAACTCGTAATGGCTCATAACGGGGCCTGCAGCCAGGAAAATCCTGCCATCAGGGACCCTGTAAGCCACAATTACCATGTCTACGTACCCTGTCCCTTCCTCAAGCACTAGTTCGTTATTCGGTTCGGTGTGGACATCTGCAACGAGGGTAGTTTTCCTTGTTTCTTCATCGGAATCAACGCTCATTTTGATGATTTCTCCAAACTCGAAAATATAATATTTGTCCTCTTCTGTCAGTTCCTCATTTTCAAGTTCCTTTTCGGAAATCTCAATGAGCTTTTCCAGGTTCCTCTCAAGGCTTTCAAAGTTTCTTCCCGTATCTTCATCAAGCGCATCCATTTCTTCAAGCCCGTCTGCAGTCATCCGGGTAAGAGCAAGCAGCCGGTTATAAAATTCAGGTACAGGCTCCACAAACCCAATGGGCTTATCTCCAAACATAGGCATCGAATCATTCATCCCATAGCTTTGCTTGGCATAGAGAATTGTATCGTGCCTGAGTTCGGTCCAGGAAGCAAGAGAAGTGCTCAGTTCTTTATCCTGCCAGGCTTCAGTCTGCATAAAGGTGGGATAGCCTTCACCATAGTCATTCAGGAGAGGCTTGAGAGAAAATAACCATGACCAGTAGAGGTTTCTGTTCCAGTCGGCTGCACTGAAATTCGAAAACTCAGAACTCAGTTCGCTATACTGGATACTGTAATTCTTATAACTGGAATCGTTCAGTTCGTCAAGCCAGTAAACAGCCCTCTCAGATCCCATGAGAGCCATTGCATCAAGCCCGCGCGGGAAGCCCCTATCGTTTCCGTATTCGGAATATCTATAGGTAAAAGGCACCTGTTCCTGATCTCCGGTGTATTCTTTAGTATAGGGACCAGTGAGCCTGGAAAAGATGTAAGAGTCCGGGATAAAACGCTGCCCCATAAACCTGAAGCCTTTCGTATCCTCAAGAAGTTCATCGGCCTGCTCAGCCGTCAGAATTGGCTCATGGGTTCCGCTTCCTGTTCCTCCATAGATCTCCGGGCTCCGGTATCCTGCAAGTTCTATTTTTAGCTCTTCCATCATTGTTGTGTTAAAATTCCTTGACCCTGTTCCAAATACTTTCCCCATTGCTTCCATATATTCATAAGGTCCAAGATCATCAGAGGCACCGACATAAAAAGCAGTGATTGCATAAATCCGGTCCCATTTCTTAAAAAGATCTGGATTTTCTTCAAGCTTGGAGGTAATCAGGCTTGCCTGGATGGTCTGGATGCGGGCTTCTTTTTCCGGGTCTTCGGCCTCGATTAATTTTCCTTTAAGAAGCATGCTCATCCTG
>DUGS01000057.1:8413-10613 GCA_013331265.1 Methanosarcina sp.
GTAATCAGGCTTGCCTGGATGGTCTGGATGCGGGCTTCTTTTTCCGGGTCTTCGGCCTCGATTAATTTTCCTTTAAGAAGCATGCTCATCCTGCCGTGCCACATGAAGGCTTTGAAGTAATTTTGCAATTTTTCGGAGTGGGTGTAGTGGCCTCTTGGCACATACTGGGAATAGTCTTCATTATACAGGAAAATCGGAGAGGCAGAAAAGCTTTCGTGTGCTTCTATTAGAGCAAGTTCAGCTTTGACGTTATCTTTTACAGAAGAAGGAATATCAAACTGATATTTAATCTGCTCTTCTTCAGGCTGGAGCAGGCTCAGTGCAACCGCAAAGTAAGCTGCGTTTCTCCTTGCAGCTTCCTTTTCTTCTCCTGATGCGCTGTTGTATTCTTCAACTGAAGCATCAAGCAGGGCCTTGTCAAGTTCCCACAAAAGGTCGTACAGTTCATTTTGCTCTACCTGGCTCATACTGTCGTCAAACTGGACATGGTAGAGGTGGAGAAGGGTATCCGAAGTTATGAAAATCAGCTGCCTTTCGCTTCCAAGCCTGCTATACATAGCAGTTATATCTTCTTCTTCCGGATTGTAAGGGTTGGAAATTACCACAAATCCGTTCTCTTTAAGCTTCTCCAGAGCTGCCTCATCTGTCAAAAACCTCTGCGAAAACTCTCCATAGTTTGAAATATCTGATTCTTCAAGGGGTAGTTCATATTGGGGAGCTTTCAGCTCTATATCAAGGGCTTCAAGCCTGTAGTTACCCGCAAGAGACGAATTTCCTGTTTCAAAATCAGAAAGGTTTACTTCTTCGGTTTTCAGATGACCAGTTGAAGAGCTTTCATTATCCACTTCATCTGTATCATCTGTAGTTTCATTCCCATTCTCCATGCTTAACCTGGAACTTTGTTCCAGGCATCCTCCTGTAAAAAGGAAAAACAGTATAATATGAAATATTAAAAGAGTTACAACTGCATTAATTCGATTCTTCATTCTTTCATCCCGGCCGCTTTGCATCAATATCGTATTCGAGCGTTGTTCTCTCAGATAGGTGGGGTTTACCTTCCAGGTCTACAGGTTCAGATGTCAGGTTCAGAGGTATTGTTTTGCAACCTAAGACAGTATTTGGGGCCAAACTTTTTCCAAAAAATAACTTTTTTATATGTTTGTCCAATCAAATATTTCAAACTATCCAAAATTCCGTTAAGTAAAATTCAGATAAAAAATACGTTAAACAAAATGTTGAAAGAAATAAAAAATAGAAAAAATTAGAACAAAGTTGAGATTAAAAATTAGTAGATATAAGTACAATTCCACTCCGGCAAGTATATCCTGAGGATCAAATTAAGGATCAAATTAAAAGAGATGTGCTGGTCAGATATCAAAACTAACCTTTAATACTTCACACTGTGGCATATTTGTAATTTGTACACCCTCAGGTGTCCCTATAATCTCCATGCTATCAAATTCATTTGAACCGCAGAGCACGTCCTGATTCGGGTGCGTTCCGGGTGTGATATTGCAGTTCAGGACAGTCTTTTTACCTGCCGATACCACGATTGGAAGCCTTGGTGATGCAGGATGGTTCTTTGGAAGAACTATTAATGGCGACCTGATTTCCCGAATCATGAAGAGAACGCATTTAAGCCCTTTTTCAGTTTTTTCGTCCACAGAAAGTGCAGAAGCAACAATCAGGTCGTGGGGTTCCATTCCGAGTACAATCTCTTCGTTTTCAGTTTCCAGAAAGAACTGCCCATTCGGACCTGCTTTCACAATAGCCACTATTCCTGCCGTGCCGCGCAGGAGAAGCATTTCACTTTCGTCCAGTGAAATGTCTTTGGAAGAAGTCGGTTTTTTCATGTTAAAAATAAGTATCTAAAAAATCCAGTTGATTATCAGAATTCTTATCAGGATTCTGCAACATTGCCTGACTGGCAGGAAGGGCACTTTACATTCTTGCCAATACCTTTGAATTTATTCCCACAGTTCTTGCAAACATAATGTTTAACCGGTAATTTTCCTTCCAGATCTAAATCAAAAGAGTCTCCAACACTACACATCATTATTACCTCCTTAGTTTTGTCAGGTGGCTTTCTCTGATATAACCCACATATTATTACTCATACTTCTCTAATTAATACCTTTCCATCCCGAGTCCCGTCTCGGCACCCGAGTTGCGCCACCCGAATTGCGATTCGGGAGCCCGC
>DUGS01000045.1 GCA_013331265.1 Methanosarcina sp.
CTGACTTTCCGCAGATGTCTGCAAAAAAATAACATTTTTCCTGTCATCGTTTTTGGAGAATTATTCGAAAATTTGCAATAATTGTTTCAGTTGAAGCTTTGGGAATGGGAATAGAAAGTATTTCAATGAAGGCAAAAGGTCGAAAATTTTGGGAAATTCCAAAAATACATGTTTGAGTAACCGGGGTGTTTTTCAGAAAAACGATAACAAGAGAAATTGTGAAAATTGAAAGGACATCTGCGGAAAGCCGGTTATAACCCCGGGCTCTCACCGGTCGTCGCAGGCGACCGGCTTTCTCATAAAGATATATAGAGAAATGTAAAAAATTGATAATTTCAACCATATTTTTTGGATATAATTTCAACCATATTTTCTGGATATAATACCCTTAACACTAAAGAATACAAATTTAGGACTTTTTACAAAATCCCAGGTATATTAATCCTTTTTAGATACTATGATGATGTTAACTGACTATTTAACAAGTAATTAACAGATCAACAACGGTTAACACGCACTTTCTTACAATTTCGCTCTCTTCACCGCAGACCCAACGATAATAGGAGTCGTGCCCCAGGAAATCAGCCTCTACCCTACCCTTACGGCCAGAGAAAACCTTGAGTTTTATGCAAAGGTCTACGGGCTTCCCAGGAAAGTGAGAGAGCAGAGGATAGCCAAACTTCTGAAAATGAGCGGGCTAACTCTGAGAGCGGACGAACCTCTTCAAAGTTATTCGGGAGGCATGAAACGGAGGATAAACATTGCAGTAGCACTCCTTCACAACCCCAGAATCCTTTTTATGGACGAGCCTACTGCAGGAGTCGATCCCCAGAGCCGGAAGCGGATATACGACACTATTCTGGAACTCAACAGAAAGGGAATGACTGTGCTCCTGACCACGCACCAGCTGGAAGACGCAGAAAAACTCTGCCACCGCATTGCTATAGTGGACAATGGGAAACTCATCGCCCTTGATACTCTGGAAGGTCTGATGAAACTGGTTGGAGAAAGCGACATAATTCGGGTCGAAGCCCGAGATATTATGCAAAATACCATTACATCCCTTGAAAAAACCAACAATGTCCAGAAAATCTCAGTAGACGGGGAGACTATGACGATTCAGCTCCTGAAAGGGCGGGAAATGCTGGCAAGGATTGTTGACATTCTGACAGCCTCCGGTACAAAAGTGGACTCCATCCAGATAAAAGAACCTGACCTGGAGACCCTTTTTCTGCATCTCACAGGGACAAAGCTCAGGCGATAAATAAAGCAGTTATAAATGATAGAAAATGGGAGGACTCCAGATAAAATTCCATATCATTGCTGCCAAGGACATAAAGATCACTCTGCGGGACCGCAATTCCCTTCTAGTAATGTTTCTTTTGCCCATGATCATCATTTCGATAGTGGGGCTGGCCCTGGCCCCGGAATATGCGGAAGAAGATGGGTTCGATGTGCTGGTTGTGGACCTTGACAATGGAGAAGCTTCCAGAGGTTTAATTGAGTTTCTGGAAGAGCCTGATAACTACCTGCACGTGGAGATGGAATCCAATGAGTTTGCGGCAAGGGAGAGGGTCAAACCTGATGCAACTACCATGGTATCCGAACAAATTACCATGGTTGTTATTCCCAGGGGCTTTACGGAAGATCTTATGCTGGGAAAGGACGTTGAAATACAGCTAATTGTCAACCCTACTCTGGTAGACCAGAACGAATGGGTGGAAACACTCCTGGAAAGCTATGCGAGCAGGTTGAGCACCAGCATGGTTGCAGTAAAGACCGTGTCTGCATACGGAGTCCCGGTCCGGGACGAAGAGCAGATATCCAAAATCGTGGATGTGGCAGGACAATTTGCAGACCTTTCACCTGTGAGTGTGGTCACAGAGAGCATTTCTCCTGCTGATGTAGCTGAATTCACGATATTTACCCAGAATGTTCCAGGTTTTGCGGTTATGTTCCTTCTGTTCACTACTGTCCAGGAAGGGGCAATCAGCTTGCTGCTTGAAAGGGATTCAGGAACCCTTAGGAGGCTTGTAATTGCCCCTCTCAGAAAGGCGGACATCATAGGAGGGAAAATTACCAGCAACTTTATTAAAGGATTTTTACAGCTTGCGGTTCTCCTGACCTTTGGCCACTTTGTCTTTGACCTGAACCTTGGCAGTGACCTGCTAGCCCTTCTGGTTCTCATGGCTGCCATCGCTCTTGCAAGCACAGGTCTTGGCCTGCTTCTGGCAATGCTGGTAAAAACTCAGGACCAGGCTAATTCAGTTGCTCTACTGATAGTTATGACAACATCCGCAATCGGAGGCTCCTGGTGGCCGCTCTTCCTGGAACCCAAATTCATGCAGGATCTGGCGCACCTTACTATCACATACTGGGCAATGCAGGGCTTTTACGATCTATTATATTTTGACCTGGGGTTTTCGGGCATATTGACAGAGGTGGGGGTGCTACTGTTAATGGCAGTCCTTTTCTTTATCGTGACTATTTCCAGGCTCAGGTTTGAGTAACCGTAAATGTTCGTAAAAAACTCCTCCTGTGGCGTATATATAACAAGCGTAGGCGGCGATCCTGGAAAATCAAAAGAGTTCCACCACAGCCATGCGCAGGAACCCGGGGTGTTTATGGAAGAGATTATAAAAGAGCTTAAAAGGCGCGGGGTCGAGTTTGAGATCGAGGATGCCCGCATGCAATGAAATTAAGCGGAAAACATGGCAAGCTAATAAGGTAATGCTGGACAGAAAATATCCTTTATCCCCAAAAATGGGTTTTAAATTCACATAATATAGGAAAAACCGCCAGCTTGTCCGGCGGCTCTTCACAAAAAGAAGAACAGGTAGAAAAAACGCACATGAAATATTCCAAATAGCAGGCACAAAAAATGAAAGTGCTTCCAAGCACTTTCATGCCAAAATGAAAGTACTTAAAGGCACTTTCATGCCAAAGTAAAAAAGAAACTTAAAAAGGATATTTTTCAAGTAGAGTAATTAGTTTTGTTCATTTTTACAATGATTTCCAGCTAATTTATTTACAGTTTTCTGGAGGATTATATTATCTAGCTTTCTTATTTCTCTTCTTTTTTATTACGGGAAAGACCGCTCTCCTGCGTCGAGCGGGAAAAGAAAGGTTTGGTAAGCGAGTAAGGTTGTATCAGTTGAGTTTTACTTCATTGTACCAGAACTGCCGGAGAAGATCGATTCTTATACCCCGGGCTCTCACCGGTCGACGAAGGAGACCGGCTTTCTCAAATACATGGAAATATGCACTAAAAATTAAAATATCAGCTTTATTATCCAGATTATAAGCCCTCAAGGACTAATAAATCACAAATTTAGGATTTTTGCCCAATCTCCAGTTTATTATTTATCCATAATCCATGTGAGCACTAATTGATAACTTAATAACTAATAACCAGATTAACAACAGTGAATATGAGTTTTTATTACAATTCCATTTTTCTAACCGCAGACCCAATCATACTCTCAAGGTCTTCAACCGTATTGATATTCGCAAAAGTCCTTAACTCAGGATCAATTTCCCGAATCTCCGAAACCTCAACAAAAATAACATCCTTCATTTGAAAAACCGGCGCAAGCACCGAATGTTTACCTCTCTCAAAGGCTTTTTCAATTTCAGGAAGCATATTTCTGGAATAGACCGCATGAAGAGGCTCAAACATTCTCTCATCCCACCTCGGGAGAGCAGCATCGTGTCCGATTGCTTTCTTAAACAGGAGGTCAACAACTTCGGGATTTACAAAAGGCATATCCCCCGCACACACAAAAGAGTATTCTGATCCGGATTCAAGCAGCCCAGCCCGGATGCCTTCAAGGGGACCGGCATCTTCGCGAGTGTCAAAACAGAAATGGATTTTCTGGTCCGGGAATTTTTCAAGCACCGGAATGAGTTTTTCTTTCTGCGAAGTATCACGGACTGAAAGGACAACTTCATCCACAACCCGGAGCAGGTTTTCAAGCAGGCGTTCGAGGATGGTTTTTCCTTCAAATTCAAGAAGGGTTTTTTCAACCATGCCCATCCTGCGGCCTCTTCCGCCTGCCAGGATAATAGCACTTCTGGTGTTTGTCCTCCCCGGTTTAAGTTCTGTTTTTCCGTTCATTCAATTACATCCCGGTTTTTGCTGCTCTTAGCTCTGTTTTTAATTAGTTCTTTATCTTTTCTTATTGGATTTTTTGCATTTTTGTCTGCTATCAGGTCTGCTCTCTATCGTGGACCCAGAATTCCTCTTTTTCAGTGAACTCCTTTTTCCATATAGGGGCTTCGGCTTTTATCCTTTCAATAGCTTCACTGAGGGC
>DUGS01000039.1:0-953 GCA_013331265.1 Methanosarcina sp.
GAGTACTTATAGTATTGCATTTACCCCAGATGGAAAAAAAATCTATGCTGCAAATTGTAACAACAACACTATCTATGTAATTGATGCGGCTACAAACAAAGTTACAGCCAATATATCTGTAGGAGACAGTCCTTATGAACTTGTAGTCACGCCGGACGGAAAAAAGGTATACATACCTAACTATGGCAGCAACACTGTCTCTGTAATTGACACAGCCACGGATAATGTAATAGCCACTGTGCCTGTAGGAAACTCACCCAATCTTGTTGCAGCCACTTCTGATGGAAATAAAGTATATGTAGCTAACAATAACACTGTTTCCGTAATTGACACAGCTACGAATAATGTAATAGCCACTATACCTGTAGGAACTTCTTCTCGTAAAATTGTAATCAACCCAAATGGAAATAGGGTATATGTAGTGAACTTTGATAGCAATAGCGTCTCTGTAATTGACACGGCCACAGATAATGTAATAGCCAACGTGCCTGTTGGAGAACAACCGATGGGAATTGCAGTCACGCCGGACGGGAAAAAGGTCTATGTGACAAACTCCAGAAGCAGCAATGTCTCTGTAATTGACACAGCCACAGATACTGTTGCGGCTACGGTAAATGCAGGAATCCTTCCTACTGGAGTTGTAATAGTACCTCTTACATATTCTGATATGACTGCCAAAAGTACAGGGACAACCTCCAATGCAACTGAAAATTCAGAAATTGAAAAAACTAATTTATCCTCCTCTGAAAAAAATGCTGTCGAACTAAATAATTCAAACAATAATAATTCAGAATCTAATAATGGTAATAGTTCAAATGAAAATGAATCAAACAAAAATAACTCTACTCCGGGCTTCGGATTATTGGGAAGCTTGCCCTGTCTATATGGAGGATGGAAGTTCAAGAAAAAGTGATGCGGCCCACATTCCGCAGTATTTTTTCGAAAATCAATAT
>DUGS01000039.1:1045-4461 GCA_013331265.1 Methanosarcina sp.
AGGAATATAGTAAACTCACGAATTGATTGATGATTTGCTAGATTCCTCAAAATTCCTTATTTTTTAATAATACCCACATTCGGCAGTATTTTTACAAAAACTAATATTTTCCATGCTAAAGTTTTTGGAACATATTCAAGTAATTATGGCTCATGATAGCGCCTGGTGAAAATTGAATGATATCGTTTTTTGGTCTCTATGATGAACCATATAGTTGCTTTACCTCCTGCATAAAAATCCAATAAATCCACGTTTTATTGAAAATCGATAGCATGAAAAATTGTGAATATGCGAAAAGTTACTGCGGAAAGTGAGTTCCAAAGCAGAGCTTGACACTAAAGTATAATTTGTAAGTAGAAAAACGTTGTAAATACATATTATGGGAGAGATGACGGATTCATCCAACGAATAAATTCACAGGGATTCTCCTCTGCTCTCCTAAAACATATCATCACTTGCGATGTGGTAGAAATGAGTAATATTAAAAAGGAAATTACGGTCTTTATTGTTGTACTGAGTTTCTTGATCTTATGGGTGCTATTTACACAAGCTCCAATTAATACATCTACTCCAGATCCTGAGTCGCAAGTAGCTGGTATGGCTATTCAATTTAAAGATGGAGTTTCTGAATCAGAAGTAAAAGCTATTCTTCAAAACATTAACATGACTCGGAACTATAGAATGAGATATGATACTAACACTACAGATGAAAGATATTACATAACGGTTGACAAAGATAATTGGGATATAAGAAACGAGCTTAATAAAGCGATGAAGGAAGAGAAAAAAGATTGGATTATATCATCTCCTGCTCATGTCATCAGAACAGGAGATTATTACGTTTTTACAGTCTCTGAACAAGCAACCCAGGACGAAAAATTTCTTGCAATACTGGATAAATATGATATTAGAGTGGAAAGATTTGTTTGGTGTGATATTCGTTTTCTTTATAGTGATGGTCCCCTGACATATTGGATTCCGAAAGAAGATGCGATGAGGATAAAAAATGAGCTCGAAAAAAACGAAAATATTTTTACTGTATATCTTAGTTACATTTTTCCTTGATTTGACTGTATGTGACAATACTGTCATCTATTCGATTTTTACACTATATACCTCATTATAGGCTCTTTTTGCAGTACGGGATAATAAGCCCCTGAGCTGGCTACGGGGAATGAAAAGTGTTACAAAAGCCTACAATCAGGCAAATTCTAAAAGATCTTTTTGATGATTGGAATTCCCAGAATTGTTTTTTTCAAGCTTTATTTTCCCACCTTGCAGGGTAGAAATATGATTTGTATTTGAAGTAGGGATGTAAATTATAAAGATAACCGGGTCTATTAAAAGGGGTTAAAAAGTGGTTATTAAAAAATAACAAATAAAGATGCTTTCAGAGTAAATGCTTCAGGTATGACCACAAATTATCTTAATTATTTTTGCAGTTACAGTTTCCGTTTGTAACAACAGCCCAACTTTTTTATATTAGTAACCAAGTGAAATAAACATATATAGTAATATTTACAATAACTAAAGTAATATCATTTCAATGAATTTGAAATTACCTGGTGGGTAGTATGATGGAAACAGAACTTATGAGGATAGGGATTTCACTACCTGATGCTCTTCTGGATAAATTTGATAAGATTATTGAAAAAAGAGGTTATTCTTCCCGCTCGGAAGGCATAAGGGACTCAATCAGGAGTTATATTTCCTACTACGAGTGGATGAGTGGTATTACAGGCCATCACGTCGGAACAATTGCGGTAATTTACGACCACACACAACGTGGTCTTTCAAATGCCCTGACAGATATTCAGCACCAGTATTCTCACCTGATAAAGTCTTCTGTACATATTTACCTTGATAATGGAGACTGTTTTGAGATAGTTATTCTGGACGGAGAAGGAAAAGAGATAATAGAACTTGCTGAAGCTATGATGGCACTCAAAGGGGTAAAACTCTCAAAGCTCATAACAGCAGAATCAAACGAAACGATCTGACTTTCCATAGAAGATATGGATTAATACTCAGAGCCTTAAAAAATGAAACCTGAAAATCAGGTGAAATTCACCCTGATTATTCAATTTAATTTTGATCTTTCTCTGCATTAGAAAGATATCATTTACAAAACACCTGTAATGACTTTTCTCAATTTTTTGTTTCAATAAGAGTGGTCGGAAAAGACATATAAAAAAATTACTGAACAACGAGCAGAATTTTTCTTGCATTTCCCTTGCACCTGAAACTCCACACCTGCCTGCACTACAGGTGAGGAATTCCAGCATTGCAAGTTCATGCACAGATTTAGGAGGCGTTTCCCATTTTTACGTCCGTTCGTTAGACATATGTATGTATGAGAAGCTTCTATTTAATACTTTTCGTTGATTTCATAATATTTAATGTTATTATATTGAAAAAATGTATGAGGAAACAAAAGAAAATAAATTCTTTAAGAAACCGTGTTATATAATACTAATTTGCGTAAAATTCAGGGCCTTACTCTTCCCATTTTTGTCCATATATTTCATCAAACACAAGTTCAGAAAGGGATTTCCTTGTAGAAGTGCGCTTTCCGGGAGCAGGTTCTCCTATAGCAAGCACTGCCATAAGCTCGAGTTTTGACGGGCAGTTAAGGATTGAGTTAACCTTTTCATGCTGTTTCAGGATCTCCCCCAGCCAGACCGCGCCCAGGCCAAGATCACAGCAGGCAAGAAGCATATTCTGGATAGAAGCCCCTATCGCCTGGACATCTTTTGTCCTGTCGTAAGAATGTTCGGTATCAAGAAAAGCTGCGATAAGCAAGGGAGCCCCTTCAACAATACTGGAATAATGGGTGCATCCCGATAGCTTATGAATGGTTTCTGGGGCCCTTACAACTACAAAACGCCAGGGCTGGTTGTTTAAACCGGAAGGAGCCCAGCGGCCTGCATTGAGGATTGTGTTGATTTCTTCTTTGCTGATCGGTCTGTCGTTAAACTCACGGACACTCCTTCTGGTTAGGATGGCGTCAATAACTTTGTATTCTCCTGGTACTGGCATAGTTTCTCTCCATACTGAGTTTTCAATTTCTGAGTTTTCAATTTTAGAGTTATGAATATTCTGTTAAAACATCAACAGTGAGTTATTAAACTTTACCGGCATGCGGTCAGGTAACTTCGATAACAGAATCCAAAAAACAGTAAGTTTTGATTAAAAAAGCGAATAGCAAGAAAAACGAGTCGTGAAAAAGATATGTAAAAGAGAATGAGCCGTAAAAGAGAATGAGCCCGCCGGACTCATATAACTGACCCGGCAGGAAACAAAAAAGAGTTACTTCACTCTCAGTCGTCATCGATCTTCTTGTTGAGCCAGGGGATGTTTGCGCGGATCTGTTTTCCGACAACCTCAAGCGGGTGTTCCTTTTCCTGGCGTTCCAT
>DUGS01000039.1:4555-11741 GCA_013331265.1 Methanosarcina sp.
TCAGTCGTCATCGATCTTCTTGTTGAGCCAGGGGATGTTTGCGCGGATCTGTTTTCCGACAACCTCAAGCGGGTGTTCCTTTTCCTGGCGTTCCATGGCTTTAAGCACAGGGTGATTGACCATTCCTTCGAGGACGAACTCTTTTGCGAACTCGCCGTTCTGGATCCTCTCAAGGGCTTCGTACATGGCTTCGCGGGACTCTTCATTGATAACTCTCGGACCAACGGTCATACCACCGTACTCAGCAGTATTGGAAACGGAGTGCCACATCCTCTCAAGCCCGCCTTCGTAGATAAGGTCCACAATGAGTTTAACTTCGTGGCAGGTCTCGAAATAAGCCATTTCGGGCTGGTACCCTGCTTCCACAAGCACTTCAAAAGCTGTCTTGATAAGTGAAGAAAGCCCTCCGCAGAGGTCAACCTGTTCTCCGAAAAGGTCGGTTTCGGTTTCTTCACGGAAAGTGGTCTCGTAAACTCCTGCCCTGGTTGCGCCTATACCCTTGGCGTAAGAGAGAGCAAGATCCCTGGCTTTTCCGGTTGCGTCCTGGTAGACTGCGATCAGGCCCGGAACCCCGATGCCCTCAGTGTAGGTTCTCCTGACAATGTGTCCCGGACCCTTGGGGGCAACCATGAAGACGTCCACATCTTTTGGAGGCACTATCTGGTTATAGTGGATATTGAAGCCGTGAGCAAAAACAAGGGCATCTCCGGCTTTCAGGTTGGACTCTATCTGGGAATAGTAAACCTCTGCCTGCTTTTCGTCAGGGAGGAGGACCATGATAACATCTGCAGCTTTTGCAGCTTCTTCAACAGTCATGACTTTCAGGCCGTCAGACTCGGCTTTTGCCCAGCTGGAGCTGCCTTTTCTGAGACCGACAATAACGTTAAGCCCGGATTCGTGAAGGTGTCTGGCGTGAGCGTGCCCCTGACTGCCATAGCCCATTATTGCGATTGTCCTATCCTTAAGTGCATCAAAAGTAGTTTCGTCATCATAAATTATCGTTGCCATGCTTGATTCTCCTGATTAATTTTCTAACTAATTCTCCTTTAATTCCTTGATATTGTAATTTAGTTTTGTAATTAGCTTCCCTGTATTATATAAGAGGGTATTCAGATTTACAAACAATAAATTTCCCGAGAATTAAACTGATTTTCGAAGAAATCACTGTCTCTGGACCCGGGCGGTCTTAAAGTGAAAGAGAGGCCAGAAACCGGGAGCGTTTTAAAGAAGACCTTTAGAATTTGAAAAGGCTTTCGGCTGCCCAGTCTATAAAAAATAATTGAGCAGTTACCTCTCTTTACCTATCCTTAATATTTAAACCTTCTTTGGTCCGCGCACAAGTGCAATCTTGCCTGTCCGGACCATTTCTTTAATCCCGAACTGGCGGAGAAGCTTTTCGATTGCCTGGATCTTCCCTTCGTCACCTGTTACCTCAACGGTCATGGACTTTGGGGCAACATCCACTATCCTTGCCCTGAAGATATTTGCAATCTGGATAATCTCAGCCCTTGTCTCCACGTCAGCTGCAACCTTAATAAGGGCAAGTTCCCGCTCAACTGCATCATCGGCCCCTATGTCCGAGACCTTGATAACATCTATGAGCTTGTTGAGCTGCTTTGTTACCTGTTCGAGCACATGGTCATCCCCATGAACAACAATAGTTATCCTCGAGATTTCAGGGTCCTCGGTAACTCCCACAGCAAGGCTGTCGATATTATATCCGCGCCTTGAGAAAAGAGAAGCTACTCTGGTGAGCACACCGGACTTATTTTCCACAAGGACTGCAAGTGTATGCTTCATCAGTGTTCCTCCAGGTCAATGATCTCGTTAATTGCAGCTCCTGCCGGAACCATTGGATAGACATTTGCTTCACACTCGACAATAACCTCAACAACTGCCGGCCTTCCTGACCTGACAGCCTCTTCGATTGCAGGCCTGACTTCAGAAGGCTTTTCTGCGCGCAGCCCGAGAGCTCCGTAGGCCTCGGCAAGCTTTACGAAGTCAACACTGCCTTTGATAAAGGTGTAAGAGTACCTCCGGTCATAGAAGAGTTCCTGCCACTGCCTGACCATGCCCAGATAGCCGTTGTTAAGGATCACGTTAACAACCGGGATATCATTCTGGACCACAGTTGCGAGTTCCTGGGAGTTCATCTGGAAAGAGCCATCCCCTGCGATATTGATAACGGTTTTATCCGGCCTGCCGACCTTTGCTCCCATAGCTGCAGGGAACCCGTACCCCATAGTGCCAAGCCCGCCTGAGGTAAGGAAAGTCCTGGGCTCGCTGTATTTGAAGAACTGAGCAGCCCACATCTGGTGCTGTCCTACTTCGGTAACTATAATCGCGTCCTTGCAGACTTCGGAGATCTGCTCTATAACAAACTGAGGCATTATAGTATCCCTGGACTGTCTGTAGGTGAGAGGATACTCTTTCTTCCACTGGTTTACCTTTTCAATCCATTCATTGGATTTACAGCGCCGGACATATTTAATAAGGGACCTGAGCACCTGCTTTGCATCCCCGACAATGGGGACATGTACCATTACATTCTTAGAAATCTCGGCAGGATCGACGTCGATATGGATAATCCTGGCATTGGGGGCGAAAGACTCGATTTTGCCGGTTACGCGGTCGTCAAATCTCGCTCCAACCGCAATGATAAGATCGGATTCCTGAATTGCATAGTTTGCGTATTTGCTCCCGTGCATTCCCAGCATTCCGACATAAAGTGGATGTTCAGTCGGTATGGAGCTTATTCCCATAAGTGTGGTTGTAACCGGAGCCATGATAGCTTCTGCAAGTTCAACGAGTTCCGCACTCGCGTTCGAGCTTATTACTCCTCCTCCTGCATAAATTATAGGTCTGCAGGAGTTTGCAATCTCTTCGGCGGCTCGTTTAATCTGCTGGGTATTTCCTTTGTAAGTCGGCTTATAACTTCTAAGCTCTACCCTGTCAGGATACTGTAAATCAATCTCGATATTCTGTACATCCTTTGGAAGGTCAATTAATACCGGGCCAGGCCTTCCTGTGGATGCTATGTGGAAGGCTTCTTTTACAATCCTCGGGATTGCTTGTGCATCCTGTACAAGATAGTTGTGCTTGGTAATTGGCATAGTAATGCCCGTAATATCTGCTTCCTGGAAAGCATCGTTTCCGATAAGGGATCTTGGTACCTGACCGGTTAAGGCTACAATAGGCACTGAGTCCATATATGCAGTAGCAATGCCTGTAACAAGATTCGTTGCTCCGGGACCTGAAGTAGAAACGCAGACCCCGGTCTTTCCAGTAGCACGGGCGTACCCGTCCGCAGCGTGAGCCGCTGCCTGTTCATGGCGTACAAGTATGTGGCGCAGATCTGAATCATAGAGTTCATTGTAGAAAGGAATTATCTGCCCTCCGGGGTATCCGAAGAGAGTGTCAACCCCTTCTTTTTCGAGGCACTTTATAAGAGCCTTTGCGCCGTTGACTTTTTCTGTTGACCCGGTTGTCATTATTTATCTCCTTAATTATCTCTTGAGATTTGGTCTAACTGGACACTCACATTTCAGGTGAGCACCTTTCCAGTTAAGGGTGTGTTTATAAGAAATACTTTTTTATCAGTCTTATCTCTCACACTCACACTTTTTTGATTGCGAATTTCGCAAATACATCATAATCAATCATGTTATATATGGATGAGGGTATCTCCGGGATATATGAGTGTCAGAGATCCCTATTTCAAAAATTTCTTCAAACAGAAAAAGAAGAGAGGACAGAAGAGTCCTCCTGAGAAACCTTTGAAGTTCCACATCCTTTTGTGACTTACTCTTCCCGTATAAGGCGGTTCAGCCCGTTCATTACGGCTTCTACAGAAGCCATGATAATGTCCGTTCTGGCTCCACTTGCGGTGATTGACTTTCCTTCCTTGGAAAGCTTTACCCTTACCTCTACAAGGGCATCAGTCCCGCCTGTAACCGCGTCTACATGGTACTCTTCAAGGATGATGTCTTCAGCACAGGAACTTACAGCTCTCCGGATAGCATTGATTACAGCATCCACAGGCCCGTTTCCGATCCCTGCCTGTACGATTTCTTTGTCTTTTACATTGAGCTTTATGGAAGCGGTTGGAGTCACCCGGTTTCCGGATACGATGGTGAACTCTTCTAATTTTACCAGAGGTTCTTTGTAGATCGCAAGCACGGTTTCTGCAATGGCCTGCAGGTCAGCATCTGTAATATGTTTTCCCTGGTCGCCCATCTGCTTGACCCTGTTGAAAATCTCTTCAGTTTGAGCCTCATCAGCTTCAAGCCCCATTTCCTTTAAAGCAAGGGCAATAGAGCTCCTTCCCGCATGTTTACCAAGTACGATCTGGCGCTGCCGACCGATATATTCAGGGCTCATCGGCTCATAGGTCGCCTTGTCAGCCAGAAGCCCGTGCACATGAATCCCTGCTTCGTGAGTGAAAGCATTTCCTCCTACAAGGGCTTTATTTGGAGAAACTGGAATCCCGGTAAGGCGGCTTACAAGCCTAGAAGTCCGGTAAATCTGCTCGTGCTTGATGCCGGTATCATATTTATACAGCCATTCAAGGCACATTACGACTTCTTCAAGAGAGGCATTTCCAGCTCTTTCCCCTAAACCATTGATTGTCACATGTGCCTGCTTTGCCCCCGCCGCAAGCGCAGCGACAGTGTTTGCAGTTGCTAAACCAAAGTCATTGTGGCAGTGAATGCTGATAGGGGCTTTCAGGGAGGAAGAGAGGTCCCGGAAGATTTCGGTAGTCTTTTCAGGCACCAGAAGACCTACAGTATCGCAGAAGCATAATCTGTCAGCTCCGGCATCTATCCCATCTAAATAAATTGCTTTTAAAAAATCAGGGTCTGCCCTTGAAGCATCCTCTCCGCTTAACTCCACAATCAGGCCGTGGTCTTTAGCATACTCGGTTACCTCGGCTGCAATCTGCCTTACCGAATCCCGGTCCTTTTTGATTTTCGTCCTGATGTGCAGGTCAGAAACCGGAGCTACAAGGTGGATTGAATCGACATCGCACTCAAGAGCACGGTCAACGTCTGTTTTTACAATCCTGCAGTAGCTGCAGATTTCGGCATCGAGCCCTGCATTTGCTACAGCTTTGATTGATTCCCTTTCACCTGCAGAAGTAATTGCAGAGCCTGCCTCGATTATAGAGACTCTCATCTCATCAAGGGCCCGGGCAATTAAGAGTTTCTTCTCTCCTGTCAGGGCTACGCCGGGTGTTTGTTCACCATCTCTCAAAGTAGTATCCAGAAAGCGGATGTTTTCGAATAATATAATCCCTCAGTTTTTCTTTATTTGCGTATTATCATTCTGCAATATAGAGAAATAATATAAAAATAAATATATTATTTACCCCATTTACAGCATGCCGTTTCGTTATACATATTAATATACTTTTTCTTAGAGCCCGGCTCCTTACAAAGCTTTAGAAACTACACCGGGACCTTTGTATATTATTATAGTATACCATGGTATTTTTAGTTTCCAGTTAACCAAAAACCATAAAAAAGTGAGTTCTATCTCGTCATAAAAGTTCAAGATCCAAGCCCATGTTTAAAATTACATTTGATGGCTGTATTATTGTTACTGCTGCTCAAAATCCGATAATTAAGTGGCTACGCTAAACCCTGAACCACAGGTACAATTATTTTCAAGCATTCTTACAGATTTAGTGTTGCATCAGTTCTCAAAAATTAAATGATTCTGAATATTTGTGATCGACTCGTTTGTGATCGACTCTATACGATATTGCTATTTACAATTAAAACTTCATCTTTCTCAGATCATTAAACGTTTTTTTTGCATGTTTAATTTTGTTATATCTGTAAGATTTATTATATACTCCGATCTCTTTGACCTGACCATTAAATCCCATTTTAAATCGGTATTGGCCGTGTGATTCATTTGGGTGAAGACCCGTTAAATCAAGGTTTTTAAAATTATTTTTCTTTCCATCCACTATGCTGTGCCAGATTAAGAGCTTATAAGCGTTAAGATCGTTGTATTCGCCCCTCAATACCGAAGTATGACCCAGATATATCGTATCTTTATAGTAAAAGTTGATTAATGCCCCAATTTTTACTCCATTATACTCTGCGAAGAATAATCTTGCCATTTTTTCCGGAAAAAGGATGTCACGGAGTTTTTCAAAATAAGAATATGGCACTACGGCGTATGATACTTTCTTATAATTATTGCCTGATTGTTCAATGATCCTATCAATTAATAGTTTTTGGAATTGATTATAATACAGGTCTATATCTTCCTTATAGTTCTGACTTTCGTATACGATTACCCCGTTTCTTGAAGCTCGCCTTATATCTTTACTGAATTGTTTTTTGAATCCCTTGCATATTTCATTGAGCTCTTTTTCGATATTAATTATAGCAGTTTTTTTGATTTTTGTCTTATTATATCCATTTTGAATAAGCGTCGAGTCCAGACAATTATGATAAGGAGATATTAAATTATCAGTAATACTTTTTTTGTTTTTACTAAAAGAGTCAATAAAATCAAACATCAACTTATAAATATCCTCACTACTGGTAACACTGGAAAGGACACAGGGACCCCCAAAACTATATAATTTATTATGAGGGGAACATCCTATTTGAAAGTTCTTTGAAATACCTGGAAAATTTTCGTTAATTTTGAAGTCTTCAAAAAAATTTTTTAGAAAAAACGGAAAGATCCCTATTAATTTATTTTCGATCTCGTCTTCGACTACTATTGGCAAAGCCTCGGAATTTAACCCTTTTTCTATAACCTCGTTCCATTCCCAGGTATGATAAAAGGTTCCGTTAAGACTTTCTTTAACAACATTATTCCATTGTTTTTTATCTTCTACCCTTGCCTTTCTGCAAATGATATTAATAACCTCCTTCGTACTCAATTGTTATCTCCGCGCACTTTGCAGCCTCTTAAATTTCTTACCCAATTGTATCTTTATATATAAGATTTCTTTTTTGATTTCGATAATCAGGTTAACGAAAAGAAAAGTGTTCACTCATTTAATAAACATACTGATTTACATATCTAAATATAAATATATATATTAACGATTTTCTGTAAAGTTTTAAAATTTAATGATTTTTGCATTTCTTGACTGAAATTCAGAATTCATAAAAGAATCAAGTCTTTAATCAAAATAAATATTCGAGATATAAACTCT
>DUGS01000039.1:11911-12420 GCA_013331265.1 Methanosarcina sp.
ATAAATATTCGAGATATAAACTCTTTGATCAAAAAGCCTTATCACAATAATTGTAACCAATTACAATAACGTAAAAAAGAACCTGGAACTGGAAAATAGAACTCCAACAAAAAACGAATTACATCGACAATCAATATAAGAACCTCCAGAATAATTGGGATTTATTTTAAAAGTTGGAAACAATTATGTAGAATTTTATCACCACCCCGAATTCAATAGGATATGATCATCTTTCCGTCTCTATGTAAAAAAAATCAAATTTAAAAGTAAAATGAAGAGCACAAAAAATTATAACCAGGAACTTATCCTCTAAGCAATGTGGAATATCAGCGTAATGCACAGCACCAACTCGTTAATATAATTCCGCTGGTGCTGTTTTAGTGCAAACATTTCAACGTTGGAAATTAGTCCGCCTTATCAATCTCACTGTTATAACTTCAAAATTAGCCCTCTTGAGCACATCTCATTGTTAGAATCCATCAATAAGTCTGCTTGAGCGAGCGCAGCGA
>DUGS01000066.1:0-1712 GCA_013331265.1 Methanosarcina sp.
GGTCTGAAAAGTAGAAATCTAAATCAAAAAAGACTATCGATCCAAAAATCGATAGCCTGAATTAATTGTTGCAGTTTTAATTGTTGCGGTTTTAATTGTTATGTTTCTTTATTCTTTACCAGCTCTGCAGCCATCTCTCTGAGCTTGTATTTCTGAATCTTGCCGCTTGCGGTCAGAGGGTATTCATTTACTACGAAGATGCGTTTAGGAACCTTATACCGGGCTATCTTGCTTATCGCATAGTCCCTGATATCGTCTTCCGTAAGGTCTGCACCTTTTTCGAGAATAACAAAGGCTCCTACTATTTCCCCGTATTTCTCATCAGGGATGCCAATCACCTGGGCATCTCTGACTCCGGGCATGGCGTGCAGGAACTCTTCAATTTCCCTGGGGTAGATATTTTCCCCTCCCCTGATTATCATGTCCTTTATGCGACCTGTTATCCTGTAGTAGCCGTTTTCGTCACAGGTCCCAAGGTCTCCACTGTGCAGCCAGCCATCTTTGTCAATCACTTTTTTCGTTTCTTCCGGCATCTTGTAGTAGCCTTTCATAATATTATACCCACGGCAGCAGATCTCACCAACATTATTCAGGGGCACTGGCTTGTTGGTAGCCGGGTCAACTATTCTGACTTCTACGCCCGGGAAGCACTTGCCTACAGTCT
Source organism: Methanosarcina sp. (assembly GCA_013331265.1). Classification (GTDB taxonomy): domain Archaea; phylum Halobacteriota; class Methanosarcinia; order Methanosarcinales; family Methanosarcinaceae; genus Methanosarcina; species Methanosarcina sp10923u. Next base: position 665 of record DUGS01000066.1, read on the forward strand.
CGACCCTGAGCTCTAGCGGGTCGTCCACAGTAGTCTGGGTCATGCCTGGAGAAGCTTCCGTAAGCCCGTAGACACTTGTTATTTGATAGCAGTGCATATCCTTTACGACTTTTTTCATGGCTTCTATAGGACAGGTAGAACCAGCCATTATCCCTGTCCTCAAAGAAGAGAGGTCAAACATATCAAACATGGGATGGGTGTACTCTGCAATGAACATTGTAGGCACGCCGTAAAGGGCAGTACACTTCTCTTTCTGGACCGCGGCAAGCACCAGGAGAGGGTCAAAGACTTCAAGCATAATGAGCGTTGCCCTGTGGGTCAGGACAGCCATTACCCCGAGCACTATTCCAAAACAGTGGAATAGGGGCACAGGAAGACAAAGGCGATCTTCAGAGGTGAATTTCTGGCGGTCCCCAATTGAGAGCCCATTATTCAGGATGTTTTTGCTGGTCAGCATAACTCCCTTCGGAAAACCAGTAGTCCCAGAAGTGTACTGCATATTGACCACATCATCCCCGTGAACAGTTTCCATAATTTTCTTAAGCTCGTCGTCCGGATAATAACTGCCAAGGAGCATTAGCTCATTGGTGTTGTATAGTCCCCTGTGCTTTTCCTGTCCAACATAAATTACACTCTTCAGGCATGGGAAATCTTTACTTTTCAAGCGCCCTCTCTCCGAGCTTTTCAACTCGGGAACCAGTTCATAGATAATTTTAAGATAATCAACATCCCTAAAACCGTCGATAAGAGCCAGAGCCTTCATATCTGATTGTTTGAGCACATACTCGACTTCATGGCTTTTGTAGGCAGTGTTTACAGTAACCAGCACTGCACCTATCTTTGAGGTGGCAAACATGAAAGTAAGCCAGTCAGGGACGTTTTTTGCCCAGATCCCTACATGGTCTCCCTTCTTTATCCCGATCGCGAGCAGCCCTTTTGCAAGGTTGTTAACCCTTTCGTTGAACTGACCATAAGTAAAGCGCAGGTTCCGGTCAGGATAAATAATAAACTCGTGGTCGGGGTCTACAGCTACCTGTTTTTCAAAATA
>DUGS01000066.1:2005-3761 GCA_013331265.1 Methanosarcina sp.
AGCATCCATTGAAGGAAACATATGTGTTTTTAAAATCTCGCGGATCGAGTCCGGAAGGGGGATTGATTTCTGGAGTTTGAAATCATAGTAAACCAGTACTGCCTGACCTCTTGCCTTTAGCTCTCCTTCCTGCCATGCTTCGTGCCCTATAGTAAAGGAACTGTTCCCGATCTTTGTAATGTAGGTCCTTATTTCCACATCGGACCTGAAATACATCTGGCTCAGAAAATCGAATTCAGTTCTGACAAGGATCAGGTGCCACACATCAGGGCTAAGGTCAAGGTCCGGGGAGAAAAGCCTGAAAATGGAGTTCCTTCCCGTTTCAAACCAGACCGGAAGGACTGTGTTATTTACATGTCCAAGACCATCAATATCTCCAAAGCGCGGACTAACGTTTATACTGAACATTTCGGATTCCCTAACTTTTTAATATCTGTACTTAATTATCCAATTTTTAATCTAAACTTGCCTTTTATCAGTCATCGTTAAAGTCATATTCCTGCTCTCCTTCCAGCCCGATTAAGGCTATCAGAGAGGAGCATAGACTACAGCCATTATGCGTGCATCTTCTTTCCCTGCTACATGAACATCGTGCGGAACTATGGAATCGTAATAGATGCTGTCTCCTGCACTCAGCCTATGGACATCTTTCCCGTAAAAGATTTCAATTTCTCCGGAAAGGACGTAGATGAACTCTTCTCCTTCATGGGAAGAGAGTGTGTGACTTTCTTCAGGGGAGGGGTGAATATCAATGATGAAAGGTTCCATATGACGGTCTGCCTTATCCGAGGCAAGCGCGTAGAACTCAAGAGCACTCTTCTTTGGCCTCTCAGTCTTTCCGGAAAAACGGACCACGTTTTCAGACAGTCCTGCCCTTACCACTACAGGTCCGCTCTGTGGCATGTCATCCAGAAAAGTACCGAGGCGGACGCCTAAAGCCCGGGCAATCTTTAATAAGGGGGTCAAAGACGGAACAAGAGCTCCGTTTTCTAACTGCTGGATTAACTCCACGCTGCTCTGACTGGCTTCAGCCAGTTCTTCAACAGTCATATCCTGGGCTTCTCTAATCTGGCGTATCTTACTGCCGACACGGTTCTCTTCTGACATGATTCTCTTTCCTCAAATACATTTTTGGTAAGGGACACGGCACAAATATGTAAACCAGAATCCCTGTAAACAGCCTGTAAGGCTTATCTCTTTTGTAACTATCTATTATAAAAAATATACGTTCAGACCCGCTTTTCAAAGTAATAATAGAAAACAATTGTAAACTCTAAATTAAAAATGTTCAGAAGATCTTGAAGTAAAGAAATCAGAATTCTGTGATTACCCGGTTAATCTATTCCATAGTCAAGTTAGTCTTTCAGTTTTTTCTGTGCTGTACTTTTTATGGGGCGAGTCTCTCTGCTTGAGAGTGTTATGAGAATGATTAGTATTACATAGGACTTTAAAGATCCTAAAATGATTCTCTTATTCCAGAATTGGAATTTTAAATCCACATAATCCTGGAATCCCCACCAGCTTGTCTGGTGGCCCTGTCAAAAAAAGAAAAAAACCTGTAAAATGGAAAATGTTATCTTTTTTACGATTGATCAAACTCGAAATTGCACCTTATTCCTCTGGGATCAAAACAGAGGTTGCAGGATACACATCTTGCCTTTTTAGCCTCTCCTGATTTGAGTTTTAAAACAAGGTCAGGTTCGCTGATGAATGCCCTGCTCATGGATATAAGGTCTGCAAACCCATTTTCAAGAAG
>DUGS01000066.1:3948-4494 GCA_013331265.1 Methanosarcina sp.
TCTTCCATTATGGAAAGAGACCTGATGCCTCCTACAAGGATAACAGGGATATTCACTGCATTCTTTATCTTTTTAGAGTAGTCCTTAAAGTAAGCCTCTTTAGCAGGAGAATTGATTGCGGTTTTTATAGTCACTCCGCCTGCTTCGCCTATCCCTCCGCTGACCTCGATTGCACATACGCCTGCCTTTTCCAGAAGTTTTGCAGTTTCCACAACATGAGAAATACCAAGCCCGAGCTCTGCCTTTGCCGTGCCAGGCTTAAATCCGTCTGTTGCGTTCATTTTTACAAGAATAGGAAAATTGCCACCTATCTCCTCTTTTATTCGCCTGACTATCTCCGTGATTATCCTTGCCCGGTTTTCCACGGAACCTCCCCACCTGTCAGTCCGCCTGTTCGTGTAAGGAGAAATAAAGTTGCTTAAAAGGAAGCCGTGGGCACAGTGGAGCTGAACACCGTCAAAGCCTGCTTTTTTTGCCCGGACAGCCGCCTGTGTGAATGCCTCTATTATTTTCAGGATTTCTTCTTCGGTCATTTCTTTTGGGACG
>DUGS01000066.1:4720-5021 GCA_013331265.1 Methanosarcina sp.
CTCCAGAGCGCCCGTTTTTGACCGCTGACGGAGCTATGGGGACAGGGTATTCTTCAGAAACGTCTGCCTGCCTGCCTCCATGCACTATCTGGAGCACTATCTTGCTTCTGTACCTGTGCACCCTGTCCGTAATCTGCCTGTAAGGCTCAATGAAACGGTCATCGTAAATCCCCTGCTGGTTAGAGTCACTCTGCCCGCCGGGAAAGACACAGGAATAGCCGGTTATGATCAAACCGACTTCACATTTTGCAAGTTCCTCGTAGAGGTCTCCCAGCCTGGAAGTGGGTGTCCCGTCTTCTTC
>DUGS01000066.1:5164-13173 GCA_013331265.1 Methanosarcina sp.
GGAAGTGGGTGTCCCGTCTTCTTCTGCCATGGATTCATGCGTTGCGGACCTTACAAAGCGGTTCTGGAGTTCCATATTACAGACTGTGATAGGGTCAAAAATCATGGGAAAAAATAGGGGAGGGAAGGGTAAATAATTATCCCGGATTATGGGAAAAGGCAGTAACTCTGTCAGGACAAATAATATCAAAAATTTCTCTAAATTAATCTTCTTGTTCAATCTTAATCTTCTTGTTCAATCTTCTTGTATGGTCTGTGCCGCATCTTTCTGCATTTCTGCTCTGGACTGCAGTTCTTTATCAGATCTTTTTTGTCCCTATAACCTGTTTCCAGCATTTACTTTTTAAAGTTCCTGAGTATATTCTGTAAAAATCCTTTTTTTTCAAAGTACTGCTGGTGGTAGTCTTCTGCCACATAAAACTCGGAAACCGACACTATCTCGGTTACTATTGGATTTTTGAAAGCTCCTGACCTTTCGAGCTCTTCTTTTGAGGCGAGAGCAGCAGCTTTTTGCTCCTCGCTGTGATAAAAGATCACGGAACGGTATTGTTTTCCGACATCAGGGCCCTGCCGGTCCTTTGTTGTCGGGTCATGGATTTTCCAGAAAACATCCAGAAGTGTCTTGTACGAAACAACTTTTGGGTCGAAAATAACTCTTACGGCTTCTGCATGTCCGGTATCAAGGGTACAGACCTGCTCGTAAGTAGGTCTTTCAAAATGCCCTCCACTAAATCCAACTTCAGTTGCAACTACTCCTTTAACCTGCCGAAATGCCTCTTCAATTCCCCAGAAACAGCCTGCTGCAAAGGTTGCCTTTTCCAGGCCTTCTCCGGGGTTTTCGAATATGTCCGTATTCTCCTCAGACGTTGCGTTTCCATGTTCGGCTTTTGTCTTTTCTTCCACTCTCTTCCCCCTCGAGCATCAAGAAAATCAGGCCTACTTAAGGTCAACTTATAATTCAGGCATACCTTATAATCAAAGCATGAAGCATAATCATTTGATCAGGTTTTACCGTATTTTCCCATCAGTTCCCCTTCGGCAATAATATGTCCTATCATTTCGCTTTCAAGCTCCTTTCTTCCTGCTCCTGCTTTGAGCTCAAGCTTTCTGTCCAGCGCATAAACCCTGAAGTAATATCTGTGCATACCTGAGGGGGGACATGGACCTCCATAGCCGATCTTCCGGAAGTTATTCATTCCTTCAATCCCGGGGATGCTGTCCTCCTCTATTTTCGCCACCGGTTCAATATTCCAGACGATCCAGTGGGTAAATGGATTCATTGGAGAATCAGTATCGTCCATGATCAGTACCAGACTTTCAGCCTCCTCCGGAATATTTGCAAATTCCAGAGGCGGATTTATGTTTTCCCCATTACACGTATACTTCCTGGGGATAGTACTGTTTGATTCAAACGCACTGCTAAAAACCTTTATAACCTGGATGTCCACACTCTCATCCCCTTTGCCGGCATCGGAAGATTCATTATTTGCAGGTTTTTCAACCTGCTCATTTTTAATACATCCCGAAATCAGGACCACTCCTGTAAACAGGCATACTAAAACAATTGCTCCGGCTTTTCTGTTCATGTACAGCACCAATCCCTGCGCTCAGAGAAAATTGCCTGACACTATAACATTAAGGCTGAAGAGATATAACCTTAAGGATTTTATCTTAAAGCCCAACTGAAATTCCCAGTCTCCATTCCATCACGACATAGCACCTCCGGTAACCTGAAAAAACCTCAAAAATAAAATGTAGCTCAGGAGAGCAGTTACTAAAGCCTTTTAATGATCAGAACCGAGTCCTGCTGGATAAATCAGTCTTCCCTTTCAAGAGCCTGAATTATATCGTTAACTGTTGCCTCTCCTCTACCTACGCGCTGTACAAGCGGATAAATAAATGAACAGTCATCTATTGCCGCCCATCGGGCTTCCCCTACGCGTCTTACAACCTCGTCCATAACCCTGCCACAATCGCTGCAGTATCTTGCATCGCTCTCTGTTCCACATGCTTCGCATTTCATAGAAAATACCCCTATAATCTATTGTATCGGCGAAAATAAATAAATTATGGTAATATCTCAACATAATACGCCACATAGGACTGAAATAACCTTTTTTGCTCCCTAAAATCGCTTTTTGACTCACATTAAAAATAAATGCCCCTGCCAACCTGTATAAAGGCCGTTAGAAAAAAGGTTGTACTGCAGAAGCATTCGTAATTTAGTCTTCCCGAACCAGGCTCACTGCTATAATAATTAGTCCTCTTGAGCTCAACTCACTGTATACTTAAAGTAGTCCTCTTGAGCGAAGCGGAGCGAGCGAAAAGGACCGCGGGCTCCCGAATCGCAACTCGGGTGCCGAAACGCAATTTGGGGCGGAGTTACTGGTTTAACTTGCACTCGCACATTTCTATGAGTGCCCCTTCTCCGATCCTGGAGCCACGGGCAATAAGCATATCTCCTGCCTGAACAATGGTATTTCCTTTGGGAGCATAGACCCAGCGCTCAGCTCTTTTGATTGCCATCACATGCAGCCCGGTTTCTGTTTCAAGTTTCAGTTCCGAGAAGGTCTTGCCTACAATTGGAGAGCATTTTTCGACCTGGAGCCGTGTGATTACCTCTTCTGAGTTACGTACTGCAAGGGTGATGATCGGGTGGAGCTCTATATCCCTGAGGACAGTATCTGCAATCCCGTAGGCGGCGTCCGAAATTGCTTCCGAGGCGCTGGCAAGGTGAAGGATCCCCCTGAGCACGTTTACATCATCAACATGTTTTGCGGTTTCGAGCACCCAGTGCTGAAGTTCGTACTTCATGGAATCCATCTCAGCTTCAAGGGCACTGACCTCATATGCGATATCTTCGTTATCAAAAAGGATGGCAGAGTACGCAAGCCCTACTGATAATTCGGACATGTTTTTCATGTCCACGATTATATCCACAGCATGTTCAAGGTCTTTTAAAACCTTATCGTGCTCGATTTCCCTCGGAATGAACTTCTTTGTAGTCGCCATTTGAAAGAATAAAGGAACCCCTTCGTCGTGACCTCTGGCGATCAGCACGTCTCCCTGACGGAGTCGGGTTTCCCTGTCAGGGTCGTAAATCCAGTCTTCACTTCTGCGGATTGCAATTACCCACATCCCGGTCTCGATATCAAGTTCAAGGTCCCCAAGAGTACGCCCGGACATTACGGATTCTTCAGCGACGGTCGCCCTTACAATGGTTTCTTCTGCTTCTCTGAGGGCTATCTTCAATTCCATGGGAATGCCCATATTCATAAGAACGATTTTAGCAATATCGCCTGCGGCGTTTGCTATATTTTCCGAGGACGCGGCAACCTTCAGGACCCCAAGGAGTTCTTCAGCTTCATCGACCCTGCGTGTGCTTAACATTGCAGCCATTTTCATATGATAGTCGAGTGTATCCATTTTATCTTCAAGGTTAAGCACTTCTTCTGCAATATCCTCATCATCATAGACCATTGCAGAATATGCCAGGTCTACCATGAGTTCGGAAGTGTCCTTCATCTCAGTCAAAAGATCTATAAGATTCCTTGGACTGTATCTGAATTCTTTAGGGAACATGGTCTATGTATCAACTCTACCTTATTGTTGGTGTGTATGAGGTATGTCCTTCATAGTAATATTAATTTTCGAATAATTCCTTGCTGGAAAGCTTAATAAATTAAATAATAATGTTGGAGATAAAAGTGACATTATTAAGTCTTATCTAGTTTATAAAATGTTCAGCAAATGCAGAGCTACAAAGATCCCCATAACTCCTACAAGGTCTCCAAGACTTGCTATTAAAGGAATAACAGTATCATCAGGGTCCATCCCGAAACGGTGGGAAGCAAAGGCAATGGCAACTGTTGCAGAATAGACCACCGAAAGCTCTATTACAACTGCAATAAGGCTGATTGCCAGCAGAGTAAGGAAAGGCATGCCAAAACCCATAAACCTGCTTGCAAGGAAAACAAGCACACTCACAGAGATTGAAGAAACGAAACCAACAATTGAGGCTGCAATTACGCTGTTGTGCACCACAGGGTTTCTGTAAATCTTGTCTCCGAGCCCCATATGAAAAGCAGATGAGAGCCGGGCACCAAGCATACTTCCGGTATCCCCTCCTATTTTGATCAGGGAAGGGATAAGAATAAGAATTGCAGGCATGGAAAGAAGGCTGCTTTCTCTTGTATTAAGGATCTGTCCGACAATGATTCCCAGTACGCAGGTTACAGAAAGCACTGGAAGCCCGCGCAGGGTAATTCCCTTTACTGTGTAATAGCTCGTCTGCTTTTTGGCTTTTTTCAAAGCATCACCACCAGTTTTGCGGAGAGGAAAAGCATGTACATGGAAACAATATCCCCTATGGTTGCAATTGATGGCGTAACAACATTGTCCGGATCAAAGCCGAACCTGAACGTGCCTATGGCAAGCAGGACAGCAACAAAAGAGAGGATTATTCCGGAAGTAACGGCAGAAATTGCACATATGAGTATAAGCTTAAAAGCTCCGGCACTTTCAAACCCCAGGGCGAGGGTGACAAAATGCCCTAAAAACCCGAGCAGGATTGCCATTATAAAACTCAGGAGAAGAGAACCTGATATATTGTTCATCAGTTCAGGGTTATTCCTGTCCAGGCTGGTGATCAACCCCATATGGATCGCACTTCCAAGCCTGGAACCAAGGGTCGAGGAGATATTCCCGCGAAGCCCGAGTACACCAGGATAAATCACAATTAACCCCGGAATCATCTCAAGTTCATTGGTCATCCCTGAAAAAATGATCCCTGCAACGACTCCTCCCACAGTCGCAAGAAGCTCAAAGGGCAGCGCCTCGCGTACAATTGAGGAGATGCTCGCATATTCGCTGAGGTACTTATCTATAAACTGGGATTCGAAGATATCTTCGTCCCTGTGCGACTCGGAGGGCATGCGACTGTATTATACACTGATAATATTAAAATAATGGGTTGTATCAAAAAAATTAGGTTGTGGAAAATTTCTTTTTTTATATAGGCGTATTACTGAATGACCTTCATTGTATTTCATCGGAATCATCTGAAAAAATGACAGACTGATCATTAGGTTTTTCAAAAAGGGCAGGGTACTTCTCTCTTAATGTTTTTTCTAGCTCTTCGTCTAATTTTGCTTTATAGAGTGTTTTCACTTTTGAAAGCTGGTCAATTGTAAGATTTTTGGCTCCTTTAAGGTTAGCTCCTTCAAGATTGGCATTTTTCAAGTTAGCCATTTCAAGGTTAGCTCCTTTGAGGTTAGCGTACATAAGGATAGCTCTTTCAAGGTTAGCTTCTATAAGGTTAGCTCCTTCAAGGTTAGCTCCTTCAAGGTTAGCCTCTCTAAGGAGAGTCCCTTCAAGGTTAGCTTCTCTAAGGAGAGTCTCTTCAAGATTAGCTCCCCAAAATTCAGCTCCTTTAAGATTTGCTCCCCAAAATTCAGCCTTTTCAAGATGAGCACCATTAAAGCTAGCCTTTTCAAGATAAGCATCATTTAAGCCCGCTCTTTCAAGATGAACATCCAGAAGGAGAGCCTTTTCAAGATGAGTATCATAAAGATAAGCCTCTTCAATATGAGCACTGCAAAGATCAGCTCCTTCGAGATGACTGCTCCTAAGGTCAGCCCCTTGAAGATTTGCCTCACTAAAATCAGCCCCTTGAAGATTAGCCTCTTGAAGGTCAACTTCTTGGAGGTTAGCCTCTTGAAGAGTAGCTCCTTGAAGATTAGTCTCTTGAAGAGTAGCCCCTTGAAGAAATGTTCCTCGCAGATCGAGACGTTTGGAATTTTCATTGTTAAAATTATTTTTGGATTTTCCAATTACAGTAAGAATTGCTTGAATATCTAGAGTTATTTTATCTCGACTTTCAGCTAATTCTACAGGTGAGTTTTTCCGAATATAAGCTGTTAGAATCTCCATAATTGGCCAGTAATCTTTCTCAGACTCTTTTGAGATCCTTTCAAGGGCATATATTCCACCCAATCTAATCTCTATAGCTGGATTCCCATCTTTATCAACAGATCCTAGCTGATCAATAGCCCTTGTAAAACGTTCAGTAATCTGACCTTCCCTAGCAGTTGTAAGATTTCCCCAGGCAAAATAGATTCCAATCCCAACAGCAATGCCACCCAATATTTGAGCCAACGTAGCAAGATAGCTGTTTTCCATTTCAGCTAAGTCTTTAGGGTCGGCAATTCCAAATTGAGCTACTTGCCAGTGTGGAAGTGTAACTAATAATGTTACAGCAGTGACAATAACAATTATGCAAACTAGATAAGTTAATGGACGCTGTTTTATCTTCTCATAGAGTCGCTTAATCTCTTTTTTTGAATTCTCCGAAAACTGCTTCAACTCCTCAATTAGTGTCATAATCTCTGTCCTTTTCCACAAAATTTACCTGTTCTTAATCAATAGTGAACAAATTAAACATTGCCATTTATAATCAAAGGATAGAAATAGGAAACTTAAAGAGAATAGGTACAATTTCTACTTTTAGAGCCTATCACATAACTCAAAAATGCGTCTCTGAATCTTGAATTTAGAACAACCAATGAGTCTTTGATTGTGAAAAATAGTTCTGAAATTCTTATAGATTTAAAGATAAAAATTGGTTTTGGGATGAGCTCTTATAATGTACATTCTGTAGCAAAATCAAAAAAGAATACATTATAATAAATTGAGGAAATAGACTCTGTTCCAAAATCTAGTGATTTTGCATTTTTCGATTGAAACGTTGAATTTCCAAAAAGAATTCAGTCTTCAATCAAACTCAATATTCGAGATCTACCGGCATCAATTAGAAGGTAACGTTCAAAGAGTTGTGACCATTTTCAAAATCTAGTGATTTTTAATTTTAAGTTCATCACTAGATTTTGGCATTGTGTCAGGAAATACTATTCAAAATATAGAAATAGGTGTATTTATGGGTACTTACAGGTATTACCTTGGTATTTCTACAGAAAAATGGATTGAATTATTAAGTGACAGGACTGTTTTTAAAGATGATGACATTAGCCTTCTAAAAGTTCTATATGAATGTCCAGATAATCGTCAAAAAGCGTCAGTACTTGCTCCGCTTCTTGGAGTTTCAAGTCATAGTGTGCTGAATCTTCAAATCTATTGGCTAGGAAGAAGAATTATTAACAAACTACCAGACATACAATTCCCAACAAATAAAAAAGGATCTATCCGTTATTGGGCTATTCCTTTTTGGGCAGAAGACGCTGAAACAAAAGGACAATATTTCTGGGAACTACGTCCAGAACTAAAGAAAGCCATTGAAGAGTTATCGTATGCAGATTAGGCTAAAATACCATACATACCAATTTCAATAAGCAGTAAAAAAGGAGTAAAAATAGCTGAAGAGTTATTTGATGAAGATATTGAGAAATTACCAGAAGGAGCAAAAAAACAGATTACTGTAAATGCCTATGAAAGAAATCCGAAGGCTAGAGAGCTATGTCTGCAAAAGTATGGATATAAATGCAGCGTGTGTGGATTCGATTTTGAAGAAGTTTATGGTGAGATTGGAACTAAATATATTCATGTTCATCATCTAAAACCTTTGAACGAAATAAATGGAGAATATGAAGTAGATCCTATTAATGATTTAAAACCTGTATGTCCAAATTGTCACTCTATGCTTCACAAAGCCAAATTATCAATTGAGCAATTGAGAGCAATATTGAAAAATTGAAATTACATCCTATTTAAATGATAAATAGGTAAAGTACCTTCAAGAAAAGGTAAAGCCTAAAATCATAATAGCTCTCAATGCACATTCAGGATCTTAACAGCTTTATTTCTTTTCCTCAATCCTTCAATGTCAGTATCTTTGTATTTCTCTGAAATCCTTTTGCACTGCTTCTTAATTGATCTTTTCTCATCTGATAGTCTTTATCGTTAGGAACGTCCTTTTCACGAACCAAAAGTAGGAAATTAAGTATTTATCCAATTCACAGCTTTCTCTCCAGTTGTCGGATAAGAAATAAATAACTT
>DUGS01000137.1:0-12076 GCA_013331265.1 Methanosarcina sp.
TTCGATTCTCGGTCCCGGCCCTAAATATTTTTTTATTTGCTTATTCTCTTAATTGATCTTTTCTGGATTTTTTTCTTCATTTCTGTTTTATGGTATTTCAACCACCTGTAATTTAATATCCAACCGCGCTTTATACTCCAATCTTCAGTTATCAAACAAAGGAAACGAGAAACTGATATGAAAGCACTTATTATAGACGGCTACGTGGACGAACCCGCCTGCCTTGGAGTTCCTCCGTATCTTTCCCCCTATTCCCGGTACATAGCAGGAGCTCTAAGAGAGCGGGGTCTTTCCGAAAATGATATCCATTACCTTACTATTGACACCCTGAGGGAAAACCCGCCCGGAATTGGCGAGCTTATTGGAAAATCAGACCTTATGGTCATTATTGCCGGCATGACCGTGCCCGGCAAATATTTACGGGCATCCCCTATTACTCCAGGAGAGATAGAAACTATCTTCCGGGCTGCGCATGGGGTAAAGGTTATAGGCGGCCCTATAAGGCTCGGCTTCAGCAACGAAGGCGGAAGGGCTGCGAAGGGTACGGAAAGCGGGATAAGCCTCGGAGACTCCGTACTTGCAAAAATGGATATCGAGGCTTTTGTTTACGACCTTTTTGAGGAAAGAGGAGTAAGCGGGAGGGGAGACAGCGGAAGCTTTCCTGTCAGGCTGAAAGCCCCGGAATCAGTTGACCACCGTTTCAGGACAACAGCTGAGATCGGGCGCTGGGGACTTAAAGGGGCTTTTTTGGTCCGGCAGCACCCGGACTACCCTTACTGCATGTGTGAACTTGAAACCTACAGGGGCTGCGGCAGGCAGGTCCACTGTTCTTTCTGCACAGAACCATTTTACGGAGCCTCGGACTACAGGCCTGTAGAGGATGTTGTCTCCGAAGTCTCTGCGCTTTATTCTCATGGAGCCCGCTATTTCAGAATAGGACGGCAGCCCGACCTTTTCTCCTATCACGGGACCGATGCAGGAGGGCCTGTCCCGAAGCCTGTGCCTGAGGTCCTTGAAAGGCTTTACCGCGGAATACGGAACTCCGCACCTGAGCTTTCCGTGCTCCACATGGATAATGCAAACCCCATAACTCTTGCAACATATCCAGAAGAGTCAGAACAGATTCTGAAGACGATTATCAAATATCACACCTCAGGAGATGTAGCAGCTTTTGGCATGGAGACTGCTGACCCTAAAGTAATTGCAGCAAACTTCCTCAAGGCGACTTCCGATGAAGTTTTTGAGGCTATCAAGCTGGTAAACAGGTTTGGAGCCTCTCGCGGCGCAAACGGGCTTCCGGAAATTCTCCCGGGCATTAATTTTGTTCACGGGCTTATGGGTGAAACAAAAAAGACTTTCCAGTTGAACTATGCTTTCCTGCAAAAAGTGCTTGATTCAGGGCTGCTTCTACGGAGGATTAATATCCGACAGGTTATGGCGTTTCCCGGGACTCCGATGTACGGCAGGGACGAGGCTGCAAGAAAGCACAAGAAACTCTTTCTGGACTATAAGGAGCAGGTCCGGAAGAATATTGACCTTCCAATGCTCAGGCGTGTCGTTCCCGAAGGTACCGTGCTCAGAGACGTGATGTGCGAGGTATACGGCAAAGAAATCACATTCGGAAGGCAGATTGGCTCTTACCCTCTGCTTGTGGGGATCCCTGCTCTTATGCCTTTGAGGAAGTTCACGGACATTACTGTCACAGGGCACGGTATGCGTTCGATTACTGGAATTCCTTATCCCCTCAATATCAACACAGCTTCCCCTGCTCTGATCCGTGAACTCCCGGGGATCGGCAGAAAAGCGGCTGATTCCATAGCTGCTGGAATTCCCTATGCAGATAGGGAGGATTTTCTTAAAAGAGTGAGCGAAGGAGAAAAGATTATCGGTTTCATCGAAATTTAATGCTTCAAAAAATATGTTACTCTAAATCCTATACTCTGGATCCAGTGCTTGAAACCTGAATTTTTTCAAGAAATCCTTCTCTGGCTAATAACATCTCTAATTTTTAAATTTCAAATGTCAGAATCTTTAAAATAAATAACTATTTATTCAATCCAAAATCATTCTAAATGGGATATTTTTGGGGGATTTGCTTGAGTGAAAGTACTGGAAATTTATATAGAGTGAAGGTCGCTCTTCAGTTGAGCTTTATTTTGTGGGTCATGCTTGGTATTTTAATTTTTTATGCTACGTTTGAAGAGCAGTCCAGAACGCTCGGGACATTTTTACTCCTTTTTTCGGTTATCCTGTTCACGCCTTTTCTACCCGACGGAACAGATCTGCCTGAAGGAGCAAATTATGAAAATCCGGACAGCCATAAAGAAAGGTCATTTGACAAAACATGAGCTTTTCCTGCAGTCAATAGGGTTTTATTGCAAAAATATCTTAAAATTTCACTCTTCTGTAAAAAATTCTTTTTACTATTTCTGCTGTAAGGACATACAGCCCTATAATGGCTCCAATAATCATAATGACTGAAACAGGGAGAGGTTTGAAACCAAATGGGGTTGCAAACGGGGTCAGCGGGAACACGAGAGTAAAGATTCCAATAAGCAGGGTAGCTGCAAGAAGGTATTTTCCGGGCATACTCTTGAAGAAAGGTTTTCTGCTTCGGACTACCAGCACTATCATTGATGCCGAGATTACAGACTCTATAAACCAGCCTGTTCTGAACTCTTCTGTCATTCCAGGTAGAAGAAGGAGCAAAGTGCCAAAGGTGAGGTAGTCGAATACTGAACTTGTGATCCCAAACACTATCATAAATCTGCGGATAAAACCTATATCCCAGATGTGCGGTTTTTCTACCATCTCTTTGTCCACGGTATCTGTAGCTATTGTCATCTCAGGAAAATCCGTCAACAAATTTGTTAGCAGGATTTGCTTTGGCAGGAGAGGGAGGAAAGGCAGAAAAAGAGCTGCTCCTGCCATACTGAACATGTTCCCAAAATTTGCACTTGTAGCCATGAAGATATACTTCAGGGTATTGGCAAATGTTCTCCTTCCTTCTTTTACTCCTTCTATAAGTGCATTAAGGTCTTTCTCAAGTAAAACAATATCTGCAGCCTCTTTGGCAACATCAACAGCAGTGTCAACAGAAACCCCTACATCTGCAGCATGAAGGGCTGAAGTATCATTGATGCCGTCTCCGATATATCCAACCACATTCCCGCTTTTCCTGAGTGCAAGAACAATTCTTTCTTTCTGGTTAGGTTCTATCTCGGCAAAGATACCCGCATCATTTACTCGCTTTATCAGGGCTTCGTCACTCACCTTATTGAGTTCTTCTCCGGTAATGACTAATCTGTTCTTTATCCCTATTTCCTGGCTGATGCTTGCAGCTACCAGCCTGTTGTCTCCAGTAATAACTTTCAGGGAAATACCCAGATCCTCCATATTTTTTATTGTTTCAGCAATTCCCTGTTTTGGAGGGTCAAAAAAGAAAAGAAACCCGAGAAATATCATGTCGTTTTCATATTCTTTGCTGACCGTTGTTTGTTGTCCAACGTCCCTGTATGCAATTCCAAGAGTGCGAAATCCTTTTTCACTAAACTCTTCAAATTGCTGTTCTATTCTCTCTTTCAGATCGGAAATTTTTACTTTTTGTCCTGCTACCTCAGCCGAAGAACAGACAGCGAGGATATTCGAAAGAGCACCTTTGGTGATCATCAGGCTCCAGCTCTTATTTGAGACAAGAATGCTCAGTTTCTTGCGCACGAAATCATAAGGTATTTCATCAAGCTTATGGTATTCGGAGAGATCAAACCTGTTTTGTGCAAGTATTGCCCTGTCTATCGGATTTTCAAAACCTTTCTGATAATGAGCATTGAGGCAGGCATAAAGGAGGACTTTTTCGCTTTGTTTTCCTTCGAGGTCCTGAAATGAATGTAGCTGCAGTTCCCCTTCGGTTAGAGTGCCGGTTTTATCAGAGCAGAACAGGTTCATGCTGCCCAGATTTTCAATGGAAGTAAGCCGTTTGACAATAACTCTCTTCTGTGCCATATCTCTTGCACCGTGGGAAAGGTTAACACTTATGATCGCAGGCAATAACTGAGGAGTCAGTCCGACGGCAAGAGCAAGTGAAAAAAGAACAGAGTCAAAAATCGGGCGCTGGAGGTATACATTGATCACAAAGATTGCTGTCACCATCAGCATGGTGACCTCCATCAGGAAATGTCCAAAGTGTGAAATTCCTTTTTCAAATTCGGTTTCCTGCGGCCCTAGTTTTAATTTTGCTGATACTTTCCCGAATTCGGTTTCTTTTCCGGTAAAAACTGCCACTGCTTTCCCAGTACCGCTAACCACACTTGTTCCCATCCAGAGGGAATTTGTACGTTTTCCAAGAGGGGTTTCTGCTTTCAACACACTGGATATTTTTTCAACCGGATAGGTCTCTCCTGTGAGAGTGGCTTCACTTACAAAAAGATCCTTTGAGTCAAGAATCAGGCAGTCTGCAGGAATAATATCCCCTGAATTCAGAATTATTATATCTCCAGGGACGACCTCTTCTACAGAGATTTCCTTTTCTTCTCCATCCCTGAGTACTGCTGCTTTTATCTGTACTGTAGCCAACAACTTTTCAAAAGCATCCGCAGCTCCCTTTTCCTGCCAGAACCCGAGCATACTGCTGATAAGAATTATTACTACAATAATTCCCGCATCTGTTGTGTCATGCAGGAGAACGGCAACTCCGGCCGCAAAGAGAAGAAGAAGGATGATCGGACTCCTGAACTGAGAAAAAAGAATCTTCAGGGCATTTGACCTTTTTTCTGGTTTTAGAATATTCGCTCCATAAGTTTTAAGGCGTTCACTGCTTTGGGAACTTTTAAGACCTTTGGTTCCTGTCTGGAGTTCCTGCAACATCTCAGATACGGGAACACTCCAGAAAGCTCTCTTTCTCTCCTCATGCGCCAACCATACGGCTCCTTATTACCTTTTTAACCTTCTTAAACTTCACTGACTTCCAGGATACTGGCAAGTTCATCGCCTTCAGGTCCTATGGATGAGAGTTCGCTTGAAGCTTCGGATTTCGAAATGTATTTTTCGGTCCGGACGCTTCCGGGCTCCTCCATCTTTATTGTAACCTCCCCTTTGTTGTATCCTTTTTCAATGCATTCCTTTACGAGCGTACCATATATGCCGGCTATAAGCTTCAGGCAGTCAAAAACAATATTCTCTTCAACAACATTTTTGCCGTTTATATATATCAGCCTGAGCCTTCTGAATACTACTGACTCTGTAACGATCTCTTTTATTTTTTCCATAAATATAGAGAGGGAATCTTTATCTAGGGCAGGAGCCAGTTTTTCATCACCTGTTATCTCATGGTCTCCATACATGACCAGAAAAGTCCTGCCATCTGAAGAAATTGTGAACCTGTGCTCTGCATCCTTATCTTCAATAACTGTTTTCGTATTGGTTTTTCCGTACTCAACATTTGTAATATAGAAACCTGATACATCCAGTTTTTTTACTTTTTCTTCCCTGGAGAGAAATCCGCTTTTTGACCGCACAGGCAGGGTAAGTTTTTGAAGATCCTCAACTTTTAGTGTGTCCTGTTCAAAATTCAGTTCAAATTCGTACCTCATGCTATCGACCGAGCTGACCTGCCATCCTTTGAGTTTTCTGTCTTCGGTTGAAGCATAATATGTATTTTCAGTGCCATAGATGCAGGTCTCAAAAAAAGGGCTGAGGGTTGAGAGTATCCTGTCTTCAAGCTGCCGTATCTCTATAAGTGCCAGCCTGTTTTGCCTATCAATGTTTTCAAGTATTTCATTCCTCTTTAACAGGGATATAGATGCACATGTCTCTATTGTCCTGGATTTGATTTCAAGAATCTCTTTGGATTCAACTCCCCTTGCATGTTCTTCTATAAAGTCAGTAACTTCCTTCTGGAACCTGTCTATTTCTTCGAGCCTTGTCTGAGAGATCCCTGTCCCTTCTATGTTTACCCGCTTTATCTCTATTATTGATTTCTCGAGAGGGATTACGTCTTTTGAAATCCGTATAAAGTCCTGCAGATCCTGGATAAAGTCCCTCTGAACTGGAAGTTCTGTTGAGTCCTGAAAGGTATATTTCATTTCCAATTCCTCCCCCTATGGTAAAAAAATGTCTTCTGGAAAATATGTTTTCTACGTTTAAATGTGTGAGCATATGCGTTTTACGATGGACAAATTACTCACATAAGTCAATAATGTAAATTTCTCAGTTCATTATTTCTAATATTTCATAGAAATATATCGTACTTTTAAATATCCAGTTTTCTAAAAATCATTATTATTTAACCTAAATTTTATCGCTGTTTATATTCAATCATAAATTTTTTTAGAAAGATTTATATCAATTATTTGCGTAAGTTATGTCATATTATCGTCACAGGATAATATGAAAAGACATGTACTACATTAAATACAAGATTTATTATCCCCAGTAATTTGCTTGTTAGCGAATTCACTTTTCAGGATTAATATGTATGTGTCTGACATACCGGGCTGACCAGTCGGCCAGGTAATGAAAACGGGGTTGATTCATAATTTCCTTGCTGCGCAAGAATTCATGGGGTCAATGCTTGCTGCTCAGAGGAAAAGCTGCCGCACTCCTTCCCGAAAGGGTTTCAGAGAAGTGATGGCTTTCTTATCTACTAACTAGAGACAACGTTTATCAGATAAGTTTAGTTCAGGGGGTGAAGGGCAAAGCAGTTTAACAATATTTAAGTTGAGGATTTATTACAGTCTTATCTTGTTTATTTTTGATTACTCTATGGTCTTTTAAAATCTCTGGACTGTTTATGCGATGCATTTTTACCTTACTGGAATCTGCTACAACTATCAAACTTAAAAATATTTTTTAGACTAAAATAATATTCAATGTTTAATCTGAGCTAAAATTGAACATGTGCGGAATCTAGGTGCAGAATATGAAACAAAAACTAATACTATTCAGTGCGCTGCTAATCATATTCCTTTTAGCAGGGACAGCAAATGCGATTGGAGATTCAGAAAATACAGATACTGTATTGACTTCAGAGGCCGGTCCAGGCGTTAGTATTGCCTACAATGAAACCGGTCCTTTCAGGATGGGAGATGTTGTAAAGATAACTGCAACCTTCAGCGAACCTGTCATTTATGCACAGGTCAAGGTTGAGAACAGCGTTATTCCCCCTGTTAATATGACCAACATGACCAACATCAGCAACACCGTCTGGTCTTATGATTATGACGTCCCGCCGGGTATAAACGATGCTGTGAACGTGACAGTATTCGGGATAAACAATACTGGAGTCTTAATTGAAAAAACTGATATTGATGCTTTTGTAATCGACAACGAAGCTCCAAGGTTTGACAGAATTCGACCAGGTTCTGAGTATGTCAATACAGAGCATTTGGTCTTCGAGTTCAGTGCTTTCGATAAACTGGACAATACAATTGATTACGCCATCTATATCAACGGTACTCAGAAGAAAACAGGAACTATAAGTTCTAATGGAAAAGTAAAGTATGAGATTGAGAAACCTGACGGTTATTACCAGTGGGAAGTCAAACTCAAAGACGATGCCGGCAATATTGGTGGCAGTGGCCTCATCGACCTGTATGTGGACACCAGGGACCCGAGCGTAACGCTTGTTTCTCCAAAAGACGGATTTGTTAACACAACGGGCTTGTTGGACTTCAATTTCACATGCCAGGACAGTTTATCTGCAAGCTATAACCTTGACCTGCAGTATCAGCTGTATATCGATGGAAAACCTGTTAATGGCGGTTCGGGGAATATGGCTTCAGGAGATTATGTAAATATTCCATACACAGGTCTCGCTGACGGCGCTCACAACTGGTCTGTTTTGGTTGAGGACAAAGCTGGGAACAACTGTACATGTAAAACTCAAAAGTTCTATGTGAATGTTCTCGGGCTTAATGTTTTTCTCATTTCTCCAAGTGGTTTAAACGGTTCTTTCATTCCTGCAGATTCGCAGTTTAACTTCAGTGTTTCAGGAGGAGCAGGTCTGCCCTTTGATTATGAACTGCTCGTTAACGACACGATGTTAAAGAACGGCACATTAGTTGTTGATGAAGATGGAGTCAGTGACTGTTCTATAGATGCAACAGTGTCTGACGGATTGAACATGCCATGGACCGTGCGCGTCACTGACTGTGCAGGCCGAGTAGTCACCCCTGTCCCTCCGTTTTATTATATATCTGTTGATACAAAGGCTCCGGCTCCTGTAGCAAACCTGAGTGTCACTGATGCTCTGGGTTATACTACATGGCTCTATACATACGATGAGCCCGCACTACACGTTCGCTGGGACAAAAATACTGAACCAGATCTTGCTGATTATGTGGTTTTGATCAGTGATTCCAAACCATCGGGCGTTAAAAAAATTTTTGAAGAGATGGAAGTTGCAGTACCTATAAGTGCCATCTATGAAACTGAAGACAATAAGTCTCTGTTTATGAACATTGGAGAGTATGGCGGAAAGCCTCTCGTCTATGGTAAGGACTACTGGGTCGCTGTCCTCTCTCTTGATATGGCTTACAACTATGGCTTTGCCATGTGCGGCCCTGTCCAGACATACGAGGACATGAATATCACACTCGATGCAGGCTGGAACCTGAAATCCGTGCCTAAGAGACTGGTTGCGTTCAATGCTGACACATGCTCAGCCTTTGGAAAAGACAGCACAGTAATTTACTGGAACGGAAGCTGCTGGGAATTCCCAAAGACTATCGAACCATGCAAGGGTTATTGGGTTTATAGTCCTGAAGCTGGTATGAGCAATGTAAAGTTCAAGCCAATGCCAGTCAGCAGTGCAAATCCGGATGTACCTGCCTCTCTTGACCTTGCTCCCGGCTGGCAGATGATAGGGCACACCTCCACACTGCCTGTAGAGTGGTCGACGACCCTGGCTTCACTTAAAGACACATTTAGCTACAAGTACTCCAACCTTATCACCTATTCTCAAGGTGAAGGTTGGGGAGGCATAATTCCTGACACGGACTATTACATAATCTTACTCGGTGGTAACGAAACAGGCTTCAACGGAACAGGTCCAGTTTCATTACTTCAAACTGATGGGGTTATGGCCCCCGGACAGGGATACTGGATCTTTATGACAGAAAAAGGAACCTATGCTTCCATAGAAAATGTGAATGTCTACGAGAATCTTGTCTAATTATCGGTGAAGGGTCAAATTTAGAAAGCAAATAACTTTTCAGCCTGAAATGGCTGAAAGGTCCTTTTTCTTTTTTTGTTTGCGTAACAATTGGAGGTAAATCATGAACAAAATATTAAAAAATAGTTTCTTAGGAACAGCTGTACTGATGATATTTTTCTTAACAGCTGCCCCCCCAGTTATGGCTGAGGGCGTCCCCCCGCTTCCTATGACAGTGGAAGGAGTTGCCTTTATTGATGGCTCTCCGGCTCCCTTAGACACTGTTATTGCAGTTTACCTTGACGGAGAATATGTAGAACAGTATCTCATAAACACCCCCGAAGGAAATTTCAAATTCTTTATTTCTGGAACAGCTGAGGATGAAGGAAAACCAGTTACTTTTACGATTGATGGAAAGGATACAGGAAAAAGTTTTGACTGGGCGTCAGGAAAAATAGTCTCATCTGTCAAACTTTTTGTTGGTGATAAAGCTGATTCTGGGAGTTCTAAAAAGAGCTCAACTTCAAATTCTGGATCATTGACAGGGTCTGAAGATTCGGAAGAGGACAGGGAGATCATTAAAAATAGTACAGTCACTCAACCGGAAGTAACAGTTCCGGAGAAGACCGTCCCTGAAAACACAGCTACCGCTTCGGGTGAAGATGGTGGAGCCGAACAGAGTACAGAACCTTCAAAAGATTCTTCTAATACAGGCAGTGCTCCAGGTTTCCAGATTATTTATGCGGTTGCAGGCATCATTCTGCTCACTTTCGGATCAGACCTCTGGAGGGAATCGGGAAAGAAACCCTGAAGGATTTTTCTGAGGGGTTTTTACGGGTAATGTAAAAATTCTCAAGGTGATATGGTGACCATCAAGTATAAACGCTTAAGAATTTTAGCGTGCCTGGTTATTCTGGTGCTGGGCATATCCCCTGTTCAGGCTGCATCTGCCAGCGATAATTTTCCTTCAATTCCCAATATCTTCAAAGGAAAACTGATCACAGGAGGCGCAGATGTTCCGGCAGGAACTATAATTTCGGCTTATATAGATTCAGAGCTTGTTGGCTCTGAGGTTATAGAAGTGGCAGGTAAGTATCAGCTGGATGTATCGGGTACCGAAGAGTATAATGGAAAGAAAATAGTCTTCAAGCTGGGTCTTGTGGAATCAGAGCCTGTTTCTGCGACGTATCAACATGGAGCTGCACCTGTGGAACTCGACCTTACATTTAAGGGGGATTTTGTACCTCCGGTAATAGAAAGCTGCTCTGCATCTCCTGTGTATATACTGAATGACGGGAAGGATTACTCAACTGTCCGTGCTAAAGTCTTGGATGAACTGTCCGGAGTTATGTCAGTAACCCTCGACCTTGCCCCCATAGGTGGAGGAGTAGTATCAATGACACCTCAAAACGGAGGCATTTACACCTGCAATGTGAAAAGTACCCAGGCAGGAGAGTTTAAATTTACCCTTACGGCTACGGATTACTTCGGGAATAAAGTTGCAGATAATAATAACATTTCAATCACTGTGGTCAAAGAAAATGAACTTACAACAAGGTTTGGAGGGGCTGACAGGAGCTTCTCTGCTGAAGAAATCAAAAAAATTGTAAGTGACAGCAAGATCTCCAGCGGGATTAAATACGCAGTTCTGGCTATTTATTATGCCGACGGGTGGGATAGGATATGAAACAACCCGAGTTTAAATTTGCTTTTGCGTTGCTCCTGGCTCTGATTTTATGTGCAGCTCCTGCCTCTGCAGGCAGTGCAGAAAGGATTCTTCCTTCTTCAATTAATGCCAATGAGGTGTTTCAGGTAACAGTCAACGTAGCTGATTACGGTGCAGCCGGGCAGGTCCTTGAAAAGCTTCCTGAAGGTTTCACATATATCAGCTCAACCCTGCCGGAAAGGGCTGTAACTGTAAATGGTAGTAAAGTCTCCTTCCTGCTGATGACCGAAAAGAGTTTCAGTTATACTCTTAAAGCTCCTTCATCAGCCGGTACATACCAGTTTGCGGGTATTTTTAGGGATATCAACAAAACAGAATTCCCTGTCCTCCCTTCCAGTTCTTCCATTAAGGTAGAGTCAACCTCAGATGGGGATTCAGGCGGCGGTTCGGGCGGCGGTTCACATAAAAGCTCAAGCAGCGGTGGCGGCGGAGCCGGAGGTTCCCCAGAGCCTCAGAGCAATGTCAAAGCTAAAGAGCTGTCCCAGGCATACGTCACCGATGGGACACACATAAGGTTCGATTTTCCAAATGGTGTAACCTGTATAAGATATGTGGAGTTTGACGCCAAAAAGACGCTCGGGAAGATCACTACTATTGTCGAAATGCTCAAAGGCCAATCAAAGCTGGTCTCGAGCCTGCCTGAAGGTACGGTTTATGAGAACGTGAATATCTGGGTAGGTTCGGGAGGAATTGCAAATCCTAATAACATCAAAAACGCGGTTGTTGGCTTTAAAGTCGAAAAAGCCTGGCTCGAGAAAAATGGAGTTGACGCGGGTGATGAAGATTCTCTGAACCTCTGGTATTATGACAAGGCATGGAATAAACTCGATACAACTAAACTGGATGAGACTAACAACACTTATGTCTACTATGAGGCCAAAACCCCTGGCTTTGGGTCCTTTGCTATTGTTGCAGCCGGACCTGATCCAATAAATATCGAGCCCATTGATACTGAAGGTACGGGAGATAATGTGTCGTCTGAGGCTAAAAAGCGTGTAAGAACCTGGCGTTCTATGCCTGGCTTTGAATCTTGTGTTTTTCTGGCAGCAGTAGGAGCCGCATACTGCGTCCTGAGAAAGAAGTTTTAATGACGAATAAATTTCCGGTCTGAAGCAGCTTTTAAAGCTGCTTTTCCTCTTTTTCCCGCCCGAATTGCGTTTCGGCACCCGAGTTGCGTTTCGGGAGCCCGCGGTCCTTTTCGC
>DUGS01000137.1:12220-14121 GCA_013331265.1 Methanosarcina sp.
CGGGAGCCCGCGGTCCTTTTCGCTCGCTCCGCTTCGCTCAAGAGGACTAATTTATGGATTAAAAATGAATCTTGAGTGCTCTTCGTGATCACAGAAAATCGAAGATTTTCTGGGAGTTACGATGTAATCGCAACAGTATGCGGTCAGTTTCACTTGCTGCGCTCGCTCAAGCAGACTAATTGATGGTTATAACAATGAGCTACACTTAAGAGGATTAAAAAGGGATTAAATTACAAATTTCTGCCCCTTCAATGTCACTCGCTTTACCGAACCTTTCTTGTTATGTTCGACGAAGTCTAGCGGTATTTGCCAATAAGACGAAAAAACTAGGGAAAACAAGTAATGGTTCCCTTATAATGCCTACTTATATAGATGGATAAAGAAGATGAAGAACGAATAGAAATCGGTAGTAAATTCAACCAAAGAAACTTCAAAGATCAGAAGAAATATCAGAAGAAAGAAGAAAAATATAGCCACAATTAATGGGACAGACATCCGTTTTATAAGAAGATATACATCAGCCGGGATTCGAACCCGGGTTCGAGCGTTGGCAACGCCCGGTGATGACCGCTACACTACTGATGTGCTGGGCTGGCAGGGTGTCCTGTCGCTTTTTTAATTATGGATTTTCTTATTAATTAAGTTGATCCCTGAGAGGTTTTTGCATATAGGGGGTCAGAGTTAAATCTACTTTGGTCTCAGATATGTTCGATTTTCTATCTGTCACGTATCTGTTTTTTTCATTGATCTGTTCTTATCTAATTTATTTTGCATGAAAGTGCTTTCAAGTACTTTCATTTCTTTGTGCCTGTAATTCGAAGAATTTCATATGCGTTTTATACATTTACCTGGGCAAATGTATGGGTGGTTCCCGAGTGGTAGAGGTGACCCGGGAACGGGGCATTGTTTCTTCTATATTCTATATTAAGTTACTGCATCTAGTTTTTCTCTATGATCAACGAGGATGTGTGGAAGCTTTAAAATAACTGTGAAAACTTTAAAATAACGTCAACAGATGCACATTATTGTAAAGTTTAGTGAGAGGGGCTGCTCTTCCATAATTATATTTCTGTGATATGAAGGACTGAGACTGATATTTCCTATGGCACTTCTTATACAAAAAACCAATAACTCAATAAAAATTGAAATATACCGAAAATGTTAAAAAGGATGTTACTATCACATTGCCTTCAATATCACGGGAAAGGTAATAGGAGCAAGTAAAACGTCGCCTGTAGAATTACAAATGTCAGCGAATGCATTGTTTTTTTCGTCAATATGTGTAACAATGTTATTCATCGTCCACAAATTTTTTGTCTGGCAGAGTTCAAAATTTCATCAGGTAAATCCTTTTGTGAATACCTGGAAGATGATTAAAACAATGAAGATTTCACGATAAAGAGGGAACATAGTGATATTTATGAGTAATTATACATGGGGGGATGGAGGCAGTTTGCTGATTTTTATGTAAAATCATAAATCTCAATAAGTTAGTGGATAATAAATTCAATGTTGATATAACGAAATTACGGCCTACAGCCTGCGATACAATCATACATTGTTAGAAATGAATTCTATTGTGGAGTGGGCGGGAGATAGTAAACCTCCTCATGTGGGTTTTTTAGTTGTTGCATACACCTGTGAAGTTGATGCACACATTGGGTTTACAAATGCTGTTATTGTTTTTGAGATCGTCAACTTGCGAGAGGTTAATATATAGAACGTCTTGTGAGTTGATATGTGTTTTTTAACTATTGGGTCTCCTTTTCTATCCGCTTCACTGATCGATTCATACGGTGTCAGGTGTTGTATTCAGTGTATGCGGTTAATGCCTGTAGATATGCAAAGGTGAAGATTTCAGGGAGGGGTAGTTCACTTATACTTTTATTCCTTGTATACTT
>DUGS01000137.1:14322-18996 GCA_013331265.1 Methanosarcina sp.
TTCCTTGTATACTTTTATTCCTTGATATGTTCCCTCTGGGAATATAAGTGTTTTATATTATCAAGCCAGTATAGACGGCATCTTTTGTGAGCTGGCAGCTAAACTTTTAATTGATCCATGTAATATATTGATCTCTGTTACCTGTCTTCTCACTTGATATTGAATTTAATGAGTGATGGGCTTTGAGTGAGCTTGAAAAACTGATAAACCTTGCAAAAAATGCAGCCGATAAAATACGGAAGTATAACTTTGTACGCGTGGTCTCCCATAATGATGCTGACGGGCTGACTTCAGCTGGAATCATGGTCCAGGCCCTGCTGAGGGCAGGCATCCCTTTCCAGCTATCAATAGCCGGAAAGCTGGACGAGGCTGTAATCGAAGAAGTGAACAGGAGCATCTCTCAGGGAGAGCTTGTCATTTTCTGTGATATGGGCAGCGGGCAGCCGGA
The DNA here is from genome assembly GCA_013331265.1 of Methanosarcina sp. GTDB lineage: Archaea > Halobacteriota > Methanosarcinia > Methanosarcinales > Methanosarcinaceae > Methanosarcina > Methanosarcina sp10923u. The sequence continues at coordinate 14,771 of DUGS01000137.1, forward strand.
ACTCATAGGAAAGGTGGCTGCTGACGTTGTGTTACTTGACCACCATCAGCCAGTAGGGCAGTCACCTGCAAAAGCCGTGGTAAATGCCCATATGGTAGGAATCGACGGGGCAACAGATATCTCTGCCTCCGGCACCTGCTATCTTGTGGCCAGGGAACTTGGACCTGGAAATATTGACCTTGCAGGGCTCGCAATTGCAGGGGCAGTTGGAGACCGGCAGCTTTTCCGGACTGCAAATGCATTTATTCTGGAAGAAGCCCTGAAATCGGGAGTCGTGTCCATCAGAAAAGGGTTGAAAGTAGGAGATGGAGGCCTCGTAGACGTTCTCGCATATAGTACAGAGCCTTTCCTGGATGTAACCGGCTATCCTGAAAAAACAGCGGAATTCTTAAATCAGCTCGGGCTTTCCGGAAACATTGAAAACCTTTCTGAAGAAGAAATATCAAAACTTGCAAGTGCTGTTGCCCTGAAACTTGTTAAACAGGCCAGCCCTGAAGCAATTGAAGCTGTTATAGGAAAAGTTTTCCTGCTGAACCGGGAGCTTGTCCACAACGTCTATGATTTCATTTCGATCCTCAATACCTGCGGGAAGCAAAAGGTTTACGGACTTGCCCTTGCTCTCTGCCTGAAAGACTCAACTATTCTTGCCGAAGCCATTTCCCTTACAAAAGAGCACGAAAAGAACCTTGCTATTGATATCCGGAAAAGTGTGGAAAAAATTCGCAAAGGGGAGAATATCTGGTATATCAGCACGGTTGAGGCTCTTTCCACAGGGAGCCTTGCAACAACCGTGGTCAGATATCTCCATCCCGAACTTCCTTTTATCTGCGTAAACGAATCCGAGGGAATTTTGAAGGTTTCTGCCAGGGGTACCCGCGAACTCGTTTCAAAAGGGCTTGACCTTGCCTTTGCTCTCAGGGAAGCTGCAGGGGCAGTCGGCGGAAACGGAGGTGGGCACAGTGTCGCGTCTGGAGCTTCAATCCCTATGGGAAGTACGGAAGAGTTCCTGAGCATTGCAGACCGGATAATCGGGGACCAGCTCAGAAAAAACACCAGTGGGAAAGCAAAGTAAGTAAATACGAAGAACATAATTAAGCCTGAAAATAAAGCGGCAGAAAACTGAGTAGTAAAACGGAGTAAATAAAGCAAAAAGAACCAAAAGCACAGAATTAGTGTAAAAACATAGAGAGGCACACTTATGAAAATCACAGGTATAATTGAGTTTCCTGACCCTGGGTCAAGAAAGTCCGCAGCCAGAATCCTGAAAGCCCTTGCCCCGGATAACCTGAGGAGCATGGAAAGCGAGATAAGCGATGAGAGGGTTGCTGTGCGTTTTCATTCTGAAAAAATTGGCTCGCTTCTTGCAACCGTTGACGATTTTCTCATGAACGTAAAAATAGGAGAGGGAGTCGAACAGTCTCTGGCAAAAGAAAATTAAGGGTAAGAAAATTAAGGACGAGATAAATCCAAAATTGAAACATGTGTTTCCTGTTTGCCGTAAACTTCTTTCAATTCACAGCCCCTTCTCGCCAGAGCCTTATAAGTTCTATGAGCCTTTCGCTTGTTAGTTCTACTCCTGTTTCAGGGATTGGGAGGCTGTTTTCATAGATATGTATCGCTTCCTGGAGCTCTCCTGTGCTTATGTTTTTTCCTTTCTGAGATGTCAAATTGTCCCATGGGTTCCAGTCGTGGATTGTCCAGATCCAGGTACGTGTGACTTCTTCTTTTCCTGCTGTGGCAAGTACGGTAACGTTATATGTTCCTGGAGAGAGAGTGCTGTCCGAGTATGAACTATTTTTAACACCGGATTCAGTAAGCTTTTTCTTTCCGTTAAGGTACCAGTTTACAGTAGTGTTATGGTTTGTGCTGATATTGAATCCCTGCCGGTCCCCTTCATAGGTTATGACATTTCCCACGGGATTTGAAGATAACATCGAGAGCGGAGTTACTGTTATGTAATTGCTCTTTGTCATGGAGTCGGAGCCTATCCTGTTGTTTACATTTAATGAAACAGTATAGTTTCCGTAAGAAACATAGGTGTGGATTGGATTCCGGGCTGTTGAGTCTATTCTTCCGTCCCCGTTAAAATCCCATTCCCAGGAAAAGGCATCTTTTGAGAGGTCAGTAAACTGAACTGTAAGAGGAGGAACCCAGCTGGTGATATTCGAAGAGAACTCAGCTTCAGGAAGTTCATTTACGGTAGTAAAAGCTTTTATGCAGAGGTTTGTCTCTGAGTATTCGAGCATTGATGTCAGGTCCTGCCAGCTGGCTCCATCCTGACTCACATAGCTCTCTCCTGGATTGGCCTGTGCCTTACTGCTGTAGCTATATGTATAAGGATAAGGCAGAGGATTCTCAACTGCAAGAGGGTATCCGTGGGAAGGGTTTATGAGTTTCATAACCACTGAAAATTTCTCCCCTGAATTCAGGTTTACTGGAGAATTCAGTATATGGGTATGATATCCTCTATAAGAGCAAGTGCCGCTTTCTTTTACAACAAAATTTTTTATCGAATTAACCGGACCGTTTGTCGGGTTTTTGTAAACATAGATCTCATAAACCGTATTAAGATCCGTAGTGTAGAACCCTACAGCCTCCAGTTTTTCATTTCTTTCCGAGGAAAATACGTTGCCACCCCAGGCAGTTGTATTATTATATCCTATTGAGTTTATCCATCCGAGCGGGTCATACTGGTAATTGTAGTCAAAGTTGTCTTTCTCTGAAGCTGTAAAAACTGCGTTTTCATTATATCCGAGCCTGGTATCATAATAGGAAATATAGAAATATCCATCTTCTCCCCAGTCTTCTCCCCAGCTGTTCTTTACAATAAAAGCCCCGTCTCCGGATGGGACCTGTTTGAACCTGTACCTGTCAAAAGAATCATTCCAGCCTACAACAGTAATTGCGTGATTGACAGTGTTTGAACCGGTGTATCTGTAGGTGTAATTTTTATCCTGGTAATCTAACTGGTTCCAGCATATTGTGGAGAATACAGCCCCATAGTCCATAAGTGCCCTTTTAATTACTTCATTGTCCAGAGGTCCCGTTCTCTCAGGCAATACAAGTACTTCCTGGACATGTTTTTGCACAACAAGTCCTGTCGGAGAGTAGACCGAGTTTTCATTATAAGGGTCTTCTGATTCGTTTACGGGCCCTGACCAGCGGGTAAGATATGCCATGGCTATGAACGAATTACCTCCATCACGTGTATCAAGGTCAAAACCATCGGAATAGTATTTTGTAACGAGATTTTTCATATTATTTTCAGAAAAGTCTCGATTTTCTCCTTCTTTTCCAAGAATGTAAGATTCAAGGGACGCAAGGCTAGAAAACGCCCAGCAGCTCCCTGTATTTCCCTGATTCTGTATTGAGGTAACCCGCCCCTGTTCACGTAAATCATAGGTTGAAGGGAGTTCCGAACCAGATGCTCCAAGCAGAAGTTTTTCCGAAGGTGTTGAGAGTGCTGGTATGTTTACAGGAGGGGGAGTATACCCGCGGCCTGAGAAGTGCCCATAGTCAGAAGGTGAAATAGGCTCTACAGAATCTGACTGTCCTGGGCCCAAAAATTCAGGGTTTAGAGGAGCCGTTTCAATCTCTGATTCTGAAAGGGATATATTATTCAGGGGCTGTTCAAAGTTTTCGGCGCTTCCGGCTGCAAGGTCCGGGCTGATGGATAGGTACGAAAATAAGACTATAAGTGAAATCACAAGGAAATTTATTTTCTTCAAAAATTCTCGGCCTCGGGTTGGATTTATTTTTGGTTGGCTGAAAGCTAGTACGGAGTAACTGGCATAGAAAGCACATCTCTGAATATTAATTTTTATACTGTTGAAGGATAGCAAACGGATCTTCGATATCCATAAGTGTAATTAATATTCCCCAGTAAACCCCTTTCAAGTATCAATTCATCTACTTAGTTTATGAAATTTATGTATAAGTGTTTTTCTTACAATATCACTTTTTTTACTAACTAACTCAATATTTACGTGCTCAAAAATCTCTGTTATTTTAATTAATTAATTCAAATACGGATACTGACAAAAATAAAGGAATCCGTACAATTCTGCTTGATATCGCAAGTGAAGAAAAGATATGTGTAACCATGTTTGAGACTGTACTCCTGCAGGCTGATGAGGAGTTTTGTTTTTGACAGAACTTTGGATAAAAGTCCTGGTATTCGGAACAGTCAAACTCTTCAACCATATAATTCTGCAAGCTATGAAATA
>DUGS01000137.1:19311-19626 GCA_013331265.1 Methanosarcina sp.
TGGGATAGTCCGATCAGAATTTGTTCAAACATAATAACATTTATTAGGGAGCTGAGCGTGTCTTATCCTGCTTAAAAGTTGATTCAGAATACAGAATACTATATTCTTTACATACGATAAACATAAACTGGCTCATAGGGTTTATATGTTGCCTTGCTTATATCCGGTCTTGTTTATATGAGGTAAGACCCGGAATATCTGTCTTAAAGAAGTGACAGAAATCTGCAGGAATTGTCGTATAAGCTGTCTAATATAAACTATAATGAATGAGTATTAGTGCAACAAAGTATAATATTGGTTGACAGAACTGATTGA
>DUGS01000137.1:19815-20024 GCA_013331265.1 Methanosarcina sp.
TGGTTGACAGAACTGATTGACAGAAGAACAGCTGTGCAGAAACTCCTGGTAGTTTAAGCGCGAGTTATATGAGGGTCCGGATCGAAAGCATTCCCAAATTTCGGTTTAGAGGGACTGCAGAGGTAAATTCTTCCTCACAGGTTTCAAATCTTGCATTAAACGCCAGAAAAGCCCCAAACTCTCATAAGCATTATAACTGAGTAAATACA
>DUGS01000137.1:20212-20450 GCA_013331265.1 Methanosarcina sp.
ATAACTGAGTAAATACACTTTATTTATGGACATAGTTAACATTAGAATGGACCTTCAAACTCTGTAAAAACTCGTAAAGAACAATTCAAGTTCTTAATCCGGGCTATACCTGGAAAACGTGCTTTACAGGGTAAAAGTGCCTTTTAACTCCCTGTAACCGGAGTATTTTCCGCTGGTTTCGTCCAAAAAATCAGTTCAGGATCGAAAGTCCCGCAAAAGGTTAAAAACTCTAATAAGG
>DUGS01000137.1:20684-20885 GCA_013331265.1 Methanosarcina sp.
GACTTTCTGTCCTGAGCTTTCAGGATTATCCGCACAGGTATAATGCTTACTGACCAAAGCCTTTTTTGGGCATGCGGTGGTTTGGCTCACGATTCTGCGGATTTGAGATCCCTAAGGAAAAATGACCGGTTTCTGGCCGGGAAAAATTGAAACAATATGAAACATGAATTAAGGCAAGGAGATACGGAATATGCAGATGGC
>DUGS01000137.1:21041-21952 GCA_013331265.1 Methanosarcina sp.
GGAATATGCAGATGGCACCACAGATGGGTTATGACAGGGCAATCACGGTTTTTAGCCCTGATGGAAGACTTTTTCAGGTAGAATATGCCCGCGAAGCGGTCAAAAGGGGAACAACAGCCGTAGGAATCAAGGCGGCCGATGGGGTAGTGCTGCTTGTTGACAAGAGAATAACAAGCAGGCTTGTGGAAGCTGAATCAATCGAAAAAATATTCCAGATTGACGACCACATAGGAGCCGCCACCTCAGGGCTTGTGGCAGATGCCCGCTCTCTTGTTGACAGGGCCCGTGTAGAAGCCCAGGTAAACAGGGTTTCTTATGACGAACCCATAGGTGTGGAGGTTATCTCCAAGAAAATCTGTGACCACAAGCAGACATATACCCAGTATGGAGGAGTTCGCCCATACGGAACTGCACTCCTGATTGCAGGTGTTGACGACAACAAGCCACGGCTTTTTGAGACTGACCCGAGTGGCGCTCTCCTTGAGTACAAGGCAACAGCCATAGGTGCGGGCAGGAATGCAGTTGTTGAGGTATTTGAGGCAGACTACAGGGAAGATATGAACATTGACGATGCTATCCTCCTTGGTATGGATGCGCTCTATAAGGCTGCTGAAGGCAAGTTCGATGCCGGAACCCTTGAAGTGGGCGTTGTGTCCCTTGAGGATAAGAAATTCAGAAAATTAGTTCCTGAAGAAGTAGAGAACTATGTTCAGCAGATCCTTGAGAAACACAAGGAAACAGAAAACAAAGAATAAAACATATAAATATTTAGATAATGAGTAGTCAGAAAATTCTGATTCTCAAACCCTACGTTTTAGAGAAGGTATTCGAAAATGGTGTCCTTGGACGAGGCAGTGACTGCCCGACTTAAAAGAGGCAGCAAACATTTCGAAGTCCTGGTCGAGCCCGAA
>DUGS01000058.1 GCA_013331265.1 Methanosarcina sp.
GGTCACTGAAAGGGGAGCATATCCGCCTGTAACACTGGTACTGAAGTCTGCTTTAGGAAGAACGTTACTTCCATTTCCTCCCTGGTCTTGCAGGACGGTTATAACAGCAGTTTTTGAAGTCGTACCATTCATGTTGCTTGCTTTCAGATTAACTGTATAGTTTCCTGCTGCTGTGTAAATATGCTTTGGATTCTGCTCAGGTGAACTGACTCCATCTCCAAAGTTCCAGTTCCACTCTGTTGCATTTTGTGAGATATCTGTAAACTGGACTGTAAGAGGGGCAGGACCGCTGATAACGTCAGTGGTGAAGTCTGCAGCAGGAAGCACAAGATAGACTTCTAAAAGAGGATGGTAGTCTATTAAGCTGTCTCCGTTATAAATTACATCAATAAGACCGTCCCCATCTGCATCATTATTTGCATAAATCTGGGAGTGGTCATCGTTTTTGATAGGGTCAGCCCAGTAGTTACCTCCGAGGTTGGGCCCTCCAGCAATGTTTCTACCTGGAGTTTTTGTTATGTTCCATGTGCATTCATTGTTATTATTGTTTGCATTCACTGAATTGCTCAGATAGTTGTTGAAAATAAGGTTGTTAGTACTCTGAGGACACAGGAACATACCAGCCTTGAGGTTCCAGGCTACACGGTTGCTTGAGATCTCGTTTTTCCGAGATGAATTCAAAGAAATTCCAACATTGTTGTAATCAGCTGTGTTACTTGAAAGAATGCTGTCGTTAGAAAGCGAGAGCATTATCCCGTCATTAATGTTATTCGATGCCGTATTGTTAGAAATAACGCTGCCATGCGAAGTAGTTACGTAGATACCCTTATCGTTTCTCGAAGCTTCATTGTTGAGTATGTAGGTTTTGCCCGAATTTACAAGGTAAATCCCGTAACCGCCATTTGAACTTACAGTATTGCTGGTAAGGTTGTTATTAATGCCGGCGGTTTCAAGAAGAATGCCATAACCAGTATTCGAATTTACAGCATTGCCTGAAACTGTGTTTCCACTGGACGACGAGGATATATAAATACCTCTGCGGTTTTCAGATACGTCATTGTTGGCAACGTTATTGTTGCCGGAACTCGAGAGAATAATACCACTGCTGGTACTGGTACCTTTGTTCGATTTCGCGGTATTGCTAATAATAGTGTTGTCAACGGACTTCTCAAGAACTATGCCGCTATATGTGTTTGAATTTGCCAGATTACCTGAAAGTGTGTTCGAACTGGATGTTAAGGTTAAATAAATACCTCTGTTGTTGCTTGATACAGTATTGCTGAGAACATTATTGCCATTAGAATACCGCATTGCAATTCCATAGTCATTATTTGAAACCACATTGCTTTGCAGGACATTGTTGTATGAAGTGTTCAGGAAAATGGCATGAGTGCCTGGATATATAGAACCGTTCGAGATCGTGTTACTCGAGATTTCGTTCCTTGAGGAAGATACAAGGTTAATACCGTTGGTACTATTAAAAACAGTATTGCTTCTCAGGGCATTTTCGACTGAATCTGACAGATAGATCCCGAAGTTTGAATTTGAGTTTACATTATTGTTTTCGAGAACGATTTTGTTTGTATTCAACAGAACTATGCCATGGTCTGCACTCAGGTTTACAGTATTTCCTGAAACAGTATTCTCTCTGGAATTAGAAATATAAATTCCATACCTATTATTTGAGACCTTATTGCCAGAAACAGCAGCGTAATTGGAGCTCTCAAGAAGTATTGCCCTTCCCTGACCTGCAAGAAGGTTTTTGGTAGCTATGTTATTGCTGACTACAGCATAATTGGAACCAGACAGATATACCCCAAGGGCATCATCGCGCAGTAAATTGTCTTTAACTTTACAGTAATCACTATTACGCACATAAATGCCTGCGGTGTTAAGTCCAGCTCCGGTAACAGTCAACCCTTCAATTGTTATGTTACCACTGTTCTGTATATAGATCACATTTTTGGTGGAGTCATTTGCTGCAATTACCGTATTTTCCGGACCATCATAAGACCTGATTACCAGGTCAGTTTTTTGATTCACGAGGACGTTTTCCGTATATGTTCCGGGGCCAATGGTAATCACATCACCGGATTTTGCGTTATCCACTACAGCCTGTATCGAGCCTCCTGAATTAACCGAATATTCGGTGGCTGCCCCGATACAGGAGCTTAGTGTTATTATGAGAGTGGCTAGTAGTAAAATTTTTATTTTATTTATTTGAATTCCTCCTTAGTAGAAGAAATTTTTCAATGATACTTCCTACAATTACTTACACATTAACTACAAATACAATATAAACATATTGGTGTAAATTAGAATTAATAAAGAAATATAAAGTAAAGAGGATTACGCAAAGTGCAATTGTTTTTATAGGAATAAATTTCATATGACTTTCGGGTATTCATCCTGTACACAAAATACAAAGAATGCTCAGCATATCGTAAATTCCAGCAAAACTCAACTAAGTATATTATAGAAGTTTGATTCGTGTTTTTTTGCAACCGCAAGTGTTTCCTTCTAAACGGCGCAGATATCATAATATTTAAGTAATACACGCTGTTAACAGGCAAATATTAATTAGATAGAGTAAAATTAATATATTTTAGATGTATTTCACTAAATGATAATAAACATTAAAATAACATTGTGTATGCAACACACCGGATGTCGGAAAAATGGGATAAAGTAGGATAAAATAAATCAATTCAAAGGAAAAATAGCATATAAAAATAAGGGAGGGATTTGCCTCTTAATAAATGATTTCAACGCCCTCGAAAACAATTAAATCTCAACAATTTAAATCTCAAATCCCTTACCGACTTCTCGAGTAGAGTTTTTCAGTAAACAGTTTCCTGCTTCGTTCTTATATTGTATGCCCTGTATTCGTCTGCTTTCTTATCCTGAAGGTAAACGTATTCATATACCGGAGAATTGAGCCTTTTCTTATATTCTTCCCTGGCTTCCTCTTGGCAGCGGTTGCAGGCATAGATAGGGACCGAAACTCCGAATATTCTGGTATCGTTTATGCTTCTGTGGGCACGGGAATCTATGGTTACATAGCCCTGGCAGTCAGGGCACATCCTGACTGTTTCTTCCTGGAGTTCCTGAATCATATCGGTATCATAGAAGATCTGTTTTTTCCGGCGGTAAAAGTCCCCGTGTTTTGCGATTTCTGCTTCTACAAGACTGTCCCGGTTATTCCAGTTTTCGAGCTGAGTTGAAACAACTCCCTCCAGGATCTGTCTGTCCCTTGCAGCCTGCACAAACATCCCGGGCTTGAAATCGGGTTCCTTTACACAGGAATAGTCAAGTCCAGCCATGGCAAGGATTATGCCTGTATTTACATAAGGCAGTGCACTCTGGATCGCATAGCCTCCTTCAAGTACTGCCATATCAGGGGCAAGTTTCTCGTTTAATTTTGCATAGCCCTGCGCGGAGAAGCGCATATTTGCAAGAGGATCGGTATAGTGGTTGTCCTGTCCTGCAGAATTGAGGACGAGTTCTGGCCTGAAGTCCTTGAGGATAGGCATCACAAGAGCATCAAGAACGTAGAGAATACCCTCATCCGGAGTACCGGGAGGAAGAGGGATATTGATTGTCCTTCCAAGTGCCTTTGGGCCTCCAAGTTCGTTCATGAAGCCCGACCCGGGATAGAGTGTCCTCCCGTCCTGGTGGAAGGAAATAAAAAGAACATCCGGGTCGTTGTAAAAAATCTCCTGTGTCCCGTCCCCGTGATGGACATCGGTGTCCACGATTGCTATCCTGCGGATACCGTACTTTTTTCTCAGGTACTCGACAAGGATTGCTTCATTATTGATATTACAAAAGCCGCGGTTTCCGTGGGCTACTGTCATGGAATGGTGGCCTGGAGGGCGTATAAGTGCAAAAGCGTTTTTAACCTCCCCCCGCATGAGAGCATCAGCTAGGACAAGACAGCTGCCAGCTGCAATCAGGTGAGGAGTTGTTGCCTGGGCTTTTATGTCAGGGACGCAGAAATGGACCCTTGCAATGTCCTTAAAATCTGCAAGGCGAGGTTTGTACTCGGCTATCTGCGGGAGGTCCATCAGCCCTTCTTCAAAGATCTGGTCACGAGTATAGAGGAGGCGTTCCTCTCTTTCAGGGTGGGTTGGAGAAATTGCCCAGTCAAAAGCCGGGAAGAAAATAAGACCCGTCCTTCTGGCTCCTGACCGGTTTACAGGGATCATATGTTTCTTTTCAGGTTCATTTTCTGGTTCATCTTCAGATTTCTGCTCTGAAGTCTTTGTTTTCACTATAACTTCCTCCACTCTATGAGGCTCAATTTCTTCTTCATTCAGTTCTTTTTTCTCGGCCCCGGTATTTTTTTCAGACCCGCCTTTTAGTGCGTCCTTAATTTTCCCAAGCCCGAGCTTCATGCCTTTTCCCTCCTGTCCCATTCCGGAATCAGTCCTGCCGGGATCTGCATACTTACGTCAAAAAGCCGCCCTGCCGTAAACCAGCCCTCAACTACGTTAAAGACCTCACTGCTAACAACCTCGGCTTCGTCTGCGTACTTGGAAACCCCAAACCTTTTTGCGCGTTCCCTGAGGAGTTTTGTTGCAAGGGATTCGGCTTCTTCTGAACGCATCCTGTTGAAATTTCCGATATCGGTGGAGTTAAGGCTCACGATCTCACCTTCTTCGGCTACCGAATAGACCTTCTGCTGGGTATCAATGCGCAGATTAAGAGTAAGAGTGGGCCTTGCAACAGCCGCACCTATGGCATTTCCCACTTCAGAATGGTCGGGAATAACCGGTTTTGCATTCAGTTTTTCTGCAACTCCTGCAATCAGGCCCTTTGCCCCACCGCCTACTCCGACCACATTTTCAGGCCTTACTTTTTTCTCCTGCAAAACTTCCCATATCCTGTAGGCAGGCTCCTGTTCCCATTCAAGAAACATCTCTCTCACTGCCTGCGCAATCATTTCGGCAGTTGCGTCCACTATAAGTGAAGCGGCTTCGGTTTTGGGTTTCCCAAGACTGGAAGCTACAGCAGTGATCGCATCTTTTGCACGTTCGGGGTCTCCTACTTCCACAAGCCCGAGTACTCTCAAAGCATCTGTTGGGGTTGGCTTTTCTCCTCCCATACAGTAAGCCGGACCTGCCCTTTCAGGCCCTATAGTTACTTTCCTGAGCCCATCACCGGTTTCTCTGACCCTCACAATGCTGTCTCCTCCCACAGCTATCGAGCGGACTGCAAAAGCACGGACATGGGTCAGGAAGTTTCCGAGCCTGGCACCTTTGGAGGCGATAAGCGGTTTTCCGGAAAGGATAAGAGCAAGATCGGTAGTGGTCCCGCCAATATCCACCACAACAGATGTCTGCCCTTCAGGAGTAAGAGCAAGAGCTCCAATTGTGCTTGCTGCTGGGCCTGAAAAAATAGTTTCCACAGGGAATTCTACGGATTTTTCAATTGGCAGAGTCCCTCCATCGGCTTTAAGGATATATACAGGAGCTCTGATCTTTCTTTCTTCCAGAGCTTTTTTTATCTCCGCAACAAACCCCTGGTAGCGCTCCCCTGTTGCAGAGGCCAGCATGGAAGTGGCGACCCTTCGAGGGAAGTTCAGTTTCCCTGAGACTTTATGCCCGAGTTCCACCTTGCATCCCGGGTACATCTCCCTGAGAATTTCTTCTACCCTGAGTTCATGGGAAGGGTTCCTCTGCCCGAATTTGCTTACCACGGCAGCTCTGGAAAAGCCCTGCTCCCTGATTCTATTCACCGTCTCCCGAACCTCAGCTTCGTCAAGGGGCTGGATTTCCCTTCCCCTGTAGTCCATAGCTCCTTTTAAGTAGAAACTGTCAGGAAAAACATAACTTGCAGGATTAACACCCGGTCCCGGAATAAGTAGTAGAGCCACACGGTCGGTTTTACCCTCAGCAATAAGGTTTGTTATTACGGTTGTACTGAACACCACCCTTTTGAAGTTTTCCGGGGGAACTCCTCTGCTAACTTCATCAAGGGCACCGATCAGAGATTTAAGAAGATTCCCTGCATCCGTTGGAACCTTGGCTGTGCTGTATACCTCTCCGTTTTGAATAAGCACCGCATCTGTGGTGGTGCCCCCTACATCAATTCCTATGAGCATTCACAATTCGCCTATCCTCACCTGTATGAATATATCTTCCTTTCCTATTTTCAGAATTTTTAACTGGACTCAATTTATAGGAAGAAGCGTAAAAACCCTGAGTCTTATCTCAGGGATATAAGCGTCAACTTATTCATATTACTTTCATTATCTCTCAACTTATTAATGCTATTAAAGCCTGTTTGAGATGCCAAAAGGCCATCTATGATTCAGGAAGTCCGTTAAATCTTTAGATTTAGCGGGTAATTCACTTAAGATTCACCCATAACGATTTCATCATTTCCCTTATTTCTTCTATTCTTTTTATACTGTCATCATTATTTATAATGTCAAGTTCATTAAAAGTATCAAGGGCAACCCTTGCTGCAATTGAAGCATCGTTCAGGTACCTGTTCCCTGCACTGCTCACAATTGTCTGGAGGGCCGAAGCGGCCTGAAAAACGGCATTTTCCATTTCTTCTTCCTCAGCGCTTTTTCCTATTTCTTCAATAGAAGCTGCAATATTTCCTGTAGCGCTCTGGAGGTTTTCTTCCATAGCTGCTACCGCCATTTCTTCTAACATGATCTCTGCTCCTATTGCAGCCTCTTCAAGAGTTCTCTGAGCAGCCAGCTTTCCGGTATCTCCAAGGCAGGAGATGCATATTGCAGCATTTTCCGAAACATCGGGATATTTTATTCTGGCAACCGCTTTTCCTATCTCGCCAAGCCCGATTGTAACTGCAATAGTTTCCTTTTCTTTGTTCAAGAGAGCTGCCGTGTTTCCGCTTTTTCCGAGCATTGATGCTGCAAGTTTGGCTACCGTCTCAAGTTGCTGTTCAACAGCTATTTTTCCTATAGTTCCGAAAGAGAGCAGGACTTTGACAGTCGTATTTTCCATATTCTGCTTCATTGAACACTGAAGCATCTTATCCAGGGATCTGATAGCATTGACTGCTGCATTTTCCATCCCCTGAAGGGCAGCGGCCTTTCCTATTTCTTTTATGAAAGCTACCGTTTGCTCAGCTTCCAGCTCCTTTCTTTCACTAAGGTAACCTTTGCCAATCTCTGTAAGAGAGGCAAGAGCCTGGCTGACCCCTTCGTCAAACTCTTCATCAATGAAATCCAGACCTTCCTGTATTATCTGATCCTGATCTTTTGAAAACATGGCCTTGAAACCCCTTTTAGGCAGTTATGCCCTCTATTCCATAGTCCCCCACTTTTCTATTTTTCTATTTCTTCCCCTGTTTGCTATATATTTATGCTTTCCGTGGTTCAAATATTTTCAGGCAATAAAACGGATTTTTTCAAAAAATAATTTTATATACTTTCTAGTAAAATTATAATTAGAGATCGAAATAGGGAGTAGGAAGTCGAAATAGGGAGATATTTTCTAGTATCCTTTTTACGTACCATTTGACTATTTTTATTGACACCGGTACGATAAATATACAGCAAGGAGCTATAGTTAAAATCAAGAATACACAGTTATCAAGTATGTTTCTCAATTTCTTGTAAGGGGTTGCTCAGATTAAAATACGCACCTCATATCAATATTAAAGACAATACTTTTAAAGACAATAACTTGCTCATGGACCTCAGTTAGAAATTACTCAGGCTTACCTCTTATTCAAATTCACAATTGAAGCTTGAAATACATGCAGGCAGAAGGCGATTTATCTGAATACAGGAAAAGCAGTCCCGAAATCCGGACTTACCCCAGCAGAAAAGTGGTCTTTCAGGTGTGAGCTAATAAGTTTTGGAGAGGTTTATCGCCTCTCAAAGCTCCTTGCTCGGAAAATCAAAGCTTCAGGCTACCAGCCAGACCTGATAATTGCTATAGGAAGAGGAGGCTATGTTCCAGGGAGGCTTGTTTCTGACTTTCTGCTTTTCAGTGACCTGACCTCCATGAAGATCGAACACTACATGTGGGGTGCGGACATGCAGGCAGAAGCCAGGATAAAGTTCCCAATCTCCGTGGACATAAGCGGAAAGAAAGTGCTTATTATAGATGATATAACCGATACCGGAAGAACTCTCCGCCTTGCTGTAGACTACGTGCAGAGCTTGAACCCTTCAGAAATCAGGACCGCTGTGCTCCAGCACAAGATCTGTTCAGCTTTTATTCCGGATTTTTACGCGCAAAAAATCATCAGGTGGCGCTGGATCATCTATCCCTGGGCACGTTATGAGGATCTGGCAGGCTTTACTGAAAAGACTATAGGAGATAGGACTCTTGATGTCTCCCTTATAAGGTCTGAGCTTAAAGACAGGTATGATCTTGAGGTCAGGGAAAAAGAAATTCTAGAAATCTTGCAGGACCTGACTGAGAGAAAAGAGATTGAGAGGGTTGAAACGGATAAGCTGGCCAGATGGAGAGTCAGAAAGAAATGAGAATAGTTAATTTGATTTTGTTTCCACAGAAATGCTGATATAAAAAGTGAAAGCCTGGAAATGGATGCTATATTAAAGCATTAATGGAACTAACCGAACTTTTTGTTTGTAAGAGGATTTTTATACACAGAAAGATTATCCAGAAACCGAGGACATCGAGTTTCTGCATATAGAAGAAAAAGCTAAAAACAGAGAAGAAAATAATGCCATTAATATAAGCGCCAGTGTCCTGGAAAAATTACCAATCAACAGATACCACGGCTATTTTTCAATAATCACAACTTAAACAACGCAGAATCAAAAACGTCTATCGAGGAATATAATGAAAAACCCACTAAAAACAATAAGGGAAACAAAACCCCTGGTACACCATATCACTAACTGGGTAACTATTTACGACTGCGCAAATATAACAAGAGCTTTTGGCGCACTCCCTGTAATGGCGCACGCCCCTGAAGAATGTGCGGATATGACAAAGATCTCATCTGCGCTTGTGCTGAATATAGGAACCCTGACGCCTGAAATCATAAATTCCATGCTTCTCTCTGCTGCCGCTGCAAATGAGAAGAAAATCCCTGTAGTGCTCGATGCAGTCGGAGTTGGAGCTACGAAATTCAGGGATGAGATGGCTGCAAAAATCCTTGGTTCTGTACGTATTGATATAATCAAAGGCAATTACTCTGAAATTGCAAAACTCGCAGGCGAAAAAGCAGAAACAAAAGGCGTTGAAGCAACCTCGATCAGTGCCGACCCCGAAAAAGTTGCAAAAGAATTCGCAAAATCAAGCTCTTCCGTTGTGGTAATGACAGGAAAAGAAGACGTAATAAGTGATGGAAGCAGGACATTTATTGTAAAGAACGGGCACGGGCTTATGGGGTCAATTGTAGGGACAGGGTGCATGGCCGCGTCAATAATCGGTTCGTTTGCTGCGGTTAATCCTGATTATTGCTTCGCCGCCAGAGACGCACTATGCTATTTCGGAGCCGCAGGAGAGCTTGCAGCCAAAAAGTCGGCAGGGCCGGGAAGCTTTAAGGTTAACCTGTATGATGAAGTGTT
>DUGS01000029.1:0-4214 GCA_013331265.1 Methanosarcina sp.
GTATTTTCTGGAAAGGGAAATAAGCCCGAGGTCCTGAATGATAATTGCGTCTACCCCCATCTCTCTCAGGCGGGAGAGTAGAATAAAGGCACTTTCTATTTCTCCTTCCTTGAGCAGGGTATTTACTGTTACATATATCTTCACGCCTCTGAGATGGGCGTAGTCAATAGCTTTTTCAAGCTCTTCTTCTGAGAAATTGGATGCATATCCCCGGGCGCTGAAAGCCCTGGCTCCGAGGTATACAGCATCGGCTCCGTTTTCTACAGCTGCCATAAGAGCTTCCATGCCGCCGGCTGGAGCCAGAAGTTCAGGTTTTGCAGGCTTCATCAGATGGGATTACAGAGCCTGCTCTTTATTAAGCTTTGGCATCCTTTCCTTCGTTAAGAATCAGAAACTTAAATATGAAAGTTCGAAAAAGTCTTCCTGTGGTAAACTGGTAACTGCTTAAGAAACGATTTCTCTAAAAATATCCAGAATGCCCTGTAATAGTAATTTTCAAAAATAATAAAAGGGTGTAGATTGAAGAGCTATCGGATTTTGTCCGGTAGAATACTTTTTTGAGTTACACCTTTGGTCCTATTGTCCAGGTCACAATCCTGTTGCTTTTCTCATCTTTTGAAGTTTCACAGAGTAATTTTCCATTATGAATGTGAGACTCGCAGGAACATGTGACTTTGTCTTCCTTTCCGATGTGTTTAAAGTGTATCTTAAAGTATCCCTCTGAGCACCCGATTCCATATTTAATCCAGCCTTCAATGTCCGCCCCACCCTCACAGCTTCCTTCGCAGGCTATGAGCTCAAAGCTCTTTTCCTCATAAGGTCCGATTTTTTCCGGAGCGGTGTGGCTTTTTTTGTACTTTCCTTTCTCAATTTTCTGAGCCTTAAGTACAAAGTCCTCGCCTGTATTGTTCAGGATCTTCAACAGTAAACCTTCAATAGCTCCCATAGGTTGTGTTTCTGACATCTTCCATTGCCCCCATAAATAAAAAATTCAGATCTACTTTCATATAAGAGATTAACTTTAATAAATAAAAAAGTATCTCAAATTATTAGAATGTTAATATAATAACACAAAGAAAAAATCTACGGGGATAAAGGCCCGGATAAACTGAAGCCTGAAAAACATATCTCCGGTAAGTAAAGATCCAGAAAATAAAGGTTCTAAATGTGGGATTTTCTGCGTGCAAGAAGTAATGCTTATACCTGCAACTCAGTCAGTGCAAATACAGGGCTTTAGTTCAGAGCCTTACAGGGATTCCTTTCTCTTTGAGGTACTCTTTAACTTCCCGTATTGAATATTCGCCGAAGTGGAAGATACTTGCTGCAAGGGCGGCATCGGCTTTTCCTTCAGAAAACCCTTCGTAGATATGCTGCGGGTTTCCGACCCCTCCGGAAGCGATAATAGGGACATCCAGTTCTTCTGAGAGTTTTCTTGTGATAGGGATGTCATAGCCAGCACATGTTCCGTCCCTGTCCATGCTTGTAAGCAGGATTTCTCCGGAACCCAGCTCTTCTGCTCTTCTTGCCCACTGCACGGCATCAATCCCTGTAGCTTTCCTGCCTCCGTAAATTACCACTTCATACCAGGCAGGAGTCCCGTCTTCCAGCTCCAGAATGGTCTTATCAGGGTTGTTCTTTACATCTGTATTCCGCCTGCAGTCAATAGCAGTAACAATGCACTGTGCTCCGAATATGTCGGAAGCCTCTTTTATAAAATCAGGTTTCTTCACGGCTGAAGTGTTGACAGAAACCTTATCAGCACCTGCCCTGAGGATCTGACGGACAGCATCAATCGAGCTGATCCCGCCTCCCACAGTGAGAGGGATGAAGACTTCGTCTGCTGTCCTTTCTATCACATCGATCATGGTTTCCCTGCCGTGTGCAGAAGCTGTGATATCCAGAAATACAAGTTCATCTGCGCCGTCTTCATTATAACGCTTGGCTAGTTCCACAGGGTCTCCGGCTTCCTTCAGGTCCACAAACTCCACGCCCTTGACAACACAGCCGCCTGCTCTGTCAAGGGTTACATCAAGGCATGGTATGATTCTTTTGGTGAGCATCTAAGGGATAATGAAGTTAACTGTTATTAAAAGCTTATTGAAATTAAACCGGTAAAAGTCCGGAAAGCGGCAGGTTGCTGGAAACGGCAAAAACTACTGGATAAAAAAGGCTGTTAGAAAATGCATAAATAGAGCACTGAGTGTTCAGGGCAGAAATAGACTTACCAGGGTTTCTGCAAAAAAGTCGGGGATTTAACCAAAAAGGTTCATCACACGTGCGCCTTCGAGCCTGGACATCTCTATTTCAGAACATTCCAGCACTTTCTTTCTAATTCTTATTGGAGCTCCCACCCGGAGAGCGAGGGCAATGCAATCACTTGGCCTTGCATCGAACTGCATTATGTTATTATCTTTTCTTATCAGGAGGCGGGCATAATAGACTCTGTCTACCTTGTCATCGATCATTACGCCCTCAATTTTTATTCCCAGGCGGTCAAAAATATTGACCATAAGGTCGTGCGCCATGGGGCGAGGAGGAGAGATATTTTTAAGCACATTTCCTATTGAAAGGGCTTCCAGATGCCCTATATAAATCGGGAGCATCTCACCTTTCAGGTTCTCAAGAAGTACAACAGGGGTTGGGTCACTAAAGACATCGACTATATAGACATCTTTGACACGAATTTCTTCAAAGTCCTCGTATATATCGATGTCCATATCCATTAGTTAATTTCACACTTATTAATACTTTGTCAATTCTTTTAAGTTTATTCCAGAAGACTCTTACGGCCTTATCTCATATTTTTTAGTCCAAATTTTCGCATTCTTAAATTTTGCGGAAGCCGTGCTTGCCAAGCATGGGCACGAAGATAACATCGCCTTTTTTCTTCCTGTGTATATTACCGTTACTGTCTTTTTTAACCCTTATAAGCTCCTGAGAATAGCTCCCTACGGGA
This sequence comes from Methanosarcina sp., assembly GCA_013331265.1. GTDB lineage: Archaea > Halobacteriota > Methanosarcinia > Methanosarcinales > Methanosarcinaceae > Methanosarcina > Methanosarcina sp10923u. Next base: position 2,957 of record DUGS01000029.1, read on the forward strand.
ATTACCATTATACCTCCGGGCTTCAACTGTTCCAGCAGAGTCTCGGGGATATAAGGAGCTGCGCATGTTACAGCTATCCTGTCATAAGGTGCATACCTGGGATAACCCATTGACCCATTCTCAAGTAAGACTGTAACATTCTTGTACCCGGTCTCCTTCAGGTTCTTACTCGCAAAATTTACAAGAGGTTCTATTCGTTCCACTGTGTAAACATGTCCGGTTTTTCCTACGAGCTCTGCCATCACTGCAGCATTATATCCGGAACCTGCTCCAATTTCCAGGACTTTATGTCCTTCAGACAGCTCCAGGATCTCACACATGATTGCAACCATATGAGGGGCAGATATTGTTTGCCCGTAACCTATTTCCAGGGGTCTGTCTATGTAAGCTGCCCTCTGCTCATATTCCGGAACAAACATGTGCCTGGGAACACGGAGCATGGCCCTTAGAACTTTTTCATCCAGTATGAAACCTTCAAGCCCTTCTACAAGGAGCTTGCGGAGCTTTTCAAATTCTTCTTCTTTTTCTCTTTTTTTTCTATCCTCACCACGGTCCTTTTCTGAAACTGCGTTGACCAGAACTATCCCCCTTCTTTCTGGCAAAAATTCTTTTCACATATTTTGCAAGTACAACGTCGCCTTTTCTGGACCTGAATAATCCATCTCTGACCTTTATTTTGTTGATGAAAAGGCGGGTATTTCCAACTTTTTCTTCCGTTCCCACAACAAATTCATAATCTCCGGGAACACGTTTTTCAATTACTTCTGTTTTTTCAGTTCCTGCCTGTGCAGAAAACTTTACAGTCACCTCATCGATGGCTCTTCCCCATATTGTTTCGGTATTTTCTGCCTTAGCTACTTTGACCCTTTTTCCTCCCGCATCAAGGGCTGTAATAAGGATAGGGCACACAAAACCTGTTTCTTCGTCATCCACAACCAGTTCTTCATCTACTTGAAGGACAGTTTCGGAATCCAGTTTGGTTTTGTAGGTGTTCGAAATATCCTGCTTGCTAACTATAACCTTCAAACTGACTGATTTCGGGGTTTTTATCTTCGCTGCATGTACCTGTCCGCATTCCAGGCAGCGGACAAGTGGGCTCTGCCCTTCTTTAAGAACTTCATGCCCTACTTCTTCTTCAGGAGAACATGAGGGACATTCGACTTCAATTTCTCTCATCATAGTCTAATCAATAGATGGATTCAAGATACTAAATACTTAACTTCTCCGGTGATGTTTTCAAAAATGTGATTAATAGCAG
>DUGS01000029.1:4433-12793 GCA_013331265.1 Methanosarcina sp.
GCAGTTAAAAAATCTGTTTAATAGCAGTTCATTTTAAACCAGATCGCATTAAGAAAGCTGATATTGCAATAAGTTTACTTGAGAAGGTGGGAATATGTATAGTTTAAGAACTGCAACACCAGAAGACTACGATTTTATTTACAGCTTGAAAAAGACTACCATGAAGGATTATGTAATAAAAACATGGGGTAGCTGGGACGAAGATTTACAACGAATTCTTTTTAGCAGGGAACTCAAAGCTATAGAACATCAAATTATTGTTGTAAACAATAAAAAAATCGGCATTTTTGCTTTTAGTAAAAATAAGACATCCGTTACTGTTGATGAAATTCAAATATTGCCAGAATATCAGAGTAAAGGAATAGGAACTTTGATTTTTTCTGATATTATTGCGAGTGCTCAAAAGGAAAAGATCGAAATAACTCTCAGGGTGTTAAAAGTTAATTCTATAGCTCAAAGGTTCTACAATAAACTTGGTTTTGAAAAAATTGAAGATACAGAAACTCATTTTCTTCTCAGTAAAAAGCCCAATTTGCATATTCCGGATTCTTCTGACATTGAATCCTGAGGCGTCCTGACATTGAACCGGAAATATCCAGACCGGTAATCGGGAAGAAAAAAAGTTGCAGGGAGGTAAAAGGTAAAAACAAAAGAAGGATTATATAAAATAGATATTCCAATCGCTGAAGTCATATTTTCGGAGGATATCGGGTGTTTTAGTCTTATTCTTCTTTTTGAGAAAGTAATTTCATCGAGAGGTCTTACCCAGACTGTGTCAAGTTCCTCAGCAAGAGTAAAACGCACTCTTCTTACTTCAGCCTGAAGTATGTCTTTTTTATATATCAGGAATACTGCTTCCTGTTTCCTATTTTCCTTCTTTATATCAAAAGTTTTATTATATTGAAATGCGTAGTTTACTATCTCATAATTGAGACGCATCTCAAAATTAAGGCGATACGGGTGCCGACAGTGCCGGACATTGAATACCTGAAGAAACTTGCCCTCATAGGGGCGGTAAACAAAACTGTTAAGGTCTCTTCAAGTGAGTTTCACAAGCATACAGGGGACAGCTCCAAAACCACAGCCCGAAAGCTAAAGCAGCTTGAGCAAGAGCGGTTAATTGATAGGAAAATAGTTCCCGGTGGCCAGTTGATAAAAATGACAGAAAAAGGGATTGAAATCCTGAAAAATGAATATGTTGAATACAGCAGGATCTTTTCTTCAGAGCCTGATAATCTGGAACTCGAAGGAAATGTGGTTCAGGGCCTTGGTGAAGGTCAGTACTATATAAACATCCCCGGATACAGAAAGCAATTTGAAGATAAACTGCACTTTGTACCCTTCCCCGGTACCCTTAACGTGCAGCTCTCGGAAAGCAGCTCAGCTCTTCGAAACAGGCTGCGAGAAATGCCTTCAGTCCAGATAGACGGTTTTAATGACGGAGAACGCACTTTCGGGGGTGGAAATTGTTATCCTATCAGAGTGGGGGGCATAGAAGCTGCTGTGGTCGTCCCTGATAGGACGCATTACCCCTCGGATTTAATCGAGATTATTGCACCGGTAAAACTCAGGGATGCCCTGAAATTAAAAGATGGAGACAGAATTGTGACACAGCTAAAAAAGCAGGGTACGGAGGGACAGGAGTGAGTGAGAGCACGGTATACGAATGCCTGAAGTACAGTAATGAAAACATCAACAGGGCACTGGAAGCCCTGCGTGCCGGAAATATGATCCAGATCTATGACTCGGATTCCAGGGAAGGAGAAACAGACCTTGTAATCCCTGCAAAGGCTGTCACCTACACAGATGTGAAATGGATGAGGAAAGATGGAGGCGGGCTCATCTGTGTGGCAGTGGACCCTGTGGCATCAAAGCAGCTCAAATTGCCCTTTATGGCAGACCTTGTCAGGGAAGCCAGCAAATCCAGCGAGTCCCTTGGAGAAGTTGTCGAAAAAGAGGGGGACCTCAAATACGATGCACATTCCTCTTTTTCCATCTGGGTCAACCACAGGGATACAAGGACAGGAATTCCTGATATTGAAAGAGCTCTTACAATCAGGAAAATAGGTGAGATCACGGGAGAATCCCTTTCTGGAAACGGAGTCCGTTTTGGAAACGAGTTCAGGACTCCAGGTCATGTGGCTCTTCTCAGGGCTGCCGAAGGGCTTCTCGATGAGCGCATGGGCCAGACAGAGCTTTCAGTTGCTCTTGCCCGCATGGCAGGGATCACCCCTGCAATGGTTGTCTGTGAGATGCTGGATGACGAGAGCGGAAAAGCCCTTTCAAAAGAAAAATCAAAAGAGTATGGCAAAGATCATGGGCTTATTTTCCTTGAAGGCCAGGAAATAGTTGAAGCTTATATGCTGTGGGCAGGTTCAGAGTGTTGAAATAACCTTTTTATTTCTCTTTTTTGTCCCCTGCCACATGGTTGAGATTTTTGCATTAGATCTCCCAGCACGGTTATTAAGTGGTTTAGCCTGCATATAATAAATCCCATTCAGCCTCGGTCCGTATTCACTCTAGCCCGTCGCTGATTTCTCTTTTTATTTTTTCTACTGCCAGGACCTGAGTTGAAACTAAGGGTCCTAAAATCTCGGTCTTTCCATGAACCGATAAGTCATCCACGCAGCATAACTGCTTTATTTTACTTTTTCCGTATCTTTTCAGGGTCATTTTGCAGAGCGTAAATATCCACTCCCTTTGTTCCCAGAAATTCGGGCGTTGCCTGATGGATATTCAGGGTTTATAAAATAATCAAAATTATCAATTAAGCCGTCCCTGTATTTTCCATCATCACTCAGTTTTATCTCTCCTTCTGTAGTGTCCGTTAGCAAGTCCCCGGCTGAAATTTCGGATGTCTCCATATATCTTATCCAATCTATGTTTGCAGTCGGATGTGAAAAAAATAAAATGAATACTAATCGCAGCAAAGCTTTCTTCCCCCTCAAATTAACTCCCCTCCATCTATTTATACTCTGATTATTCTATTTTAATTTTTCCTGTTTTTAAGAGGTCATTAATTCGCTTTAACCACTATATTTTAATTTTTATGGTGTATTTTTCTTAACTCTTTTATTTAAGGAAATCTCTGCCCTTTATCTTTTTTCTATATATTGTCTTACTACTATGGTTGTGATATAAATTAAGCTATAATTTTACTACATATGTCATTAATTGTTTAAACTTGGTATATAATAGGGGCTCTTGATGGAAAATGATGTATTCAAAAGACTATCTTTCCACATTCTGAGTTAATTTTATATAACTGTATCTTTTTTTTACATATTAACTATATTTCAAATCAATGCCCTCCCTACTTAAAACGTTGTCTTTATGTTTCTGAGAGCATCGAAGCAGTCGTTTTAATAAATCTGATAATAGTATTATTGGAAATTTTCAGTGAGTATTTGATTTTTTTCCTGATCTTGGCTTCAAGATCTTTGCAAAGTCTAAAGTTCACAGGTGAATAAACCGTACAATCCTGACTGGGCAGTTTTTCCAGCAGTTTTGCTCTCTCCTGCAGCATTTTAGACAAATTTTCTCACCTGAATTTCTGTACATTCAGCCATTAATTCAGATGATTACAAGAAGTTTCTTTATAAAATTAAAAATTTTTGTTCGGAGTTTACCATGCATCCAATAAAAAGAAAAGGCATAATCGTTCTTATTGCAGTTCTCGCGTTCAGTTTTTCGATTGCAGGAAATGCAGCAGCTATTGCAATTACAGTAAGTAACAGTACAGATAATGCTGCAGATTTCACATCTATTCAAGCTGCAGTAAATGCTGCAAATTCAGGCGATGAAATAATTGTCAAACCAGGCATTTACACGGAAAACATTGAGATTAATAAATCTTTGACTATTCTTTCGGAATCCGGCAGCTCTTCAGATACCATAATTCAGGCATCTGATAATTCAAAAGATATTTTCGGTATCTGGGCAAATGAAGTGGTTATTAAAGGATTTACCATAAGAGGGGCGGATTCAGCTGCTGGAATTCATTTTTTTGGAGTTACTGATTGCCTCGTTGAGCACAATGTTCTCCCGGACAACAGCTGTGGCATTGATCTTTACATGTTCAGCTCAGACAACACATTGGCAGACAATAGTATTTCATCTAGCCTGACAGGAATCAGCCTCAGTGGGAGCTCGAATAATATTGTAAGAAACAATTCAATTTCGTACTGCAACAGTGGAATTTCATTTTTTGATTCTCCCAACAACATCCTGGAAAATAACACAGCCTCGGAAAACGTCGAGGGGTTTTCTCTCACAGGTGAATCAAATGGAAACCTTCTGAGGAACAATATATTAAAATCTAATAATCAGGTGGGCCTGCACATCTACGGAACTTCCAGCAACCTGATTTACAATAACTATTTCAATAACACTGTAAATGTGGAATCCGAACTGGTCGCAGGGGAAAATCTCTGGAACACAACAAAGTCCAAAAGCACAAATATTGTAGGCGGTTCTTATCTTGGCGGGAACTTCTGGGGAAGCCCTGATGGTACGGTCTATCCAAAGGGCGTCAGAGACCGTGATCTTGATGGTATTTTTGACTCTACATACGATATTGAAGGTAGCGGATTTATCGATTACTTCCCACTAAAAGAATCAAATTCCACTGTAATTACAGTAAGTACTAGCACAGACCAACCTGCCGATTTCTCCTCGATTCAGGCTGCGGTTGACAATTCTTATCCTGGGGATACAATTCTAGTTTATCCGGGAGTTTATGTGGAAGACGTTGAAATAGGTGTGGAAGGCCTCACTCTAATTTCAGCTTCCGGCAGCCCTTCAGATACCATAGTTCACGCTGCCAGCAACTCGGATGATGTTTTCTCTGTCACAGCAAATGGGGTGGGGATCAAAGGGTTCTGTATATCCGGAAATATAGGTTCCCCCTATGCTGGTATCCATCTTTATGAGGTTGAAGGTTGCCGAATTGAAAACAATGAATTGTTTGTCTCCCAGGGCGCTCTCCAGAATTCCGGTAATTATATTTCAGTAGCCGGAAATAATCCTGGCTTAAATTCCGGGTTCGGTATTCGTCTGGATTTGTCAAGCAAAAATATTCTTGATAACAATACAATATCATATAGTAATGCCTGCATCCTTCTGCGTAACTCCAGTGGAAACACGCTTCTTAATAACAGGGTTTCTAACAGCAGTTACGGTATATGGGTAGATTCTTCCATAGACAATTTACTGGACAATAATACTGAAGCAGATAATAAGATAGGAATTTATCTGAAAGCTTCCAGCAAAAATTCAGTCGTCAGCAGTATGGCATTAAATAGCTCCGGGTCCTGCATCAATCTTTGGGATTCCAGCGAAAATACGTTAAGAGATAACGTTGCCTCAAACAGTAGCAATGTCTGTATTATTCTGCATAATTCCAGCGCAAACGGCCTGAGCAATAATACTGTATCTTACAGCAGCTATGGTATATGGGTGGACTCTTCAAGCAATAACAATAGTCTGAATGGAAACAGTGCATTGTACAATAATGTCGGGATATACCTGAAAGCTTCAAATGAAAATACACTTGAAAACAATACTGCATTACACAACAGTAAGTACGGTATTAGTTTGTGGAATTCTATTGAAAATGAATTGATAAACAACACAGCGTCTTACAGTTATGTTTCTATTCTTTTGCATAATTCCAGTCTTAATATGATTGCCAGCAATAAGGCATCTAACAGCAATTATGGTATCTGGGTTGACTCTCTTAGTTTTAATAACACATTAATTGACAATGAAGCGCTAAACAATAAAATCGGCATATACCTGAAAGCTTCCGGAAAAAACGTTTTAACAGGTAATAATGTAAACCTGAATACATTATACGGCATCTATCTAAACTCTTCTGACAATAACATGCTTAATGCCAATAGAGTAGTTTCGAATTCAGGATACGGTATCTATATTTTGAACTCTAATTATAACACAATATATGATAACTACTTGAATAATTCGAAAAACATATATTTCGATGACAAAAGTTCAGGCAATATTTGGAATGTGAGCAAAAACCCAGGCACTAACATTGTTGGAAAATCTTTCCTTGGTGGGAATTACTGGGCTTCACCTGAAGGAAATGGCTTCAGCCAGACAAGTCAAGATGACGATTACGATGGCATTTGTGAAACAGCTTACGACATGGGTAGAGGAAACGTTGATTATCTGCCTCTTGCAGTTTCTTTTTAATATTCTCTATCCAATTGTTTTTTACTTTAGATCTTACTCAAGAAACTTCTGAAACCATATAATATCAAAATATTTCCCAAATTTGGTTCCTATTTTTCTGAATCTTCCGCATTCAATAAAACCGTGTTTCAGATGAAAGTTCAGGCTGGCTTCGTTTTTTGAAGATACATTTGCAAGGAGGCTTTTCATCTTTTTTTCACTGGCTTTCATACAGAGTTTTTCCAGCATTCTTGATCCAAGTCCTTTTCTTGTATGTCCAGGCAGGATAAAATAGGAAGCTATACCAGTGTACCGGAAATTCGGGAATGGAAAGTATGGTCTGAGGGCTCCGATACCTATTATTTTGCTATCTTCTTCAATTACGTAGAAAGGGAAATGCTCATCTTTGACCTGATCTTTTTCGCTCTGAATAACTTGAAAAAACTCGGGCCCAACCGAGTTTTCAATATAGGCTGCAAAACTGTTTTCAATATAATAGTTAAAGACCTCAAGTATTCCGGGTATATCTTCGGTTGAGGCTTCTCTTATTAAATATTCTCCGGAGCGTCTGTTTCCCTGCATATGTAAGTAGTCTACAGAGGAATATTTATATTTTTTTAATCAGTTCCCGTACCTTTTTGATTCATTTTTTCTTTCTCTGGTTCACAGGACCGATATCTTCTCCACTTTTTAATCTATTTATAGCATTTATGATAATTCTCATTCGAATCCTGTAGATTACTGCATCTCGTTTTTTGTATTTTTTTCCCAGTTATTTGTCATGATTTATATTTATAATTAATTTTCAGTGCGAATATATTTATATACTTATGCTATACTACTATCTCCTGCAGATGATTACCCAAAACTACCCCTGCAGTTCAGTCAGGATTTGATGATTTAATGGGGCATTAAGTCCAGATGACTGAGATAAAAGTATTTTTCGAAAACTCAGGCAAGGTCCAACCCTGAGAGTAAAAAACAGGAGAAAATGAATTCTCTCAATATATCCCTGCAGAAGTGAAGAATAGATGTTCCTTAATGAAAATGAAATTGTAGAAAAGATCAGTGAATTCTCGACCACACTTGGAGACATCTCCGAAAGCATCTTCGGAGGCGTCAGCACAAAAAACGGCCTGATGCACAGGCTTACCGTTCCGGAAGGAAGCGATTCTGAGTCGCTTTATCTTTGTGAGGGCCTTTGTAAACCCGTAATTTTAGAGTCTGAACTTATTTATCCATATGTCTCAGGCATTTTTTCCGAAAAGTTTGCATTTAACTCTTCGACTTACCGTTTTATGCTCCCTTATGAGCTATCCGAGAAAGGCAACAGGAAGGAGTACAGAATAATCCCTCCAGAAGAGCTGAAAGTCAGGTTCCCAATGACATACGGGAGAATTATGGAGTTCAAAAATCAATTCAGCCACAATGATTCTCCCCTTGAGCCTGCAGACTATAGTGTAAGAGGCAGAAAACTTCTGGAGTACCTCAATACTCCAAAGATCATAGCTACCGAAGGTTACCATTTGCAGGCAGCATATGATACTTCTGGAAACCATATCTTTGAAGACGGCTGCGGCATTGTACTCAAAGACCCAGAAAAGTATCTTTATGTAACTGCAGTACTTAACAGCCAGATTTCCAGAATTTTTCCCTCAGTCTGCGAGTCTGAGATGATTTACTCAAGCTCTGTAACCCCTGCAGTAATGAAACGTTTTCCGATTGTGTTTCCCGAAGACAGGCTGACTGAGAACCTGATCACCAATATTTCAGGTTATCTCATGTTCCTTAATCAGCAGAAATATGCAGCAGGGTATGGTGCCGCTAACTGGATTGATGAGCTTTCAGGTTTCTATGAGCAGATTTCAGACCTGCTGGTTGTAGATGCTTACTTTGGAGAGGGTATTGATCCCAATCTTCTGAACGCTCTTGAGGAAAATATCCACCCCTATGCAGGAGACATGGAAGCTGAAAGTGATGAAAGCCTTCTGAGTGTACTCTATTACATCAAGCAGAGGATTCTGGAAAGCTCTAACTTTAAAAAATACGGATTTGACGCAGAATCCGCTGGAATGCTTAGCTTCCTTTGAGCATAGAGAAATCTGAATAAATCTCAAATAAAGGTTTATTCAGAACCTTTATTTTTCTTTTTCCATACTATTTTT
>DUGS01000173.1:0-11725 GCA_013331265.1 Methanosarcina sp.
GTGCTTATGGCAACATGCAAAGACCCTTCCATGCTGGTAGTTGAACTTGCAGAGAACCCTGCATGGCTGGCATGGAAGGATCTTTTAAATCAATTCTCAAATCTCTTTTCTCCTACTATCAACTTTTCCAAACTTTTTGCTAAAAGTTTCTGTGCTGTAAATAGCAGGATTCTGAATGTTCAGAAAGCCGAAGAATGAGCTTTCGAAGATGCTGTGGAGTAGTAGGGATTCACAAGCTGTTAAGCTCTGGATTTCATTTCTGCACCTTATCAGGCGTATTTCTCCCACTTATTATTTATTTTCCGAAATTATTCTCAGATTTAAACTGTTAGTTGCAGGCCGGAAGATCCAGAACCTGCCATCAAGGAGTATACTTGACCTCGAGTGCAGATTTTTCAATGAAATCACCAGGGTCAGGGTATTAATTAAAAACTTTTCTAAGTGTAGAAGGGGGGGGCTGTTAGATAATAGGAATCCTCATGATATTCCTTAGGGTAATTGAAGCGATCATACCATGCTGCAATGTTAAGTGTACTTCTGCAAATTATAGCCGAGAACACTTCTAATAAGGAGGATATAATACACAGGAGAAGAGGGAGAAAAGGACAATATAATTTTATAATTTCTTTCTCCCTCACCTCTTCTTGTGTTTTAAACACTCATTATAACTGTTCTATCTGTTCCAAGTGTTCTTTCTCTCCATATCTGCATTTAGAAATAGAAAGTGTAGAGCGTGTTGGAAACAGTGTCTTCCCAAAAAAATGTAAATATAAACCACCGTCAACATGTTCCGTTTTCATAAGGATAAGCTCAAATGATCCCTTTCTGTCATTACTAATGTTTGAAATATTAATTGAAAATCCTGAAGGCTGCGGATCATTATTTCAGTTAATTACTTATTTTTTTGATTAATTAATTAAAAAATTTAATTTTAAATCGCCCGATTACTGATAAAAAAAATGTCACGCGAATATTAAATGACAGATAATATATAGCTGGATAATTATACATCAACAAAAAGTTAAGTTATAAAAAGGCGGACAAATTATGAAAGTAACTAAAGTTAGACTCTCTGAAGGTCTCAATGTAAGAGTTAAAACCGCAAACAGATGATTTAATTTCCTAGAATAATTCTAATAACATGTATTTAAGATGATTTTATGAAAACCCAGAAAGAAAGACGACATTTAAAGAATCAGCTCACTAAACAATTTGCTCTCTACGATGGTCTTGTGAACAAAGCGAGTGAAGTATTACAACAATACACTTGCTCTTCAGAATGCAGTGCTCTGTGTTGTAAGCTCAACCCTATTTGTTTTGAGCAGAAAGAATACTATAAAATCTTAGAGGCAGTTGATGCAGGTAATAAAGCTTTGATAGAAGAGAGAACTATCAAACTACAATCTGTACAGATATTCGATGCTAAGGAGTATGGGAAAGAGATTGTACAGCTTATTGAAGATAATGGGCCCTTTAAGACATTTCTTGCTCCCTGCCCGCTTCTTAATGGGTCCGATAAATGTAGCATCTACCAAAATCGTCCATCTGTATGTAGACGTTATCCCTTTGAATTTGCTCGTTTTGATCTTTTCAAAGACTTTAGTGAAAGTGTGTTCATGTTAAAAGCATGTGATATTGGCATTGAGGTTGCTTTCGATTATGGTTGCTGGCAAATTTTATCCAATAGTGGGGATGTCTCAACCACGCTACATATTGTTTTAGAATTTTTTAAAGGTTGGGCTAAGTACAGAACCCTCAAGGAAATGCCTACCTGTGCCATGGTTATTGACGAACCTAATACAGCTTTAGAAGGGTTGTTAGAATATATTATTTCAAATCAGATTAAAATCAGACTTGCTAGGCGCTGTGCACTACTTAGGTTTGTCGGGCAACACTTAGATAAATCACCATCTGAGGATGAAATCGCTGAATTATTAGCTGATATTAAAAAATTGCAATAAAAGCTAATAGGATAATTCACAGTAGATTTAAGTCCATCCAATCATAACTCATGGACAGGGTCGGAAATAAGAAAATAAAGAATGAAATAAGTAGTATTAAAACATTACAAAAGTAAACATGTACATAAATTTTACTATATAACATTATACACTAATATCTAGAAAAAATTTGGACATACTTCAAAAGGAGATAAAATGGAAACTAAAAGCTATGTAATATGGAATAACAAGGGAGGCGTTGGGAAGAGTACGATATCTTTTCATATCGCTTCCGTCTATGCAGAGATGAACCCTGATCGTGATGTCATAGTTATTGATATGTGCCCTCAAGCCAATGTTTCGATGATGCTTATGGGAGGAGGGCAAACTGGTGAAAGGAATTTACAATCATTGTTTGATGACACATTCCCCAAAACTGTGGTTGGATATATAGCTGATAGTATTGAAAATGTGGATATTAATCCAAACGATTATCTTGTCAGTATCCATGAAATGAATGAAAAACTTCCAACAAATTTGTATTTATTATCAGGAGACGGAAATCTTGAGTTAATTGCTCCATTACTCTCAGAAAGAGCGGATGCAAAACCTTTATCTTCCAAGGATCGCCCTTGGGTAAAAGTACACTCCATACTAAAAACATTAACAGAAACGCAGATTGATGAAAAAAGACCTTGCACATATTTTGTAGATACAAATCCAAGTTTTTCCATATACACTCAGATGGCAATATTGGCAGGGAAGGAACTATTAGTCCCAATAAATGCCGATGATTCATCCATCTTTGCAATTACTGGATTGTTTAATCTCATATGGGGGACAGAAACACTTCATCCATTTTACGGTAAATATACATTCGCGTCAAAGGTTGATAACTTCGAAATTGAAAGACCTAAAATTGCACTGTTATTAGGTAATCGTTTCACTCAACAAAAAGGTGCAGCCCACGCATTTAAAGCTCTATCAACTGAAGCGACAAGAAAGATGTATTCCGAATATCAGAAGCACCCAGACAGATTTAAGCAAATTGGCAGTATCGTGAAGGACCAAAATGAATTTGAAACTAAATATAGCTCTGAACTTCGTGACTTTAATAGTGCCGGTGTAGTAGCTGCCAACCAAGGGATTCCTCTTAGTAAGATGGATAAATATGTATACACAGTATATAATGAAACAATCCAAGTATCCAAAGAACAAAGAGAAAAATGCAAAGAAACTATAGAACAGTTAGTTCAACGCCTATGAAGAATGTTAGAACGATTCTGCCAATGAAGACAAGTCAAAAAATAGGTTAATACCTTTTTCTTCGAAATGCTTTCGTTAGTCCGGCAGGGTGACCTGCCCGGACACTGCTTCATGCACTACCTTATCAGCCACAAGTTGCAACTCATCTGCTAGACCAAGTTCCAAAGCTCATTGGAAAAAATATAACTTCCGGAGAATTGTAGTGAATATAAAAGCGCAAAGCGCCGGGTAGAATATGTAATGATTGCCGATGATATGGAACTTGTAGAACCGGAAGCGTAAGCAAACGACTATTACATGAATAAAACTACATTGTTGACCTTATACCTTAATTTAATTATTGTTAAAAAAGAGGAATGCTGTATACAGCATAAAAGAGTTTATCAGGTATTTCCCACATGGTATCAATTATATTGTACCTCAATTACGCCATAACGATGATATCATAACATGTTTTTGCTGTAAGTATTATGCTAGTTGACGCCAAAATTAGTATTTCTGTCCATTTCCAATAATACAATATTTTTTCTAAACTTTGCTCGTCATTCATATTACCCTCAATTTAACACCTTATTAAGTTCTTACATTACGCTCGCATGCCTTTCGCATGCATCTTTATTAGATCCTATTTTTATTTCAAGTGTGCAAGGAGGGATTGTGCCGACGCAGAGCGCATCACAGCAACAAAATAAAACCCAGCACGGGTACCATTCCTTAGCCAACCCACTAATTGTATAATAACTCTTCCAGACCAGTCAGCAACATCGGAACAGGGCATGCAGTTTCTACAAGAGTGCCCTTTAGATATCATTTTTTACTCTATTGAGCAAAGTTAATCTTTATTTCCAGGTACTATTCTAAATGCCTGATCTTACTTATAATGGTTTTTCAAACCACATCTGGATACAAAAACCTCTTACTTTGTATGCAAACTGAATACAAAACATCCCTATTTGTTACCATATGAAGCAAATAGAAGCTTTTTTAGAATATATAGAGAGTATAAAAAATATATATTTTTAAAGCCACTTTTTGTAAAAACAGAGGTTTAATGCATTCCCGGCAAGGACGATATATGTCATTTTTATGAAGGTAGTAATGCTGACGAACTCTCCTTTTAAGGTTCCGGTAAAGCCGAAAAATGTTTGACGGGCTTTTCGGTGTGTCCTGGCGGGTCATTGACTTGGGCATGGAAGATTTATGGAAGCTTGGATTAGTTGTTTGGAGTGTTTCGGTTAAACATTTTCATATTCAGTTTACTATTCCCCAGATCAACGTTTGGACATGGAATGCTTGCTTATCTATGTTCTCGTTTAGCTTTTTAATCTGGATGTCCTTTGCGCATAAATGATAATGTTTATTTTAGTTCACAGTTTAAGGACAAATAAACATTTCATGGAAAAGGCAAGGGATTATGACGTCAAGGGAAGCTAATGAGAAACCAAGTCAACAAAAATTTTTGACATGGGCCACTATTGTTTTTTCTATTACTCTTTTACTTATTGCTGGTTTAAGCTATTATTTGGTATTCTTATATCCTGAGAATCAGGTATCACAATTAGGAATAACTAACGTGACTGAAAAAGCTAATTTCATTAATCAGTATCGTACAACTTCAATTCAATTAATTTCTACTTTTGCTCAAATTTTAGGTGGCATCGCTGTCGTAATTGGAATTTATTTCGCTTGGGGTAATCTAAAAGTCGCTCAATCAACTTTTGAATCGAACCAGAATAATGCTAAAGAAAGTTTAGAAGTTTCTTTAGCCAATTTAAAATCTGACCAAGAAACTGCTCAGAAAAATATAGAGATAGCACTTGCTACTCTCGATTCTAATATTAAAAATGCTCAGAAAAGTTTAGAAGTATCTCAAGAAGGCCAGATTACCGAACGTTTTACTCGAGCTGTTGATCAGTTAGGAGCATGTGACAAGGAAGGAAATCCAGCAATAGAGATTCGATTGGGGGGAATATATGCCCTTGAAAGAATCGCAAATGAATCTGAAAAAGATTACTGGCCAATAATGGAGATCTTAACAGCTTATGTTAGGAAAAACTCACCTGTTGAAACAGGAGAAACACATGATCAAGTATCTTTGGATACTCAAGCAATTCTTACTGTAATAGGAAGAAGGAAGTATTTCTTTGAATTTGGTGAGCCCGATCGTTTAGATTTACACAGAACTCATCTTCGAGGAGCTAGTCTTCGAGGAGCTAATCTTCAAGGGGCTGATCTTCGTGGAGCTAACCTTCAGGGAGCTGATCTTCGAGATACTGATCTTTCAAATGCTGACCTTGTAATGGGTAAAGAAGCTTACCTTCAAGAGGCAGATCTTCGAGAGGCTAACCTTCGAAAGGCTGACCTTCAAGGAGCTAACCTTATAAAAGCTAATTTCCGAGGAGCTGATCTTCGAGGAGCTGACTTTCAAGGGGCTCGCTATTTATTACTTGGACAGCTATCTACAGCGAGAACACTCAAGGGTACAAAATTTGATGAAGAGATCCTAATATCCCTAAAAGAAAAGTACCCTGACCTTCTAGAAGCCCCATCAGAGCTAGAGCAACTGTTCAGAGATCTCAAAAAATGCGAGGATTAGAAGTAAAGGATTTTCATGATAAAAGGTTCCGTTTATCCAAATGAGAGGTTTCCCATTGACTAAATTTCTAATGTGAAAACACTTTACAATGCAAAATTAGATCCAGAGCTAGAAAAACCATTAAGAGAGAATTACCCTGCACTTTTTGAAAAACCTGATGAATGATTGGAGTTATCAGAACTTTCGCTCTGTTCTTTCCTCCAGCATGATAGATTAAAGATATTTTTACCCTTCAGTTAAAACTCGATAATCCCTATCGTACCGTCGCACTTGTAATATATGTATCCGCTTGTACTCAGTCTCTTTAACGATTTTTCAACTTCCCATTCAGGAATCTTCGTGTGCTTCTTGATATTTTCTATTGTAAGAATAACGCCTATCTCATTGAGCTCCTTAAGCTCTCCAAGCAATCGAATCTCATAAGGCGTCTGCCGGTACAATTCGTTTATATCCACTCCTGCTGTTACGACATGCTTTGCCCGGGTCATTAAATCTGCCCATAAAAACTTACCCTCATTCAGGTTCTCAAGCGTTGCGTTTGCTTTGGTATCAAGGCGAGCAAAAGCAGTAGTCAACTTCGGAATAACAGAACCTATGTCTTGTTGGTATGGCAATGCATCTGCATGAACGATCTCTTCCATAACGAAATACATTGCTTCGTCAATCCGTCTCTGAAGCTTGTCAGATATTTTAGGTTTGAAAAGCAATGCGTCGAGCATGAACCCTCTTGCCAGCGGCAATGAATCTGTTAATTCATCCTTATACGAGAGGTAACTTCTGAATTCCACATCTAACGGTAGAGGAATATGAATGGGTACTTCCTTAATGTTGAAATATGCCAGGTTAACTTCCGTACTGTTCACAGGACAGGGCTGCTCAGACGTTTCCAGATATGTATAGAAATTCCGAGAAGTTGAGTTCCTGAACTCTTTCGGTACGACATTGGCAACCCGTTTGAATATATTCCAGTCGCTACGTCCTACGTCCTTTCCCATCACGATGGTATTAATCCCACCTGGTTCAAAATCAAATAACTGCGGAGACGATACACAGTACAACCCCATAGCAAAGGCGATGTCTTCCCAGTAATATTTCTCCTCCTTACTGCTTTTCTTCGCGAATGGAATTGCCATGTAATCCAAGAACTCTTCTTTGTTCATCAGTCGATTGCTTCGTATTTCATTTGGATCTACAAACTGCCAGCCGGATACATAGTTAATCATTATTGAATGGATCTCGTTATTGACAACATCATCAAATCTCTCAGTTTCGCTGACCGTTGTTTCTATGAGCTCTCCTTTTGGTGGCAGGTCGCATGTCCGCCTGTCCTTTATGACGTAAATTTCATTGCGTGGAGTGTTCAAAAATGTAGAAGGATCAAGACAGAAGATTCCATTCTTCTTGTCAGTGTAACTGACATAACCCATGTTGTCTTTTTCAAAAATCAGCTGATATTCGCTTCCAGATAATTCATATCCGTACATCCGATTTTTCAGCGGTACATTTGCCATGACTTCTCGCCCTACTTAAAGAATGCACCTGATCAGGGAGAGTAAAAAGAGCTTTCCGGATTGTGTCTGTTTTTCGGGCTGGTTTATTTTACTTTCATGCCCTCGATGCCAGGATTTCCTTCCTGCAGATAATCTGAAATCACTTTATACAAAAATCTATCTAAATTAGTAAAAATGGCTGAAGAATAAGCGAAAAATAGAGACTTTTTCACTAATTCCTTTGCAGTTTCTTTCTGTTCAATTCTGACTTTTATAGCATTGTGAATAACCAAGGATGCAAGAGAACTAGTTCACAGATTTATATACTTTGAATCCATAGATAAAGCCGGATGAAAAATGGGAACTTATGAAGATATTATATCTTGTTTTCCGATGGATCAAATCAGGCCAGAACAAGTCCTAATGCTGAAAGGCGTTGCAGATGCTTTAGATGAAGGAAAAAAGTACATACTAATTGAGGCTCCTACTGGTTGTGGGAAATCCCCGGTTGCAATAACACTTTGTAAGTACTTCAAAAGTGGATATATATGTACCGATCAAAAAAATTTACAGAAGCAATATTTAAGGGATTTCGAAGGTTCTGCGGTTCAAGCTATAGGTAGATCAAATTTTGTTTGCAGACAGGCATCAATAGGTAAGAAACCCGGGGAAGAAATTCACTGCGACAGGGGAGATTGTACTTATGATAGTCAATTCCAATGCCCTGGCTGCCCCATTGCACAAGACGGGATAACTTTAGAAGAGATTCCAAGATTTGCGGCAACGTCTGCGAAAAGAAACGCCCTTGTCTGGAAGAAAAATGCAACAGCACAGAACAAATGCAATTACTGGCTTCATAAAACAAAGGCTCTTAATTCTGAAATCGTTGTTAATAATTATGCTTACCTTCTGACTGAAGGAAATTTTGTGGGGGATTTCGGGAAAAGAAATGTGCTCGTTTCCGATGAAGGTCACAACATCGAGAAGCACATAATGAATTTTGTTACAGTTTCGATAACTGAGAAGACTCTCGAAGCTTTTGAGGATGTAAAGTTTCCTTATATTATAGAAAATCTCAGTGCCAGAGACCAGATTAAGCATGGGCAAGAGAAATTAATGCCATTGTGGATTAACTGGTTAAGAGAACTTTATATGAGGTTCCCCGTAAGGATAAAGGAACTAGATGAACTAAAGTCTTTTGTATATAACTCGGGAAGAGGTACCGGAGACAAAGAATGCCCTTCCAAAATCCCAAAAGCCTGTGAAGGGAAAACGAAAGATGAAGTGCTGGAAATCCTTGTAAACATGATCGAGAGACTTGAGTCATTGTCATGGACAATCTCTTTCTTTTTGGGAGAATGTTCCAAAAACCCCGAAAATTGGATAATTCAGCCAGAGCAAGAGGGTCCCAAGATCATAAAGGGAGAGTTCAAGCCTGTAAGGATCGATAAGTTCGCTAAAGAGAAATATTTCAAGTTTGGGGAAACCAACATCATAATGTCGGCTACTATTATTGACTTTGAGTGCATGGCAAAGGATTTAGGAATTTTACCTGATGAGTATGCTACCATCAAAATTCCTCCTGTTTTCCCTAAAGAGTCTAATAAGTTATACCACCTGCAAGTCTGCGATCTGAGCTATGAGAACACTCGAGAAGAGAAGGATTATGAAAAAAACATGCTTTCAGTAGTTCAGTTAATAGATCTAATCCTTAAAAGGTTCCCTGAGCAAAAGGGCATTATCCACTGCAATACCTATAAAAATATGAGATTTATCAAAGAACACTCGAAATATGCGGATAGAATTTTAGGGCATACTCCTGAAAACCGGGAAGCAGTACTGAAAAAGCATGTAGAAAATACAATCCCCTCTGTATTATGTTCTCCTTCCATGGCTGAAGGAGTTGATCTTAAGTTTGATACGTCCAGATTTCAGATAATAATAAAGGTTCCCTTCCCTTATTTGGGAGATATACAGATAGCAGAAAGGAAGAGACAAGATCCGCAATTTTACATAAACAGAACTGCTCTGTATCTTGTGCAAGCCATAGGTCGTTCAGTGAGGGATAAAGAAGATTGGGCTTATACCTTCACTATTGATTCAAGGTTCCCTGACTTCTGTTACTCGAATTCCAATGTCATGCAGAACTTCAACAGGCACGAAAGGTCGTGTTTAGAAGCCTTTGAGTTATTGTATCCGTAAGTGATTAACCCACTCCATAATTCCTCTTTCTTTTTTACAGCCGATAAAGGGGAACTGTAGAACTATTTCTGATCGGGAACACTTGGAACAGTTAGAACACTTGTAATGAGTAGGGGGGTAAACACAGAGAGAAAGATAGAAAAAAAATATAATTATATTTTTCATTCCCTCTCCTGTGTATTACATAGACCCCCCTTATTAGAAGTGTTCCATCTGTTCTATCTGTTCCATATTGAGTGAAATTACTTGGGTTACGGTATTCAAAAAATGTTTTGTAAGATCCTGACGGGGGTTCTATGCCAATTACCACAAGTCATTCCGTACTGAGTACCATACGGTCAAGCCTCAAAGAAAGTCTGGTAAACGCATTTTCTACCAATTAATTTCATGAAATCTTTTTACAATCTCAGCTAACCGTGTCAATCTCTTTAACTTATTGGAGTAAGAGCCTCCTTATCTTTTCCAGCTTTACCCTTCAGATGGGGTAATCTTCTGTCATTAGCCTGCCAAAAATGTCATTTTTCCCCTCAATGGTTAGCCAGATCGTACGTACTAAATACGGTAAAGTACGGAAAACCGTACTCACCAAGTACTATGGGCTCAAAAATCGTTATCATCTTCCATCAAAATCAAAAAAGAAGTTCCTTTTCCCTTCCTCTTCTTACTCTTTCGGACCTTTTCGGGATACAGCTCTACGACTTTTTCCATTATCGTTTGGATCATGGCTCTACTGCTGGACCTCTTTACGAGTATACGGCATTCCTCGGGAACAGCTTCAGAGCTGAGGAAGAGGTAGATCTCCGAGGACGTGAGAATCTTTCCAGCCATCTTAGGCTTTGTCCTCTCCAATTCTTCCATTACCAGTTTTGCTCTGACAACCGTTTTATTGCCACTCAGAAGAGAGTTTTCACTCCTTGGTACATTCCCTTCAAAAATCTTTTTTTCGAGCTCAGAGAGGCGTTCAGGAAGTGGGGTGAAAGCCTTTCTTTTCTTCTGTGGATTCATCAGCCTTTCTGAATCTTCCATCTCTTCCCAGTCCAGATCTATATCCACAAAATGAGTCTTTGCACTTACCCCGAGGTATTCTTCCAGCAGGTCCAGCCGTTCCAAGATGTTGTGCTGCTGTGCAATCACCTGAATGATGATCTCTTCAATTTCCATCCTTACGGCAGGGTTATTAAGCAGGCACTGCAGTTTTTGCACTTTAGGATCAGTTTCTTCCAACAGGCTTGTGTAAGGTCCTGTCATGATTTCAGAATCATTGCAATAGACCACAGTACCCTCTCCTGCAAAAGGTAAATATTGAATCAAAGCAAATGTTCTGCTGTAGAATGAATTTCGGACCACGAGTTGGCGCTTTGTGCATCTGGAATTCATTCCACATCTTGTTCACCTCTTAGAGTGCTTTTCTGGAGTTTCGTTTTTTCAGGTTGCAAGTTTAACTTCAAAATCATCCTCCATTTGAGTGTTACGTTTGGTGCAGTTATCATCATATTAGTTCCCTTTTTATATGAGTGTTACGATTGGTTCAGTTTAACAGATGCATTTATTTACGGTGAAAACGTAACATTGCTTCAATGAAAGAGCGTTTCAGTGTATCGATGGACACAGAACTCATAGAATGGCTTGACAAAGCAGTAAATGAAAAAATATTTTCCAGCCGAAGCCATGCACTTGAATTTTTCGTGAAGCAGTTTTCAAGCCTTGGAATCAAAAAAATGGTTTTAATGCTCTGGAGTCAAGGAGAAGCAGAACCTGTATTCATATCAAGTTCGGATATGGGAGCAATAGATTCCTTTGCGAAGGCTAATAACATATCCAGAGATGAGGCTGCTCAGATTTTAATTCGTAAGGGCATCACGGATGAAGCCTGAAGCCTGAGATTTTTCAGGATTATTTTGAAAGGGATTCTGGTGTTAAGGCACTGGTCAAGGCAGCTATGCAAGTGATCTTTTTGAAGCAGAGTTCATGAATTGCGAAACCTTCCCAATAATACAAATCAAATGAATAAAACACAGAAATGTTTATATATAGTCGAATTAGATTGGTCATCATTAAAGAAATAAAAGGAATAGGGCTTTAAACAAAAAAATTTACGTGTTTGCTCTTACAGCAGCAGTGCCTTGGTGGCTTAGGGGTATAGCGCGTAATTGGTTAGGACTAGGTTGCCGGGGCCGTAAGGCAAAAGCGACGACAGGAGCGCCTGAAAATCCCGCCCGAGGCTTTTTTCA
>DUGS01000173.1:11887-15945 GCA_013331265.1 Methanosarcina sp.
AAATCCCGCCCGAGGCTTTTTTCATTTTTCAATCTCTACTATATATATGAGGGTTCAAAGCCTACTTTCGCTTGGAGGTACCTGGGTGACAGTAGGTATATATAAACTAAATGTTTCTGCTCGTTTAGAATCTATCGAAGATTTTTCTATTTCTAAAAGGAATAAAGAATTGATTGTAGATTTTGTTGATTACTGTTTTTCAGAAGGCTTGGGAGAACGAATTCTCAAGTACATAACAACATTGAAACACATTGCATTATCCCTTCAGACTGATTTGGAGGACGCAACTGAGAAGAATATAAGGCAATATGTCTCGAGTCTTGAAAGATCTGGCCTCAGCCAATGGACTAAACACGATTATAAAATAGTGCTGAAAAAGTTTTACTGGTGGTTGAATGGTGATGAGGCCTTATCAATATATACTACATTTTTTTATACTACATTTTTTCTTTAATGAGAATTATTAAATATATACTTTATAGATATTAAAATAAATGTTCTTATGGTTTTGAAATCCGTCTGATCTACATTAATGGTAAAAGAAGGCCTTTGCTCTTGATGATCGTGTACATACAATACTTTGTGGGGGTGTTTTTAGTGTGGAAACTGAAAAGTCATTTTGTAATAACATTTTCATTACTTTTGATTCTATTGACTGCCTGCGGTGTAGGTTCTGCAATAGAGTATACTCAAATAACAACTAACACATCTGACCAGTACTGCCCTTCAATCTGGGGGAATTATATTGTTTGGCAGGATACCAGAAATGGTGGATCTGATATTTACCTGCAAAATCTTGAAACAAAGGTGCAGACAAGGGTTACTAAGGGTGTTGAGGCTGCATCACCTGTAATCTCTGGTAATAGAATAGTGTGGCAGGATTACAGGAACGGAAATAAGGACATATACATGTATGATATTTGCACAGAAGAGACAACTAGAATTACCACTAACACATCAGATCAAACGAATCCAAGTATATATGGAAACCTGATAGTTTGGCAGGATGCTCGTAATGGTGGATTTGATATCTATCTACATGATCTATGTAATAAAAGAGAAACTAGGATTACAACTGATGGAAATTCAAGTAATCCTGCTATATATTGTAACAAGATAGTGTATGAAAATATGAATCTCTGCATGTACGACATTTCTACAAAGAATGAAACTGTAATTGCAAACGGAGATCCGACGTGTCCTCAAATATACTGCAACTGGATAATATGGAATGATTATTACAAAGAACCAGTTACCCTCTTATATGATTTTTCCACGAACAAATATATTAAATTACCATTCAACCATGTTGAATGTCCTGCAATCTACAGCAACAAGATAGTATGGCATGATAACCGCAACGGGAACTGGGATATATACATGGCTCAAATCTGAGCCTTCTTTTTCTTTTTTAATTGTAGCCAGTATTCCAGCACACAGGTACTGTCTTCATACAATCGAGTGAAACCCTATGATAACTGCATGTTTTTACGAAAATGCTTAATATTACGTGAAAATACTTGGGCTACTTTTGAAGCAGAGTAAATGAATGACAGAACCTTCCCAATAATACAAGCTCGAGGAATAAAACACAGAGATGCGTATATATATTACGAATTAGATTCACTTTAGTTAAACAAATAAAAGGAATAGAGCTTTAAACAAAAAAATTTACGTTTTTGCTCTTCCCAGATATTTAGTAATTAAGCCGTTTTTATTGTTTCCCCCACAATTTCACCCTCAAACCCCTGATCGAGAGCTTTTTGCGTAGAAACGCAATTTACATTATTTTTTCAAAGATCATTGAGGATATGGTTATCAGCAAGTAGGCTATTGGCAATGATGCTATAAATATATACAGGAAATATCCAAGCGAGCTCAGACCTCTCATTATCCGGACTTCAATGCTGTTCCCCCCACGAATTACAGCACCATCATAGCCTATTTTGCTGTCAAACTGCCTGAAATATGTCTCATCTGTTTTCATATATTTCACCTACTTTTTTCTTCCCCACTGTAAAGTTCTTTTTTGGTTGTAATTTGATAATATGCACAAGAACTTTATATAAATAATTATCTCATTGAACTAATATTATTTTGATAGTATTTCAGAGATATTGGTGATATTATAGTAGTTAAATGGACATATTAAAACCAGAAAAAAGAATAATTGAGGCAATTTAGCGCATTAGTTTTTCCCATCTTTGCCCTGGCACCCACTAAAAATCATAAAATTTGATTTTAAAGTTTTAATTAATAATTTTCATCAGTTGCTCTTTTGATTTTCAACCCTTACTGAGACTATCCTTCAAGTTAAAGAGAAAAGGCATTACTCTTGTTTGTCTAAATTCTCCAGGATACCTACCAGGAATTTTTAATTCGTGAATTTAAACCAGGGGACTATCCCTGGCAGGCATGATACAGGATACAGTTCCAGAATTTTTTGCTCTCATAATTCCAGTTGAATATTGCAAACCATACGATTAAACGCTCGTATATATCCTCGAGCTTTTGACTAAAAAATATAAACAAAATAATATAATAACAATTATTCGAAAATAATATATAATATCGCTCATTTTAATAACGCATACTTATTTTTGATCGAGATTTTTAAAATTAATTTTTAAATACCACATTCATGTCAATCTCAGATCAATAACAGTATGGAAACCTAATCTTTCTTCCTTTGATTATTATTTGAGACGAAGTCACAAAAAATACATACTGTGGGCATTTCTTAGAGGTATTGAGATGAAAAATCGTTTCCTTGCAATTTTATCTGCCTTCTTAATAGTAATGGCAGGTTCTGGAATAGGTACTGCAGCTGAAATAGTAGTTCATCCTGGTGAATCTATACAGGCAGCTGTGGATAATGCATCCGAAGGCGATACAATTCTTGTTGAGCCTGGGACTTATGATGAGGGTGTTGCTGTATATGTAGACGCGACAAATTTGATTATAAAATCCAAATCTGGAAATCCGGATGATACAACAATCACAAGTGGTTTTACCATAGCTGGATCTTCTGGTATATGCCCGGTTATCGACGGATTTACATTTAAAGATAGTTTTAGTGGTGTCACCACTTCTGATTTTGTGACTTGTACGGTTCAGAATTGTAAAATAATTAATAGCGGTTTATTAGCAGGACAGGATTCATCACTTGCTGTATTAAATACACAGTTTATGAATTGTGATTCTCCTTTGGGAGGTCTATCATTTACAGGTGTTAGTGCTGAAAATTGTAAGTTCATTGATTGCAGTAATATTTTCTATAGACCAGGCCCAGAAAGTTCGTTGTCCTTTAAAGGCTGTGTGGAAATCCACACTAATGCATCCGGTAAACAGATTACAAATCCTATACCGGATGGATACTATGAAGATACTACAAACCCAGTAGATCCTGAACCTGAGCCTGAGCCTACTCCAACTGAACCTCCTGTAGGCAATAATACAACAAAACCAGTACCAACTCCAACGCCTACTCCAACTCCTACCCCAACAGAGCCAGTACCTACTCCAAATGAAACTCCTGTAGAAGAAACAGGTGGTAGCAGTCATCACAGCTCAAGCTCCAGCGGCTCATCAGGTGGAACTGGTGGATCTCCTGAGCCTCAGAAGAATGTAGCAACTAAAGACACTGCTAAAGTGTTCATTCCAAATGAAAAGCAGGTGACATTTAATTTTATAAATGGTGTTACAACTGTAAACAGTATCAGTTTCACATCCAGGAAAACTATGGGCAAGCTCACAGCAATCACGGAGGACCTGAAGAGCAAATCTTCCCTGGTTAAAGATCTCCCTGAAGGAAAAATCTACAAGTCCTTCAACGTATGGGTTGGAAATGCTGGATATGGTGACTCTGACAATATTCTGAATGCAGCTGTAGACTTCAAGGTGGAGAAGTCCTGGATGCAGGAAAACAACATTGACAAATCCTCTATTGTCCTGTACAAATACAATGATAAGAAAAAAGAATGGATAGAGCTTATTCCAACCATAACAGGTGAGGATGATAAATTCGTCTACTTCACAGCCAAAGTCCCGGGTTATTC
>DUGS01000094.1:0-530 GCA_013331265.1 Methanosarcina sp.
GGGCTCCCGAATCGCAATTCGGGGCGAAAAGGACACCGTCCTCCCGAATCGCAATTCGGGTGGCGCAACTCGGGTGGGACAAGAACGGTTTTGGTATAGTGAATAAGGTTGTACGGGGTTGAATTTTAGCTAAATACTGTCAAATCTCCATTTTGCTCTGTATTTCTCTTAATCTTTTTTTCCCGAGGTCAATGAGTTTCATCAGTTCCACGTACTCATTTTCTGAGATTGTACTGCCTGGAGGTAAAGTTTTCACACCACTTCCCTCAGAGTAAAGCAAAATTCCGTTCCAGGCTGCGAAATGAGAACCTGACAGGTATTCGCAGGGCAGTTTCCATCTGGATTTTACGTTTTCAAAACCTTCAAAAAGGTAAAAAACAGTTCCGTTTTTCAGGACCCTGGTAAATTTCAGGAAAACATCAACCATACTCTCATCCGGTTTGTGTTAAAGAAAAAACTGAAAAGGGAAAAAGATAAAAAGAAAAAATAAAATTTCCCGTTTTTAATATTTCTTTTTAAATGTTCTTTTT
>DUGS01000094.1:783-19257 GCA_013331265.1 Methanosarcina sp.
CTTTGATTCCTTTGAGCCTGTCAAAGAACACTTATAACTCAGAAGTCAAAACCCGAGCTCAGTTACTTTTTGTCCTTTTGCGCTGGTAACTGTCACGGAGATATCTTTAAATTTAGGGACTCCTGTACCGCCTGTTTCATCCGAGACCAGCATATTGGACCACGGACTGTTAGGCATGTATGCAATGCCTTTGTGTGGGGTCTCGTATCCTGATTCTTCAGCTTTAACCACAATTGTTCCGAAAGAATTTTTCAAAATGACGGTATCGCCTTTTTTCACGCTTAACTGCTTGATGTCGGCAGGGTCCATTTTTATTATGGCAGATCGATCCCTGTACTCTTCCCCGAAACGGTTTTCAATCATGGCTTTGTCCTGGAAGATATCCCTGTATGTTACAATCTTGACATTTATTTCAGGGGCTTTTAGAAACGATGTGAAATCCATCAGAGAGCCTCCATTAGCTTTTTAAGAACTGCTTCGTCCGAAGGGCGTTTTGTCTCAACAGCTGGCTTAAATTCCACCTTCACCCCGTCCATACGCGTGGCACTTCCTCCTGACTCCACTCCGCTGATTGCAGTGTTAATATAGACTTTTGCTTTTTTAGAAATCAGGGTTTCACACGGGTCGATTACGACCGTTGGAATTTCAAGCAGGTTCTTTGATATGGACCTGGGAAGGCTTGAAAGAGGGTCTGAACCGATGATAAGGGCTGCATCGACAGTTTTTGCTTTAAGGGATTCAACTATTGAATATTCGGGCCCGTGCTTTACAGTTCCGTTTTCAAACTTTACGCTGTTTACATACCCTGTTTCCTCAAAGA
Organism: Methanosarcina sp.; assembly: GCA_013331265.1. Lineage (GTDB taxonomy): Archaea > Halobacteriota > Methanosarcinia > Methanosarcinales > Methanosarcinaceae > Methanosarcina > Methanosarcina sp10923u. Next base: position 1,604 of record DUGS01000094.1, read on the forward strand.
GTTTTTCATTAAAGCCCCGCATGTTGTAGTTTCCTACCATGGGTATCAGGTGGAAATTTGATTTTTCGTTCAGGGCATTCATGAGCCGGATAAGGGGTTCGAGGTCTTCCAGGGAATAAATAAGGCCGAGACCCACAAAGATTACGCCGAACTTTGCCCCTTTCAGGATATTTGCCAGTTCAAGAATTCTTTTAGGAGGGAAGTTGTAAGAGGTCTTCGGGAGTTTTCCGGCAAGAGCTGCAATTAAAGCATCAATGAACTCTTTATCCCCTCCTGGAGGGATCTGGAAGAAATAGTTCCCGCAGATCTTTGCGGTATGAGACTTCCGGACATCTATTGCGATTGCAGTCCTCTCTTCTTCCCAGCCCCTCTGCTTTTCAGTCCCTCTGGGGAAATATGAGTGTTTCGAAAGGTGGCGCGGGTGAGAGTCCGAAGGGTCTGCCCCCCAGAAAATAGAAACATCGGCTTTGTTCCTTACATCATCAAGGGTACAGGCTTTAAATTTATTGTTAAGGAGAGCTTCAATCACCTTTCCCAGACAATATGAAGAAGTATCATCAAGAGTTGCACTGGTTTTCCTTGCAAGCTCGATTGCAAGTTTCTGGGTTTCATCGCTGCAAGTCCCAAGTCCGAAGATCAGAGGGTTTTTTGCATTCTTCAGGATAGCTGCAGCCTCTTTTATTGCAGTTGCTTCGTCTACCGGCTTGTTGTCAACACGAAATACTGCACTTTCCTTTCCGTCTTTCATATGGGCTACGCCTATCCTGCAGGCGGTGTAGACTTTATTTACTATGTTTTTTTCAGACTCGACTTCTATATCATCGCAGAGCATTCCGCAGCCAGTGCATACGTAATAGTTTTTCTCCATCCTCTCGCCTCACACAAACTCGATTGCCTCTACAGGGCAGGTCACTATACAGCCGTTACAGAGGATCTTATTTTTCCCGAATCTGCGGCACTCCACCAGGTTCTGGGCTCTGACAATTCCGTCTTCGACGGTCAGGACCAGCTTACCAACATTTCTGGGGGCATTTCCCGAGCCTACTCCGTAAGGATCATTTGCTACATTAGGAGGGCAGGCAACGACACAGTTTCCGCAGCCAAAACAGAGATCCTCGTGTACTATGAGTCCTGTTTCGGTTGCTCCTTCAGCCGGCTTGAAGAGATCACTAATTTTTTCGTAGTTTTCTTTATATTTGGGCTCCTCTTTGAGAGGGGGACAGTCCTCAGGTGTCAGCTCACGAGCCATAAGGGCAACTGCAAACGCCATACAGGAGGCTTTCCCACATTTTTTGCAGTTCGTCTTTGGGAGCATCTGATAAAGTTCCATTGCATTTGTCATTCCAGGTCACCCTTTAGTCAAATATGTAATAAAGTTAATTAATATAATAAGGTTAATTAAAGAGAGGGCAGGTTAATGCCTATCAGGTAAGTATTATCTTTACAGATCATGTAATGTTCATAAAGGTCAGGTAATTTATACAGGCCAGGTAATGTTCATACAGGCCAGGTAGTATTGACCGAAAATTTCCTGCTGGAGAATGTCCGGTTTGAAGAAATCACTGTTTAAGAATATTAAGTGCTTAAGTTAAGAATATTAAGTGCTTAAGAGCACTGAAATACAATATTTGAAATATGATATAAATAGATTCATTTAAAGAAATGAATGTAATCCACTTAAACTATTGCTTTTTAATTCTCAATGTTAATTTCAATTTATGGTGTTAACAGTCTCCAGAAAACCGTTTTCTCATAATAAGGTCCTGGCCTTCTACAGGCTGAAAGACGATACCTTGACGTGGACGAAAAGACTAGAGTGGTTGGAAGAGGGCAAAAATATTAAAATATTGTCCTCTCCTGCCTTCACCAATTATATTTGAAACCTGCTTACTGAGCAGGCATTGCAGAACAGGTTGGATCAGGAAGGCTTAAAGAAAAGTTCACAGTGGCAGTTTCCGTCTTTTTCAATTTCATCTTTGTGATAGATACAGGGGCAAACTATCTTTTTATCCTCTTTCTCATCCCCGGTTACTATCCTGCAGGGGCAATAACGCCTCCCGAACTTTTCTACCCTTAAAGCAAGACCATCAAGGACATAGTCAAGGGCTTCTTTGTCCGGATTAAGCCTGTAGCCTGCTTTATTTGCGTATTTTTCTGTCCATTCATACATCTTATCTTTTAATTCATCATGTCCACTCATGTAGAATTCCCTCCTGTTTTTGTTAGAGTGATACTGGTAATTTATGAGATTTTGTACGCGGAAATTTTATTAGAGAATCAGAAAATTCTTGTTTTTCCACGATTGCTCTGAATAAAATCCTTTAAGTCCGGATAAAGTCCTTTAAGGTTTCTTAAGGATCATTTCAAACTCCTGCTCACAGGAAATTCCCGCATGTATAACAACAAATTATTTAACCGTAATTCTGCACTTATTGATCGATTACGAATTAAGTTCTCAAACTATAAATTAATTGGTGAGCATAATAATAGGTTTTAGCCACAGAGCACTGAGAAGAACATCAGATCAGAAGCTTTAATTATTGTGCGCTGAAAACATGAATCTCAGGCAATGAGACCTCATGCCCTCTGTCAGTTTTATCAGAACTTTTAACAGGAATCAGAAAGTTAATATAGCTATAATTATAATAGCTAATATATATCTTATATATTATATATAAATTATGTGTTAAATATACCTGGAAATTATCCGGAAAACCTCCGGGAAAAATTTCTAAAAAACCTGCTGCTTCTTAATTCTCTGTTATAAGTTCTCTGTTACAAGGTGCAGGATAGGGGTTTCGAAAACATTCACAAATAAAGGTTTTGGTTTTGCACAAAACGGCTACGTATTTATCCTGTTCGAGAGAAAATTTATATTGAGATTTATAAACACAAAATCCACAGTTTATGGAAAGACAGAAGGAAAGCCTTTCCAGGTCGTGTAAACAATTTAGAGCTATGCAGTATGCTATCTTTTCTGCACGGGTGTAATAAATGCAGAAAATCATTCATGTCATAATTTTGGAAGTTTAACTTACAAATAAGGAGTAAACAAGCATGCGAATCGGAGTCTACATTTGCCATTGCGGATTGAATATTGCGGGAGTAATTGATGTTTCAGCCCTCGAAAAAATGGCAAGTGAACTGGAAGATGTGGTGCTTGCCCGGGAAGTACAGTTTCTGTGTTCCGATTCCGGACAGGAAGGCATCATTAAGGACATAAAGGATTATAAAATCGACAGGGTCGTGGTAGCTGCCTGTTCCCCAAGGCTGCACGAAAAGACCTTCAGGCATGTCATGGAAAAAGCCGATCTCAACCCTTACCTTATGGAAATGGTAAACATAAGGGAGCAGTGTTCCTGGGTGCATGCGGATGACCCCCAGATGGCGACCCAGAAGGCTTTTGACCTGATAAGGATGGGAGTTGCAAAAGCCCGTTTCCTCAGAGAATTAAGTGCAACAAGCTCAAAAGCCAGCAGAAATGTCCTTATCATAGGCGGAGGAGTTGCAGGAATCGAAGCCGCCTTAAACCTTGCAGAAGCCGGTTTTCCCGTAACCATGGTAGAAAGGGAATCTACAATCGGGGGCAAAATGGCCCTTATGAATGAGGTGTTTCCCACCAATGACTGCTCTATCTGTGTGCTTGCCCCCAAAATGACGGAAGTCCAGAACCACCCGAACATTACTCTTTATACATATTCCGAGGTCACAGATATTTCCGGATCTGTCGGGAAATTCCATATAAAAGTCAAACGCAAGCCCAGGTTCGTGCTTGAAGACAAATGTAAAGGCTGCGTTGACCTCTGCTCCGGGGTCTGTCCCGTTGAAATCGAAAACCCCATGAACTATGGGATTGGAAAAACTAAGGCTATCTATATGCCAATCCCACAGTCAGTCCCACAGGTCGTGCTTATAGACCCTGGCCACTGTGTGGGCTGCGGGCTCTGCCAGCAGGCGTGTCCAGCAGAGGCTGTGGACTACGAACAAAAACCTGAAGAAATAGAATTCGAAGCAGGAGCCGTAATCGTTTCAACAGGCTACCAGCTCTTTGATGCCTCCAGAAAAAAGGAATACGGGTTTGGAAAGTATCCTGATGTCATAACCAATATGCAGCTTGAAAGGATGCTTAACTCCGCAGGCCCCACTGGTGGAAGAGTCCTTGTGCCTTCAACAGGCAAGCCGCCAGAAAGTGTTGCATTTATCCAGTGTGTAGGTTCAAGGGACAAAACTGTTGGGAACGAGCACTGTTCAAGGGTCTGCTGTATGGCAGCCCTTAAAAACTCCCAGATGATCAAGGAACGTTACCCTGATACCGATATTACGATCCACTACATAGACATCCGGGCTGCAGGGGAGATGTACGAAGAATATTACGCAAGGACGCAGGGGATGGGCGTTGACTTCATCCGCGGAAAGGTTGCCGAGGTCTATGCCGGTGATGATGGAAGACCTGTTGTCCGTTACGAAAATACCCTTGAGTCCAGAGTTGAAGAAGAAGCCCACGACCTTGTCGTGCTTTCCACAGGATACGAGCCGAGCAAAGCCGCTGAGGGAGTTGGCAGGATGCTTAACCTTGCCCGGCGCCCTGACCGCTTCTTTGCAAGTGCACACCCGAAAATGCGCCCTGTCGATGCGCCGGTAAGCGGTGTTTTCCTTGCAGGCTGCGCTTCCGGACCCAAAGAAATCCAGGTATCCATAGCCCAGGGCAGCGCCTGTGCTTCCAAAGTTATGCAGCTACTTGGGACCGGGGAACTTGAAGCTGACCCTATGGGACGCCATGTTGACACGGAAAAGTGTATAGGCTGCAGGACATGTGTGGAAGTCTGCAAGTTCGGAAAGATAAGCATTGTTGACAAAAAGGCTGTTGTTGACGAGGTCTCATGTTACGGCTGCGGGGACTGCAGTGCCGCATGCCCTGTCGGTGCAATCCAGATGCGGAACTTTGAAAACGAGCAGATCCTTGCGCAGGTCAGAGCCGCAACCGCCCATAAGTCCCAGAGCCCCTTTGTTGTGGCTTTCCTCTGCAACTGGTGCAGTTATGCCTGTGCAGACCTGACAGGGATGTCAAGGATACATTACCCGACAAACATCAGGGTCATCCGTACCATGTGTTCTGCAAGGGTAAACCCGGAATTCGTGCTTGAAGCCTTAAAAGGCGGAGCTGACGGCGTGCTTGTTGCGGGCTGCAGGATGGACGAATGCCATTATATCCACGGAAACTTTGATGCGAAAAAGCGTATGGATGTCTTAAAAGAAATAATAAAGGAAATAGGGCTTGACCCGAAAAGGCTCAGGACCCTCTGGATCTCGGCTGCTGAAGGAGAACGCTTCTCTAACACGATTACCGAGTTCGTAAAGGAACTTGAAGAAATAGGGCCAATTGGCAGCGAATTTAAGCAGGAATGCACCGGAGCCGGAGTTAAGGAGGTGGCACAGTGAGCGAGAATAATCCTGAAAACCCCCGCGAATATTCAGAAAAATGCCCTGATAAGGAGGCTCACGTATGCAACGGGTGCTGCGGAGCCGGAGAAAGCGAAGAACTCCAGAACAAAGTCTGTATGCCTGAACCTGAAGACTTCGGATTGGAAGAACCGGAAAACACAGTTCCTGAAGGCAGCGAGGCTGAGAACCAGGAAAAAATCACGGTTACAACCAGCATGGACCTGCAGGGGACTCATTTCCTTTATACGCAGGCAACCGAGAAATCTATCAAGACTCTTGATTATGATTACAAGCGCTGCAACGGCTGTGGGATCTGTGCGGAAATCTGTCCTACAAAAGCCCTTGAAATGGGCCCTCTGCATGAAATTGCAACCGGGCTTGACGCCCCTGCTGTAATGATGGACCTTGAGAAATGTACATTTTGCAGGATGTGTTCAAACCTCTGCCCGGTGCATGCTATTTCCTTTGAAGCCGTTGGAGAAGTCCCTGACGAAAAACAGTATCCAAAGTACGATACTTATGTAAATATCAATGAAAAATGCCTGCCCTGCGCCCTCTGTGAAGGGGCCTGCCCTCAGGACGCAATAGAAGTCGATTTCACATTCCCTAAAAAAGAAGAGATAGCTCCCTTTAAGGAAGGCGTTGAAGGTGAAATCGAAATCGATACCGAGAAATGTAATTTCTGCGGGATATGTGCCAAGTTCTGTGATGCGGTCATTCTGCTTGAGCGCGAACCCACCCCTGAGAACCCGGTGCCTTTTGAGCAGATCCTTGTTGATACGGACAGGTGCGATTACTGCGTACTCTGCCAGGACATCTGCCCTGAAGAAGCAATAAAGGTTAAAGGGGAACGTCCCTGCGAAGCTCCGAAGGTTGAAGGGAAAGTAAAGGTGGACGAGCTCAAATGTACGCAGTGTGCCCGCTGCAAGTCTGTCTGCCCTTACGAAGCTGTTGACCTGCAAAAGCCCATGGAAGGAAAACTGAGCCTTATTGAAGTAAATTTGAAAGAATGCGACCCTCAGGGATGCCGCGGCTGCTTTAATGTCTGCCCATCGGAACTCTGGTATGTGCCGACAGACCCTGAAGACCCGCGAAAGATAGCTTTTGCCGAAGATTTCTGCATGTACTGCGGGGCCTGCGTGAAAGCCTGCCACCTTGCAGCCATAAAAGTGGAGAGAACAGATGTCCACCACACCGATATTCCTGATACTCCCTGGGCAACCCAGTGGAAAGATGCAATCGAGTCCCTGAAAACCGGTGTCAGAAACGGAGTTGACCGTGCAGTCTTCAGAGAAACGGAAACTCTCAAAGCCCAGAAGTTTATGGGCATAGAACCTCCATGTACTGATGAAGAGGCACTTGCAGCCGTGCAGGCAAAAATAGATTCTCTCATGCCTGCCCTCAAGAGTGCAAAGGTCAGGAAGCTCTGGGAAACCGCTTCCCCGGAAGATGCTGCTGCAGCGGTTAAAAAGAAAATTGAAGGCTGAAAATCTGGTGAAGCCTGTGACCGGATCAGATCTGGAAAATTCCCACCGGTCTGAGAATGCTTCCCTTTACCTTTCTTATTCAAAATTGCTCATGTGGTCCGGAAGAATCTGATTTGAGGGCATTGGAGCCAGAGGTTTAGCCAGCACTCTGAAGTGCTCAAAAGTTTCCTGGCCCCAGTGCACAGCTTTTACTCCGAAACTTACCATAGTATTATTCTCGTTTTCATTGCTTTTGCCAGAAGAAATGCAGGTCAAAACCATAGTATCAGTTACAGCAAGTGTGGGGGGAGTAATATCCTCATTCAATACGTATATTTTAAAGTTTTCAAGAGGAAGCAGGGTATCAAGTTCTTCTTTAAATTCTTCTGTAAACTTTTCAAATATAGGTTGAGTAAATATTATAGATACTTTCATCCCTTTTTTTGCGTTTTCTGCACAGATGCCCGGATAGCGCAGATCGCAGTGTGAAATGATCAGGAGAATCTGTTTCGAGTTGCAAAAAGCCTCAGTCATTTCCTGGTACGCTGAAGAATTATCTTCACCCTGACAGCTGTCAGGTATCAGTTCCATAACTTCTTCCATTAGCTTAAAAAAAACGAGTGGAGCTCCCCCTGGCTTGACACCTGACCAGTAATCATAATTATCTTCAAGTAGCCTGAAAGCTTTCACAAGAGATTCCATTCTTCGTACAAGGATTTTGCCCAGAAGTGAGAGGCTGTATACCCTATCTTCCTGAACTACAAGCCCGTTTTCTTTCAGCCTTTTGAGCTGGGGCAGGATTGCAACTGAGTTAGTATCAAGTTCGGAGTTGATTTCTTCGATTGTCCTGGGCTTCTCTTTTAAAAATAGAAGTAAGTCTGTCCTCTTCTCAGATGATAGGAGAACTGTGATCAGGGAAGATTTCATCAACTCTACTGTAAAAACTATAAATATATATTTTTTCATCCGCAAAATAATAGGTTTGGAAATAAGTGGGTTCAATAGCTTTACCTGGTAAAAAGGGCTTTTTCAGCAGAATTGCCGCGAAAAATGAATAACCGTGCTTTTACTCCTTAATCAGTCCCGAATGCCTCTCTCACCCCCGGAAGCATGACATATACAAGGATAAGGGCGTTAATAATTACTGAGAGATTTACGTCAAACCATGAACCCCCGGTAATCAGAATCACAAAATCCAGACACAGGTTAAAGACTGTAATAACAGCCAGAAACATCCAGGCCTGCCGGTCTACCTGCCAGAGCATACGAGCCACCCACGCCCATATATAGGTGATCAGGCCGTATAATAGGGCATACCAGAGGTTGAAAATACGGATGTCCAGAGGCCCTAAAAAGGGAAAAAATCCAAGAAACCGAAGCGTCGCAATACCGTTTAAAACTGCCAGCAATGCAGCCAGAAAGGCCAGAATAGTAACACCAATGGGTCTATCCATACTCTTGTCTCCTTATTTGTCTTTATCTCCTTACTTTAGTCTCAAAAAAGCTCCTTCTTCAGGTTCTCATTTTCAGTCCTCCGATAACTGCCCCGATTCCCCCGATAATAAGGAAAAATCCGAATATCCACGGGAGAAATAGTGTTCCCACCAGAATGTTGGTTAGCAGGAGCAGACCGAGGATTATGGAAAGGACACCAAGGATTCCCATCCCCCAGCCCCCTCCTTTAAATCCCCAGAAAAGTTTCATAGCACCGTTGACAACAGCCCATACCCCTATGAAAATTATAAAGAGCGTAAGAACTACGAAAGGGCTGATAACAGGATACATCAGTATAACGATTCCTGCAATAATGCCCAGAATACCCGAAATAAGTTTAAATGCCCGGTTTTCTGGAAACATGAAAGCCCCTAATAAGGAAATAATTCCTCCAGCCAGCCAGAAAATGCCCAGGACCTGTATGAGAAAGAAAGTTGTTGACGCAGGGCTGTATAGCAGGAATAAGCCTACGATAATGGCAATAATCCCTTCCAGAAGAACCACCCACCAAGGTGCCTCCAGTGTTCCATACCCCAATTCTTCTTCAGTATCAACTGGTTGTTCCACAACATCAACTGGTTGTTCCATTTATCCCATCACCCCAATTTGTTTAGTGCTCAGTACCGACTACGGGAATACATGTGTAAGCATATCTTAAGGGACATCATTCTTACTATCAATCACCGGCACGACGCAGGCTGAGATAAATTATCGATTTCATCACTGCAGCGTTATGAAGACAGAATTTTAAGGCATCATCAATTTCAATACAACCTTAATCTCCTTCATCCACATTCAGCTGAATACGAACCAGTGATATGTTATTATATATTGTATATAAGATATAAACAAACTTATATTAATTTTCAAAAACAGGTGAACAGGGAAAGAATTTGAGGTTTAAGATTTCTTAAATTTAACCCTCTCCTCTCGAATTTTGTATATGAATTATTTTTTCCATAGCCTCCATGTCATAAACCGAAGTGAACTTAAAAATTGCATAGCACAGCCCAAAATATGTACTATTTTAGGAAAGTAAATAATGAGGTATATAAATAAATTCCAAAGAACAGGTACTGTGGAGTTGCGGCAAAAATACGCAGAAAGACGTAAGACATATAAGTCCCACATTCCAGAGGATCAATAATGAATCCAACAAAGAGCCGTGAAGTTCCCCTTTATATTTATCATGCTGGGCAGTGCGACCCCAAAAAGTGCACAGGAAGAAAAATGGCACGCTTTGAGCTTGCCCGCCTTTATGACAGGGTCTCAAGGCTGCCCAGATCAGCGATTTTGCTTGACCCTATGGCAGAAAAGGCACTTTCACCGGCTGATGACCCAAAGAAAGGAATTATTGTGCTTGACTGCTCCTGGGAAGAGGTGGAAAGGGTTTTTCCTGAACTGGAAAAGCTGAACCTGGAACACAGGGCCCTTCCTTACATGCTTGCAGGCAATCCTGTGAACTTCGGAAGGCCCTTCAAACTAAATTCTGCAGAAGCTTTTGCAGCAGCCCTGTACATTTTAGGGTATAAAGAGCAGGCCGAAAAAGTCATGTCCAAGTTTAACTGGGGGCACAGTTTTCTTGAGCTTAATAAGGAGCCGCTTGATGAATACGCAACAGCAAAAAACAGTTTAGAAATTGTGGAAATTCAGAGTCATTACATCTGAAAACGGCTGCATTTAGAAAGAGAATTGAAGTAAATTGGAGAAGGGTAAGTTATCCGTCTAAGAATGGGCGCGCAACCTTACCGGGTCTCGAATAAAAAAGCCTCAAGTAACATGGCTGAAAGGAGTTACGTGCGGTGAAACCATCAGTAAGAAAACAGATAGGCGTCATAGGAGCCGGAAACTGCAGCAGTGAGACCAGAGCCCTTGCTGAAGCCGTGGGAAGGGAGATTGCAAAAAAGGGAGCTGTCCTTCTCTGCGGAGGCCTGGGAGGAGTAATGGAAGCAGCAGCCTGTGGAGCAAAACTGGAAGGGGGTACGACTATAGGAATCCTGCCCGGGACCTGCAGAGAAGATGCAAATCCCTGGATAGATATGGCCATTCTCAGCGGAATGGGGCATGCCAGGAATGCTCTTATAGCCCAGTCTTCGGATGCTCTGATTGCTGTTTCCGGGGAGTATGGAACCCTTTCGGAAATAGCTCTCGGGTTAAAAATGGGAAAGCCTGTGTTTGTTCTTGACTGTAAATGGGAAATAGAAGGCATACAAAGGGTAAAAAGTCCGCAGGAAGCCGTAGAATGTGTCCTGGTGCTTATTGGTGACCGATAAGAACCGCGAATTAGAGAAAAATCATAAGTTAAAAATTCTGAGACCTGGGAGTAGTAGACCTGGAAAAAACCCTTATAAAGGTTAAAAACAGGATAAATCAGGAGTATATGGCCCTAATTCTTGTCACGGATGGCAGAAATTTCTATATTTGATCCAAAAATTTATATTGCAAAAGGAAACTTCATGAATTAGGAGGCAGGCTTTGACTCAGACTGGCAGAAGATTTGGGGTACGCCAGTATTTCTCCATAAAATGTAAAAAAAGTTAAACCGGAGTTTTAAATGCACCTCATTGTAACGGAAAAAAATATAGCAGCAAGGAGGATAGCTGCGATTCTGGCTCCAAAAAGTCCCAAGAAGGAAAGAGTCAGCGGAGTAGACGTATACCGGTACGAGATCGGGTCCGGCGAAAGCAGAAAGGAAACTGTAGTAGTAGGGCTTTCCGGCCATATTGTCGGGATAGATTTTCCAAATGAGTACAACAACTGGCAGAAAGTTGATGCCAGATCCCTGATAGACGCCGAGATTACAACAACCCCGATCAACCGGAAAATAGTTACTGCTTTAAAGAGCCTTGGAAAAGGAGCAGAAAGAGTCACTATTGCAACTGACTATGACCGGGAAGGGGAATTGATCGGAGTCGAAGCTCTGAACATCATAAAACAGGTTAACCCGAAAGTTCCTTTCGACAGGGTCCGTTACAGCGCAATAACTCCAAAAGCAATTGAAAACGCATTCTTAAATTCTACAAATGTAGATTTTAACCTCGCAGATGCAGGTCACTCCAGGCAGGTAATTGACCTGGTCTGGGGAGCTGCCCTTACAAGATATATCTCTCTTGCCGCAGGCAGACTCGGGAAAATGTTCCTTTCCGTGGGAAGGGTGCAGTCTCCAACTTTATCTCTTATAGTTGACAGGGAAAAAGAAAGGAACATCTTTGTCCCGACCCCTTACTGGGAAATCCACGTTGAACTTGAAGATGCAGCAGGAGACATTTTTTCAGCCCAGCACTCGACCCGCCGTTTCCTTGACAAAGAGGAAGCTTCAAATATATTCAAGAAACTGGGGAAAAAAGCGGAACTGAAAGAGATAGAAAAAGGAACTAAGACCGACCAGCCCCCTACTCCATTTAACACTACAGGTTTTATCAGCGCGGCAAACTCAATAGGGCTCAGCCCTTCAAATGCCATGCGTATAGCCGAATCCCTTTACACCAATGGGTACATTTCATACCCGAGGACGGACAATACGGTTTATCCCGATACTCTGGACCTGAGGGCTCAAATTGAGATTTTCAAAGAAGGTCCTTTTAAGGAATATGCAAATGCCCTGCTTGAGAAACCCGAACTTGTCCCCACGCGCGGGAAAAAAGAAACTACAGACCACCCACCTATCTTCCCTGCTTCCCTTGCAAAGGAAGCCGACTTAAAAGAAGATGAATGGAAGGTCTACGAGCTTGTAGTCAGGCGCTTTTTTGCAACCTTTGCAGGGCCAAGCACATGGGAAACTATGCGCCTTAAACTTGATATCAACGAGGAAGAATTCAGATCAAACGGAGCAAGGCTTCTGGAACCCGGATGGCGCTGGTATTATCCCTATAATGCCCCTGAAGACAGGCTGCTTCCCGAACTCGGGGAAGGAGATTCCTTAAAAGTGATAAAGAAAGAGATGCTGGATAAAGAAACCCAGCCTCCAGGCCGTTACGGACAGGGCAGGCTTATCAATATAATGGAAGAGCTCGGGCTCGGCACAAAAGCCACCAGGCACGAGATTATAAGCAAGCTCTATTCCAGGGCTTATATCCACGGAAACCCGGTTCAGCCCACAAACACGTCTTTTGCCGTAGTGGACACACTCGAGAAATACTCGCCTACAATTACGAAGCCGGATATGACAAAGCTGCTGGAAGAAAACATGGACAAAATTGCAGAGGGCAAAATCAAAGAGGATGCTGTCCTTGAAGAATCCAGGGAAATGCTCAAGCAGGTCTTTTCGGAACTTGACAAAAACAGGGATAATATCATAGAGTCTCTGCAGGCAGGCCTCAGGGAAGATAAAATCATAGGTAACTGCTCATTATGCGGAAACGAACTGATGATCCGCCGTTCGAAAAGAGGAAGCCGCTTCATAGGCTGCAGCAATTACCCCAACTGCACTTTCTCCCTGCCTCTTCCAAGGAGCGGCCATATTATAGTTACTGATAAATCCTGCGAGACTCACGGCCTGCACCACATCCGAATAATTAACCAGGGGAAACGGGCCTGGGACCTTGGCTGCCCACAGTGCAATTTCATAGAATGGCAAAAAACCCAGCAGGAAGAGCAGGCACAACGGCCTAAAAAAGAAAGGCCAAAATCCATTAAAGACCTTGAAGGCGTGGGAAAAGCCACCGCAGGAAAACTGGAAGAAGCCGGGATTACAAGTGTGAAAGCCCTGGCCGAAGCAGACCCTGTAGAACTTGCAAAAACAATAAAAATCAGTGTAAAGAAGGTCAAAAGCTGGCAGGCCGCATGCAACGGCACGGTCGAGGACCTTTAAAAAGAGGACCTTTAAAAACGGTCCTCACTTAAGCTTTTTTTATTTTTGTTTGTTTTTAGATTTTGCCCTGAAGCTCAAAACAAGACATTATTACAGATTTATATAGTCGGAAAGTTTCATATAAAATTAGCGAGTATTTCATTTGGGGTCACCCGTTTGGGATAAAGATTCCAAAAGCACCCAAATTTGGCAAGCTAAAAAACAAAATTGTGTGCGGTCACTTCATTCTTAACTGGATGCTTCAGGCCGCACGCTCAGTTTCACATGAATAGTTGAGGTTTTACCAAAATTAATATAAAACTTTAGTAATTATTCAGGTGAAACTGATTCTTTTTAAATGAATTTATAAAGATCCCCTGGAAAAGAGAAAAGCAAATAATTAACCTAAGTCTGTTTTTTACTGCATTTTCGAAATTCTTCTTTGTGTGTTTGAGAAGGGACATAAAATAAGCTGATGGGAACACCTGTAGAAACTACAAACTTTAACCAGGTTTCGACGATTAAAAAAATTATTTTTGATAGATTGATGGCGGCCATTTGTCTGTAATCGAAGCACTAAAAAATGTGAGTCATTTATTCCAGAATTGCTGATATTCTTACTGCCTCACACACTCATGTTTAAAAAGAGATAAGTGCATTATTATAAGGTAGCTAGAGTTTACAAATTTGAGCCTATATTTTTCAGAAACTAGTAAAGAAGTTATAGATTACAGCTGGTGTTTGGTCCTTTATTCTTAAATATCTCAAGAAATTTGAATGCAAGTTAAAATCTGCAATGGAGATAATATATGTCAAGTAACCTATACCGAAATATACTGATTGCAACAGACGGGTCCGAGAATTCAATCAAAGCTATTTCTTGCGGTATTGAGATTGCAAAACTTAGCGGAGCCACTATTCACGCCATTCATGTAGTGGATACACCCCCTGTAATTTCTGAAGTCTGGACTGCTGGCAAAGATATGATCTATGAAATGATGATAAGTGATGGGAAGAAAATAATATCTAATGCTAAAAAAATTATAGAGGACTCGGGAGTGGAGGTAAGAGAGGTCCTTTTGTATGGGCACCCGAGTGAAGAAATCATCAAGTTTGCAGAAAATAATAACATGGACCTTATAGTAATTGGCACACTCGGAAAAACAGGACTCGAGAGATTTTTGATGGGAAGTGTTGCAGAAAAAGTAGTAAGATATTCAAAAGTCCCTGTCATGGTCGTCCGAAATGGAAAGGAGAAATTGATTTTACGATATTGAATTTTCAACCCGAAAACTTCCTGATATTTATTATTTTACAGAAAGATTGGCACACTGTAAAAAATGAATCTGCAGGAATTTTCTAAGCCTGGGGAGCTGTAACAGTTTATACGTCTGAACCTGCATTTTTATAGGAACTAGCAGAGAAGTCATAGACTGCAGCTGGTGTTAATTCATTTATGGGGGACAATATATGTCGAGTAGCTTATGCCGAAATATAGTGATTGCAACAGACGGGTCCGAGAATTCACTGAGAGCTATTTCTTACGGCATTGAGATTGCAAAGCTTAGCGGAGCCACTGTCCATGCCCTTCATGTGGTGGATACATCCGCTATAATTTCTGAATTTTGGACTGCTGGAAAAGAACTGGTCCATGAACTGATAATAAACGATGGAAAGAAAATAATGTTTGAAACTAAGAAGATTATAGAGGGTTCAGGGGTGGAGGTAAGAGAGGTTCTTTTAGAAGGGCATCCGGGTGATGAAATTATCGATTATGCAGAAAATAATAACATAGACCTGATAGTAATGGGTACACTAGGAGCAACCGGAATCGAAAGATTTCTGATGGGAAGTGTTGCAGAAAAAGTGGTAAGATATTCAAAGGTCCCTGTCATGGTCGTCCGAAATAGGAATTCAGAGAACTTAACGGTGTAAATTGCATTCCAAAAAACTGCAGTGTTGAGAATTTGCTATAAGCTAAGTTCCTGTATACTATAGAAGAAATTGGTATTACGATATTGAATTTTCGACCCGAGAACTTCCCTTTGAACCTTTATTGCCATATCATAACTTTTAAGACCTGCAAAACCAGATTTATAATAAAGGCTTCTTGAAAAAGCCTGTTTGAGAATTCTTTGAATAAACGATTAGGTTCCCTGATCAGAATAGAAAAAGGATAATCAGTACCGTACAACCGGCATATTTGTAGACAAAGATAATTTAAAAAAGCAATCAAGGGGTGTTTGTTCTGGAGCTCAGTTTTAAAGGTGGATGCAGGGAAGTAGGGCGTTCGGGTCTGCTTGTTAATGGGGAAATTCTGCTCGATTACGGTATAAAGGCTGGAGAGATCTCCGAATATCCCGGAAATGGTATGGAACCTAAAGCCGTGCTGGTGTCCCACGGACACCTGGACCACTGCGGGGCTGTCCCTAACCTGATGTACCTGAGCCCCGAGGTCTTCATGACACCTCCAACAGCAGAGTTTACCAGCCTGCTCGGGAAAGACACCCTCAAGCTTGCAGAAACAACTCTTTCGAGGATACCTCCATTTGACCCTGATGACCTTCAGAGGCTTAACCAGAGGACCTCGAGAAAGGATTACGGGGAAACTTTCAAAACCAATAAGTACAGTGTTTGCTTTTACAACGCAGGACATATACCCGGAGCATCAGGAATTCACATTGAATCAGAATCAGGAGAAAGCCTGTTTTATACAGGTGACTTCAGCCTGAAGGAAACAAGGCTAGTCCCGGGTGCAGAAGAGTTTCCCGAAGCTGATACTCTAGTGCTTGAAAGCACTTACTTCGGGGAAGACCACGTCCCGCGCAAAGAAACTGAAGAGCGTTTCATAGAATCGGTCAATGAGACTCTTGACAGGGGCGGAACCGCCCTTATTCCTGCTTTTGCCATAGGCAGGACTCAGGAAATCCTTATGCTTCTGGACGCATACGGGATTCGGGCTTATGTTGACGGGATGGGCAGGGACGTGTACAGGATACTCAGAAAATATCCCGAATACCTGAGAAACCCTGACCTTCTTGACAGGGCTTTCGAACGCGCCACACAGGTAAAAGACCATCAGCGAGAGTCAGTCCTCAAAGAGCCGTCAGTTATTGTCACCACTGCCGGGATGCTGAACGGAGGGCCTGCGCTTTATTACCTGAGCAGGCTTTATAAAGACCCGAAATCAAAGATCCTGCTGACCGGCTATCAGGTTGAAGGCACAAACGGAAGGCTGGCTCTGGAACACAGGATGATAGAAACCAGAGAAGACATACTTACTCTCAAGCCCGCGGTCGAACAGTACGATTTCTCTGCCCACTGCGGGGACGGAGAGTTAAAGCAGCTCGTAAAGGACTTCTGCAAAAAAGGAACTGAAAGGGTTTTTGTCATGCATGGAGAGAAAACGGAAGCCTTTGCAGAATGGATTTCAGAAGAAATCGGAGTTGAGGCTTATGCGCCTGCAAATGGGGAATCATTTAGTTTTTAAAAAGGATAAAGGAATTCTTTAAAGGAATTCTTTAAAGGGATACTATCTTAAAAAAATTAAGTAAAGGATAAATATCCTTCTCATATTTTTAAATATTGAAGCTTTTTAAAATATCAAAGTAAATGAAAAACAACTTTTTTTGAATCGTCAGAATGATTAATTCTGGCTTTATATGGAAATGAAAATTTCACCTGAAATCTGATAAGATCTGTTTTAAACAATATTGTGTCAAATTAAAGTCACCTGTGAATAGGGAATAAAATAAGCAATAACAGATAATCAGTGCTTCAGTATTTATATTCAAATACACATATATAATTGGGGGGGAATTAAAATGTTGGGAGATTTGATATACGAAGCTATGGGAAAAACGGTAGGTATGAGAGTGCTTGATGACAATGGTACGATGGAAATTACCCTCGAGGAACGAGGTAAGATTTTTGGAATTGAATGTACCCTTACGCTAACTGCTGTAGGTAAGCCCAGGCCTGATGTGATGCAATACTCAGAAGGACGCGGATTTTTGCTAACAAAAGACAGTGATGTAGCCACTCTTACAATATCAGGAATATCCATTCCGAAAGGGCGCCTACCAAAGAGTAGTGTTCGGGGGGCAACAATCTTTAATACGCAGTCGCCGAAGCTGGCGCGTCTCAACAGCGTTGTCTGTGTTTACGAGGGCGAAGTGAACGAGGATTCGAGTTATACTATTAAAGACTGGGAATGGAAGTAACTTCCCCAAGTCATGTTGTGGCTCCTTGCAGAGTTGAACCTGTCTTGTCTGCAACGAAAAAAAGTAGCAGCCAAATTCATACTGCTACCAGGATAAACTGAATTCAGAACTATCTTCACTGTCCAAAGAATACTTTTCTTGACCTCGGAAACCTTATTTAAATTCACAGATAAATATAAGCGCCTCCGCCAGCTTGTCTGGCGGCCCTACTCAAAAGGAGAAAGATGTAGAAAGAAAAAA
>DUGS01000094.1:19385-19608 GCA_013331265.1 Methanosarcina sp.
CCTCCGCCAGCTTGTCTGGCGGCCATGCAAAAAAAGCAGAAAATGCAAAAGAAACAGAAAGTTATCAATTTCCCTGTAATTTTTACACGTTAGTTCCTTGAAGGGGTACCGGTCGTTTTTACTTGCTGGATTATTCATCTTCTATTTATCTTCTTGATTCTCTTTTTGGGACAGACCGCTCTCCTTCGTCGAGCGGGATAAGACAGACTCGATAAAACGAATC
>DUGS01000150.1 GCA_013331265.1 Methanosarcina sp.
TCCTCTCGACTTATCGAGATAGATTCTTTTAACCTTCCGCATGTCTAACCTGCTACCTTCGAGCAGGCTGTGAGGCCTGCAGCGCCCTATTTTTAACGATTAATATTCCCATAATTAAAAATTTCAAAATTAGGATACAAAGGAAGGCCTGTAAACACATCTCTCAGAGTGACTGGTGATGCATTTTTCCAGCTCGATGAAGATCACAATTTAAGTTTCGGATAGACTTTTTTATTATATCTCGGTACTAAAATATAATAAATCGGATAATTATTTATATCATAAATATGATGTACGTACCGTTGTATAACCCAGATTACTATCAGTTTTTTATTGCAGTTTTACAGGACTTTACCTCAGAATCCTCTTTTTTGAAACGTTTTTCCGGGCTTCAGAGGGAACCTTAACTGCTAGAATATGAAAGTATCAAATATTATCAAATTGAGACTACTGTTGAAAGTAAAAGTCACATGGTTGATTTTAGGGTACAGGAAAATGAAAGTATTCGAGAGATCCGGTTAAAAAGCAGAAGGTAAAAAATGACGGATTCGATAATGGGAAGCTCAGTCCTTATGAATTTTCCCGACAAATCATTGTTTAATACTTTCACCCCGCTATATAACTTTATTAATAAAAAGTCTGCGTGTTGCTATGTTTGTTAAATATAGGGGCAATTAATTGCAACAAGCGAATCACAAACTATAATCGTTGAATTATCAGCCGTCCGTTTAACTATCAGCATTGATTAACTATCAGCATTGATTAACTGTGCTGCTTGACACAGGACATATTTCTTTAAACACGTATCTGATTTCGGATATAGTCTTAACCTCAAAACTCTTACCTCAAAATTATTAAGTTCCAACTTATCTCCAATTACAAAGAAAAAAACCTGAGAGAAGGAAAATGAAAAATATCATAATCAAAGGGGCACGGGAACACAACCTGAAAGACATTACCGTAGAACTTCCGCGGGACAGGTTAATTGTAATTACTGGAGTCTCAGGTTCGGGAAAATCAACCCTTGCTTTTGACACCATCTATGCCGAAGGGCAGCGTAGATACGTGGAGTCACTCTCTGCTTATGCGCGTCAGTTCCTCGGGCTTATGAACAAGCCGGACGTGGACAGCATTGAGGGGCTGTCTCCGGCAATTTCCATAGAGCAGAAAACTACCTCCAAAAATCCCCGGAGCACGGTTGGGACTGTCACTGAAATCTATGACTATCTCAGGCTGCTCTTTGCAAGGGTAGGGACCCCATATTGCCCTGCCCATGACATAAAAATAGAGTCCCAGTCTCCGGAAAGGATTGCGGACAGCCTCAGCAGAGAATGTGAGGGAATGGTCACAATCCTCGCACCCATAGTCCGCCAGAAGAAAGGGACTTACCAGCAGCTTTTCAGGGACCTGAACAGTGAAGGGTTTACCAGGGTAAGAGTAAACGGGGAGATCCACAGGACAGATGACGAAATCTCCCTTGACCGCTATAAAAAACATGATATCGAAGCGGTAATTGACCGCCTGGACCCTGCAGAAGACCGCTCAAGGCTTGTTGAAGCCTGTGAAAATGCCCTTCAAAAAGCCGAAGGGCTCCTGATTGCTGTGGATGCGGAAGGAAAAGACCACCTGTATTCCTCGAACATGGCATGCCCTGTCTGTGGAATGGCTTTTGAGGAACTCCAGCCCAGGATGTTCTCTTTTAACAGCCCCTTCGGGGCATGTGAAGCCTGTAACGGGCTCGGGATTAAGATGGAATTCGATACTGACCTTATAATTCCTGACAAAAGCCTGTGCATTGCTGACGGAGCTGTTGCCCTTTACAGAAACTACCTTGACAGCTACCGGAGCCAGCACCTTGCGGCTGTTGCCAAGCACTTTGGTTTTGATATCTTTACCCCAATTGAAGCCCTCTCTGAAAGGCAGTACAACGCTCTAATGTATGGTTCGGATGAACAAATCCGCTTTAATATGAGCATGAAAAACGGGGACGCATATTGGTCCCATAAAGGCACATGGGAAGGGCTTCTCCCACAGTCCGAAAGGCTCTACAACCAGACAAAGTCCGAGTACCGACGAAAAGAACTTGAGAAATTCATGCAGGTCCGCCCCTGTCCTAAATGTGAGGGAAAACGCCTGAAAGAAAAGGTCCTGGCAGTCAAAATAGCTGGTAAGTCAATAGTGGATATGACAAACCTTTCGATTATCCAGTCCATCCAGTTTTTTGAAAACCTGAAACTCTCCGAAAAAGAGCAGGAAATCGCAAAACAGGTACTTAAGGAAATCCGTTCCCGCCTGAGCTTCCTTGAGCATGTAGGGCTTGGTTACCTCACCCTTTCCCGCAGTGCAGGCACACTCTCAGGTGGAGAAGCCCAGAGGATCAGGCTGGCAACCCAGATAGGCTCAAACCTGATGGGGGTACTCTATGTGCTTGACGAGCCTTCAATAGGGCTGCACCAGAGGGACAATGAGCGGCTTATCCAGACTCTACAGACCCTGCGAGACCTTGGAAACACTCTCATTGTAGTGGAGCACGACGAGGACACTATCCGGGCTGCGGATTATGTACTTGATATCGGTCCCGGGGCAGGGATACACGGAGGATATATAGTGGCCGAAGGGACTCCAGCAGAAATAGAGAGAAATCCTGAGTCTCTGACAGGCAAGTACCTTTCAGGAGAAAAGCAGATAAAGCCTCCTGCTATCCGCCGACAGAGCGATTCGTTTATCCGGCTGAAAGGCTGCCGGGCAAATAACCTGAAGGATGTGGATGTAAATATCCCCATAGGGCTTCTCACAGTCGTTACCGGAGTTTCTGGCTCAGGAAAGTCTACTCTTATCTACGATACTCTTTACAAAGCCCTGACGAAAAAGATCAACAAATCAAATGTAACGCCCGGAGATTATGACGAGCTTGTATTTGATTCCGAGATTGATAAGGTAATTGTTATAGACCAGAGCCCCATAGGCAGGACCCCCCGCTCGAACCCTGCGACTTATACAAAGGTCTTTGATGCTATCAGGCAGGCTTTTGCCGAAACCAAGGAAGCCAAAATCCGCGGATATAAAAACGGACGTTTCTCTTTTAACGTAAAAGGGGGGCGCTGTGAAGCCTGCCAGGGAGACGGTCTGATCAAAATAGAAATGAATTTCCTTCCTGATGTTTACATTGAATGTGAGGAGTGCAAGGGTACACGCTATAACCGGGAAACCCTTGAGGTAAAATACAGGGGCAAGTCCATTGCCGAAGTCCTGAATATGACTGTGGAAGAGGCTGCAGAACACTTTGAAAACATCCCTGCAATTAAAGGCAAACTCGATACTCTCACACGTGTAGGGTTAGGGTATATCAAGCTTGGACAGAGTTCAACAACCCTTTCCGGGGGGGAAGCCCAGAGGATCAAGCTTACAAGGGAACTCTCTAAAAAGGGTACAGGAAAGACAATATATCTCCTTGATGAGCCCACAACAGGCCTTCATTTCCATGACGTTAAAAAACTGATTTCAGTCCTTAACGGGCTTGTTGCAAAAGGAAACACTGTTGTTGTTATCGAACACAACCTTGATGTCATCAAATCAGCAGACCATATAATCGACCTCGGCCCCGAAGGTGGGCATGCAGGCGGGGAGATTATTGCAACAGGTACTCCAGAAGAGATTGCACTTGTTCCTGAAAGCTATACAGGGCGCTTCCTTGCCCCCAGGCTCCTGGCAAAGGTGAACCCATACCCGGAGTCAGGAATACAGCCTGTAGAGGCAGTTTTTGAAGAAGAGGAAGAGTTTGAGACCAATTTTGAAGAGTTTGAAGAAGAATCAGATGAAGAGCCCGAAGAAGAGCCAGAGGAATATGAAGATGGCATAGACGAAGTGTTTGAGGGGCAGGCACTTCAAAAGACTCTCGTGAAAAATAAAACCCAATGAAACCTGAAATCAATTTGAACGCAATGAGGTTCAAAAATGATTGACCTGGAAACCCTCCCGCACCTGCCCGGCTGTTATCTCTTCAAAGATGAGGACGGGACTGTACTCTATGTGGGGAAGGCAAAGGACCTTAAAAAAAGGGTGAGCAGCTATTTCCAGAAAAGGGACCATGACCCTAAAACAGCGAGCCTTATGCAGGCTGTGCGGGGCCTTGACTTCATTGTCACGAATACCGAGGTAGAAGCCTTCCTCCTTGAAAATACGCTGATCAAGAAGCACTGGCCCAGATACAATATCATGCTCAAGGACTCAAAGAGGTATGCCTCCATCCACCTTACAGGAGAAAAATTTCCCAGGATCAGGATTACCCGAAAGAAGACCGGAGAGGGGGAATTCTTCGGACCTTTCGTTTCTGCCAGAGAAAGGGACTATATCTTTGAAGTCGTGAGAAAAACCTTCCAGCTCAGGACCTGCAAGAAAATGCCTTCACGTGCCTGTCTCCGCTATCATATTGGAGCATGCAGCGGGCCCTGTGTAGGAGGTATTTCCATTGAGGAATACGGAGAGAAGGTAAAGAAAGCCACTTCTGTCCTGAAAGGCAATATCAGTGAACTAATCGACTCCATGGAAAAAGAAATGAAAGAGATGGCTGCAAAGCAGATGTTTGAGCAGGCCATGGAGCTCAGAGACGAGATTGCAGCCCTCGAATACCTTCAGGAAAAGCAAAACATGGAGAGGCAGAAGAAACACGACGAGGATATACTGAATTATATTGTCAGGGACAATACTGTCTATCTCATGCTTTTCAAGGTTTACAGGGGTACTCTGGAAGACAAGCAGGACTTTGTCTTTGCATTCGGAGAGGAGTTCCTGGAAGAGTTTCTCGTACAGTATTATTCAGAAAATGAGCCTCCAGAAGAACTGATCGTCCCCGAACCACTTGAAGAGCCTCTTGTAGAGTTTCTGGCGCATGTAAAGGGAAAGAAAGTGAAGGTAACGGTCCCGAAGCAGGGAGAGAAAAAAGAGCTTCTTGAGCTTGTCCTTAAAAATGTTGAAATAGGATTTTTCGGGGACAGAAAAAAGCTTGAAGCCCTGCAGAGCAAACTCTCTCTCCCCAAACTCCCGAACGTTATCGAATGCTTTGATATCTCGCATCTCTCAGGGACAGCTACGGTCGGTTCAATGGTGCAGTTCAGAGGAGGCAGGCCTGATAAACATAACTACCGCCGCTTCAAAATAGAAGGTGTGGAAGGGATAGATGATTTCGCTTCCATTGCCGAGGTCGTGAGGAGGCGCTATTCCCGCCTGCTTGAGGACAAACATGAGATGCCTGATTTGATAATTATTGACGGGGGAAAAGGTCAGCTTTCTTCAGCCTTCCAGGAACTCCGGGAGCTCAGGCTAAGGGTTCCTATTATCTCCATAGCCAAACGCGAAGAGGAAATTTACATTCCCGGTCTTAAGTCCCCTCTTCCGATCAAAAAGGATGAGAAAGCTTCTCTCTTTGTCCAGGAGATCAGGGACGAAGCTCACAGGTTTGCAATCACCTATAACCGCCTGCTAAGGCAGAAATCGTTGATACAGAAATAATACAGTAATAATACAGTAATTAACCCTACATTCTTAAGAAGGTCTTGATTTTATGAAAGTTTCCAGCCAGACACCCGGTGCGTTATCCGATAAAAAATTCGAATCAATACATGATGCAAGGTACTGGGACAGCCCTCAGTTTAAACTGGTTTCCGATTTTGAGCCTAAAGGTTCCCAGCCGCGGGCGATAGAAAAACTTGTGGAAGGTTTGAACAAAAAGGAGCAATTCCAGACTCTGCTCGGGGTTACGGGATCAGGAAAAACCTATACCGTTGCAAATGTCATAAATCAAGTCCAGAAGCCAACTCTTGTTATTGCTCATAACAAGACCCTTGCTGCCCAGTTATACAATGAGTTCAGGGAGTTCTTCCCTGAAAACCGGGTTGAATACTTTGTCTCATATTATGACTATTACCAGCCCGAGTCCTATCTCCCTGCCAAAGACCAGTACATTGAAAAAGATGCCCAGATAAACCCGAAAATTGAACAGATGCGCCTTGCAGCCACAGCTTCCCTGATGTCCAGGCAGGACGTGATTGTGGTGGCTTCCGTATCCTGCATATATGGCCTGGGCAACCCTGAGAACTTCCAGAAGATGGGATTCGAACTTAAGGTTGGAGACAGGGTTCAGAGAAAAGAAATCCTTGAAAAGCTCGTCGATATCCAGTTCGAAAGGAATGACCTTGAACTAATGCCAGGCCGCTTTCGAGTAAAAGGTGATACAATTGATATCATTCCCGGTTACTTCGATGACATTATCCGGGTTGAACTCTTCGGGGACGAGGTAGACAGGATTTCTGAAGTGGACAAGCAGACAGGGCAGCGGAAAGAAAACATGGACTACTTCTTTGTTTACCCTGCCAGGCATTATGTTATCCCTGAAGAGGAGCAGAAAAGTGCAATTCAGTCTATCCTTGAAGAACTTGAAGAGCACTTACCCGAACTCGGTTTGCTTGAATCTCACAGGTTAAAGCAGCGTACTCTATATGATATGGAGATGATTCAGGAGACCGGCAGCTGCAAAGGCATAGAGAACTATTCGAGGCACTTTGACCACAGGCGCCCCGGAGAGCAGCCCTTCTGCCTGCTTGACTATTTCCCTGATGATTTTCTTCTGGTCATTGACGAAAGCCACCAGACCATTCCCCAGCTGCATGGGATGTATAATGGAGACCGTTCACGGAAAAAGAGCCTTGTAGATTACGGCTTCAGGCTTCCAAGCGCATTTGACAACAGGCCACTTAAGTTTGAGGAATTTGAAAAGTATATGAAAAATGTGGTCTTCGTCTCGGCAACTCCTGCAGATTATGAGCGGGAGCACTCCTCCCAGGTCGTGGAACAGATCATCCGCCCGACCGGCCTTCTTGACCCTGAGGTTGAAGTGCGTCCCCTTGAGGGCCAGGTCAGGGATGTTATGCAGGAGATCCGGAAAATAGTTGAAAGGGGAGACCGCGCCCTCGTGACCACCCTTACCAAAAAGCTTGCAGAAGAACTGACCGAATACCTTGCCAGAAACGAGATCAAAGCCCGCTACCTGCACTCGGATATCAAGACCATAGAAAGGACGGAAATCATCCGCGAACTGCGCCTTGGAAAGTTTGATGTGCTTGTCGGGATCAACCTGCTCAGGGAAGGGCTCGACATCCCGGAAGTGGGATTCATAGGAATCCTTGATGCAGATAAGGAAGGCTTCCTCAGGGACTCAAAGAGCCTCATCCAGATCATAGGCCGTGCAGCCCGAAACTCCAGTTCAAGAGTTGTCCTTTATGCAGACAACATGACGGATTCCATCAAAAAAGCCGTACAGGAAACCGAACGCCGCCGTTCAATGCAGATCGCCTATAACAAAGAACACGGCATTGTCCCTACAACCATCAAAAAACCCATAAGAGAAAAAGTTGTGGATATAACGGATACCAAACATATCCCGAAGACCGATATCCCCAACATGATTATCGAACTGGATGCAGAGATGAGGGAAGCTGCCGACAGGCTGGACTTCGAGCGTGCGATCCAGCTCAGAGAGCTCATAAAGAAACTCGAAAAAGAGGTTAAAGTGGCGTGAAGTGGTTGTTTGAGATGGTTGAGTCCTGAATGAATCCATCTATCTCATTTCTTCACAGGAAAATGAATATTCTTTCATCATAAATGAATATTCTTTCATCATATTAGTCTGAAGACCAAACATCATGGAATCTGGCTTAAAACCTCTTTTCCTCTAAGAAACATTTCGGAGTAATCTGCAGATTTGCCGGTGCCTCTTGGGCAGGTAAAGGTAAGGCCTTTTGGTCCCAGAATGCAGGATAACGGTTTTGCGTTTTCAAAATCCATTCTGCCTTCTTCATCAAAGAAGTTCTCATCAACTTCCAGGTTTACGACTTTTCCTATGATCAGAGAGAACTTTTCTCTCAGGATCTCCTCCACAAGGGTACATTCAGCCCAGGCCAGGCATCCTTCAATCCCGGGAGCCCTGACCATCTCAGAGAAATGGGGCTTTAGTCCGGCCATTTCGTATTCATCCACTTCCGGAGGGTAATTCCGGGAGCACACCATAACAGCTTCTTCCATCCCGACAGGAGGGATGTTTATAACGAATTCCCCTGTTTCACGGATATTTGTGAGAGTGTCGCGCTTGATCCAGGAAGCAAGCATTACTTCATCCAGCGGACGGAGAATCGGAGTTATATTGGACCATGGAGCAGCATTCCGGATACCTTCCCTTGAAACCGTAGAAATAAGGGCAACAGGCAGAGAGAAAATTTGTTCTCTTTTACTCGGTTTTAATTTCATAAACTCACCTCAGAATTTCAGAGTAAAATAAGATTATCTTCACCTTATTTAATACTAGATGTTATAACTAAAAAGAATATTATTAATATACTGAATGTAAGTGGATCATAATTGTAAGTTGATCACAACCGCTTCATCCCCACATGAAGGTTATAGAATCACCTTATCAGGAGCAGAAATATTTTCAATCTAATAAAAGTAGAATTCACTCACACAAACAACATTCAGTGTTCTCTGAAATGATTACTGATTTAAAAGCCAGGAAAAATATCTGGTTTTAGGCATAATTTTTAGAGCGAAATTCTCTTTAAAATTTAAGCTTTTCTTTTTTACCTCGTTTTTTTGGGAGTTCACTCTATCCCTGCTTTCATTCCCTGTCATCAGAATCATTAGAGTCTTCGTCTTCAAATTCTTTCTTTTGCGCCATATTTTACAGAGGCAAACATCGTTATAAGCAATATAATTGAAGCAAGTGAGAAGAAGTATTATATTGAGTATAGGATCATAAGCAACGGGTAAAATTTCAGAATTGAAAGCACACATGGCCTCCTTTAATTTTTTTAAGATATTGACTACATAATTTTATAGAACTTAAATATCAATATTTTTCATGATTTAATTTAATGTTAAATGGTTATAGCCATTGATTATCTATTTTTGTATACGTATGCTGTTTAAAATATATTTAAATAAATAAGTTTATCTGTTTATAGATTAATAGAAAAACGTCTATTTTATTCTCTAAAGGAGGTTTTGAACGGGTGAAATTAAAATACATTATTGGAATTCTTGTACTTCTGTTGCTTATGGCTGGCACTGCAAGTGCTGAAACATTCTCCATCAATAAAACTAACATAGCTGTACCCACAGGGTCAGTAAATATTGATGTTACATATAATGCAGATGCTCACACAATAACGTTTCAGGATAGAAGCACCGGACTTACTAATCCTCGGATTACCTGGGTTGCTTATAATCTTAATGTTAATAAAGATCAGATCAAAGGCTATAATAGTACAGTTCAGAACGTAATAGTAAGCGGCGAGATTATAACTGACTGGACTGATAAAAAAGAGTTTGGCGCTAAAGGTGAATTTGGCGATCTTTTACGGGTCTATGCAGTGAAAAATCCAAAGCCTGACTACCGGTTTACTAAAGTTGTTGTTGATTTACCTTCAAGTTTTGATGGAAATATTGAGCCCAACACTGAAGGATATCAAGTTGGAGTACATTTCGTTTGCGATCAGTTCAGCTGCTTTGTTGCAGGACCTACACCCAAAGAACCAGAAGAGCCTGATGTACCAATACCTGAATTTTCCACAGTCGCCCTGCCCTTTGCAGCAATACTGGGTTTAATGTTCATTTTCGGCCGCAGAAAACAGGAATAAATCAACATAGGTTTAAGGCGTGAAAGCCCTTAAAACTTAACTTTTTTCGTAACTATTCAGAGTATAGTTAGCGGCGCTCCATTGAGCGCCGCGAGAATGCCCTTTATAACCGACAAACCATTCTTTCTGATAGTAGAAATATAAGCTCTAATTCTGCAGAAAGCTTCCGCTCCTAGTATGGCTCTGAAAGTTCCTGATATTTTCTGCTGTAGTTTCATCATCCTGATGTCTCTTTCTGCCTGATTATTCTCAAATGGAACTTTTAAATCTGTCAGAAATCTCAGAATTTGTTCTTTGTATTCTATAAATCTATCAAGCAGATTCCTTGCTTTTGTTTTTGGATTTTTGCCACGTTTTCCCTGTTTTTCAGGGTTAAGAGAAGGCGGATTTTCTTCAATACCTTTCATGACGATAGAATCGAATCTTTCTTCCAATGCTTTAATTTGCTCAAAATCTAACATTTGACTTTGCTCTTTACATTCATCCGTATATTTTTTCATGTCAGTGAGCAGTTCATTCATCTCTTTAGCCCACTGCTGTTTATAGTTCTCTTCAATTCCAGCAAGTTCTCTCTGTAGATGAGCATTGCAAAGAGCATGATCACAATCATAGTTGTTATAGGGTTTCCATCCGTCGTGAACTGCTACTCCCTTAAACTCAGGAAGAATTCCCATATCATCCATTGCTTCTGACCCTCTTTTTGGATGAGCAAAATAACAGGTGTATTTGTCATTGGAAACGACATGAAGCCAATGCCTTATTCCATTAACTTTCATCCCAGTTTCATCACAATGGATAACTGGAGAAGCTAATAACTTCTCCCTAATAACGTTTTCAAATTCCCCTAAATTCTGGAAACATTCTCTTTCTGTTCTGATTATCGTAGCAGGACAGATTTTTATCCCCATAATGTCATCAAAGAACTCAGAAATCCTTTCATACGGGATAAACTGGTGATTTTTACAGTAAATAGCTGAAGCTAAAATATTAGGACCATACTGAACTGGATATTTCACAGATTCGGGAAAAACAGCTTTGTTCAACTTTCCACAATGAGGACAGGTCTTAATCTGACTTTTATGTTCTGTAACAATTAGATTTACAGGAGGAATATCAAAGACCTGTCTTCTCTCATAAGCTTCAACTTCAACATTCTCAAGAGTATGTCCACATTCTTCACAGCAACTCAAAGAATGTTCTATTAGCTACTCAGGATCATTAGTCATTTCAAGAGTGGTCCCTTGATGACCTTCTTGACCTCCGGGTTTTCTACCATTTTTTTTGCGGAGACTCTTGGGGTTAGGTTTCTCTTTGACAAAGAAATCAGTTGAAGGAGGTCTACTGCTGTTACGGCTATTTTGGTTTAAACGAGCTTCTAAAGCTTGTAACCTTTCAGTGAGTTCTTTAATTTGAGATTCAAGACTCACAATGTAAGCAAGAACTTCAGGGTTTGAAGCACAAAAAGCAAGAATCTCTTCACGTTTCACAAATAAAATAAGAAATCATTTTATATCCAATTTTTCCTCAGAACGAGGAAAATTGGGTAGCCTTTATAAGGCTACCTGAATAGTTAC
>DUGS01000028.1:0-27471 GCA_013331265.1 Methanosarcina sp.
GGTGGCCGCACGCAATTTGATTTTTTATTTAATTCTCCAGGCAGTTTTCGCCATATCTCAAAAAGACAAATTAGTTATGAGGTGGGATAATCTCTGGCTAAAATAGCGCCCTTTTCGATTTTAACTCTATTTTGTTATTGAATTATTTGAACATATGTTAAATATGCTCATGAATGAAAATTATAATGGATAACGCTCAAAATATGAAGAAACTGTCAAACCTAAACGTAGACAATAGATACAGAAAAAATACGTTCATTATTTTCAAGCTCATTTTTTATTCTGATTGCGTATTCCTCTGGAATCCAATCCTTAGATCCATCCGACTTTTCAAAATTAACATCGCACCAGACAAACTTTTTTACTTGAATATCATATTTATCCAGTATCGCAAGAAAATTTTCATCATGGATAGCTTGTTCAGATATTGTAAATATGTAATCATCTCCTTTTCTGACAACTTGAGCAGGAGAAGATTTAATCCAATCTTTATTCTCTTTCTTCATCCCTTTACTTATTTCATGTCTGACATCCCAATTGTCTTTATCTAAAATAATATAGTATTTGTTTACTGTAGTATCAATATTGTACCTTATGCTATAGTTCGTAGTCATATTGTAATTTTTAAGAATAGCTTTAACTTCTGATTCAGAAACTCCTTCTTCAAATCGGATGTGCATACCACCTACCTTATGCTCATTATTAACTTGTATTTTCGTATCCACTGGCGTTTTTAATATTCCCCAAAATGTTACGAGTATTAGAAAAACAAGAATAATAGCAATTTCCTTATTGATGTTGCTCACGTCGACCACCACAAAAAAGAGAAGAGCTTTAGCTCTTCACATATACACGCCAAGTTTCCGCGCCATAGGTTTCTGTATATTGGCTACCGGATCCAACGGGCATTGGATCATTAATCTTTAAATAGCGTAATCCAAAACCAGTATCTGAATATCCTGTACAGACTCGAACATGTCCTGGAACCAAACTAACTACAGGTCTATAATTATTAATTTCAGAAACAAGTGTAGTAAAGTTAGGGTATCCATCGTCATGGTATGAGCCAGTTTTCTCTAATCCTCCAGCAGCTTTGCTTGTTTTATAATAATATACTTGGTCGTCAGGATATCCACCTTGATCCATCATTCCAAAGATGTGAGTCTGAGTATGAACTACACCATAGTATTTAGCAATCATTTTGCCACTTGCTGCAGCACAGTAATTACTTGTTTCTTGTCCGTATAAGGGAACACTAAGTGTTTTACCTGTGGCTAACGTTATTGCTTCACCGCCACTGAGTTTTCTAATCTTTTCTTCAGTGACCGCTACATAGATATTAACCCCGTTATTAATCGCTGTTTGTTCTACAGATTTAGTGAGTTGATCGCTTTTCTGCCAGTCTTTTAAGTTCTCATCTATTCCATTCTTCAATCTGTGTTCATAAATTGACCAAATTCCAGGCGCTGTTTCAGTTGCAGGTTTATCTTCCACTACATCAAGAGTGTATACATCTACAAATATCCTATGTTCTTCTCCTGTCGTTTTGTCCTTTACTATGGTCATTGCCCCTATGGCAGGATAGTCGTATACAACCATCTTAGTTGATTCAATATTTCCATTTGGATATTCATTTTTGGCAATTTCTATTGATTTTTTCATGGCTTCAGTAGCATCAAACGGTTTTGGATTAAATGAGATTAATTGGACTGAGGCTCCAAGCTGTTTATCGGCACCTATATAGATTCTACCTATTATGTTGTTATCTTTATATACTGAAAATTGGTAATACAATTTTTGGCCATTTGGATCATAAAGATCCAATGGTTTGGGATCTATAAATGCTCCATACCACTTTTCAAAATCAGTGTCATTTGCGATAAACCATATCATGTGCGCATTTGCATGTCTAAATGCATCCTCAGCAGTTACACTATACTTTTCTTCTTCCTGTGCACTTACGGCTGGCATCAACGCCATACTAACCAGCAGTGTTGCTAAAACAAGTATACCTATTCCAATGTTATTACGCTTCATATTTTATCCTCCTTATTCCCTAGGAGGCAGAATCAGCATGCTTAAATATACGCAAAGCTAACGTAGTCACTGCCTCATAGGGCGTATTTATGGAGTTCGTGTGGTACGGGAAATACTTTTGAACTCCATACACTCCTTTTAATTATCTTCTTATAAATTTTCTGTTCATTCCATCAAACTATCTGTTTTTCATACTCGTTTTGAATCTGAAATTATTTCTTGACTTTTGATTGTTTGATGGTATGGAGAGAAGATACATATATGAGGACATTGCCCTAACTCATATTCAAGTGTTTATTTCTCACTGAAAGAATCGTTACTTGAAGAACGGAAGTCAATAATTATATCATTTCTTGACAATTTAATAACTTTCTGTCCTTATTATGGACGTTCTGGCGTTTGTAAAGTTCAAGGCAATGAAGTCATTTGTAGGCTAGTATTTCAATACCTGCTTTTCCCTTAGAGCCTGCAAATCATTTGTGTTTAAAAATCACCCTCAATAGTCAGAGCATCAGAAATAAGTCCAAAAACGATGAAGAGATATGAAAAAGGAATTTTCAATATGGCTGGCTGGACAGGAAAAATTGTATATATAAACCTTAGCTCGGGATCAATTAATGTCATTGAGACTGATGAAAAGTTAATTCTCAGGTACCTTGGTGGTAGAGGCCTCGGAGTAAAACTGCTTTCCGATCTTTCAAAACCTGATATTGATCCGCTTAGCCCGGAAAACCCCCTGATCTTTACTTCCGGACAGCTTACAGGACTTGCTCCCATGTCCTCAGGGGTGGTAATTACATCCAAATCCCCTCTTACTGGCACGGTATTTAGCTGGAATGCAGGCGGAGGTTTTGGAAGAGAACTGAAGAAAGCTGGAATCGACGCCCTTGTTATTACCGGAAAAGCAGAGAGGCCTTCCCTTGTGGAGGTAAATGGTGAAGAGATAAAAATTATGCAGGCAGACCAGCTCTGGGGAAAAAATACAGAAGCATGTACTGAAGCCCTGAAAAGTAAAGGAAGTGTAGCCTGCATAGGCAGGGCTGGGGAAAAACAAGTTCTTATCTCTTCTTTTGTCATTGATTCAATTTATAGTGGAAGGGGTGGCCTTGGAGCGGTTGCAGGTTCAAAACTGCTGAAAGCGGTGGTTGTAAAAGGGGAAAAAGAAATCTTGCCAGCTATTCCTGAGAGTTTCAAAAGCCTTGAGACAAAGATGTTGAAACTTTTTGAAGCAAACCCTGTACTCTCCAAAGGGCTTGCAAATTACGGTACTCCTGCATTTGTAAAGCTTCTGGACTATATGGACCTCATCCCCTGCAGAAACTTTTCCAGAATAGGAACTCCTTTTGCAGACCTGTTCTCAGGGGAGTATATAAAAGCCAGCCTCGAGCTCGAGAAGGAAAGCTGCCCTTCCTGCCCTCTGGGCTGTAAGCGGAGGATAAAGAAGACAGGGCAGATTCTTCCGGACTATGATTCGTTATGGGCTTTCGGGTTTAACCTTGAAAACCCGGACTTTGACTCCGTGCTCCTGGCAGACAGGACCTGTAAAGACTATGGGCTTGACCCTATATCTGCGGGTTCCTTATTCGGCGCTCTGGCAGAACTTAAATCAAAAAAAATAGAAGCCAGAGAACTTGGAGGTCTGCTTAAAGAAATCGGAGAAGGAGGCAAAACCGGGGAAGGTGCCAGGAAATACCTCTCAGCCCTGAAGAGAAAAGATCTCAGTATGGATGTAAAAGGGCTTGAACTTGCAGGGTTTGACCCGAGAGGCGTTAAAGGACAGGCTCTGGCTTACGCGACCTCCTGTCATGGTGGAGATTACCTTACAGCTTTTATGGTCGGACCGGAAGTTCTCGGAAAACCTCTGCTCTTTGACCGCTTCAGCCTCAAAGGAAAAGCCGGAATCCTGCAGGTCTTTGAAAACCTGACTGCTTTACTGGATTCTCTTGTGCTCTGCACGTTCTCGGTTTTTGCCGTCAACGAAGAACTCTGTTCAGCCCTGTTACGTTTTGGGGTTGGAATAGAAATTTCACCTGCAGAACTCCTGAAGGTGGGGGAAAGGATCTGGAATCTGGAGAGAGTTTATAATCTGACAGCAGGTTTCTCTCGAAAAGATGATACATTTCCGGAAAGGTTGTTCGAAGATGGTAACGAAGAAAAAGGAAATGGAATCCGGAGGCAGGAGTTTGAGGCATCTCTTCAGGATTATTATCATTATCGAGGCTGGGATAAAGAAGGAGTGCCCCTTCAGAAAAAACTTGGAGAACTTGAGATTAAATCCTAAAGAAAAACTGAAAGTAAGTTCGATAATTTTGCATATATTACAGACCTCACAGGAATAAAATTCAGTTAGTGTTTAATTAAATAGTCTGATTTATCTTTTAATATCAAAGGTCCAGTTTTAATTAATATGAATATCCAGTTATTCGGGATATCTTGTATGAATCTATGCCTGGAAAAACAAAATCTCGCACAAGCGTTATATACTGTAGGATAATTAACCGTATTAATCTTGACCTGTGAGGTTGTACAGGCATTCAGGTAGTAATTATTACTTTCAGTTTTTCTATACAGAGCAGTTAGGCAATGTATGGATGAAATGGCAGACAGGCTTAAAAATTAGAAACGCCTTCTTATACCATTTCACCCGGAATTGGCACTAAAAAATTTTTGATCAAATCCGGTATGGCATTTACGGCTTATTATAAATATCTAAAAACTTAAGGGAGAATTACTATGAAACAGCAGGTAGAAGTAAAGGAACTTAAAGAAGGAAAATACGTAATTATTGACGAAGAAGCATGTGTGATAAAAAGCATTACCAAATCCAAACCCGGAAAACACGGAGCTGCAAAGGCAAGGGTTGAAGTTATAGGCCTCTTTGACAACCAGAAGCGTTCCTATGTCGGTTCCGTTGCAAACAAAATCTATGTCCCTATCGTGGAAAGAAAGACTGCACAGGTAATCTCAATCACCGGGGACATTGCTCAGCTTATGGATATGGGAGACTTCTCAACCTTTGAAATTGTAATCCCTGAGGAATACAAGGACAAAGTAAAGGAGGGTGAAGAAGTATCTTATATCACAGCCCTCGGAAAAGTCAAGCTCGATATAAGGACGTAAATCCTGAAAAGCAGACAAAAACTCAGGTTAACAACCTGAGCTCTTTTTTTTAATTAAATAACTTATATAGGCTAGAGTATGTTTTTACCAAATTCCTTTATAGACGCTCTTGCAGACTATGAATCTGCAAAATATGTTATTTTCGGTGTACCGTTTGACAATACTTCTTCGTACCGTGCAGGCAGCCGTTGGGCTCCAGATGCGCTGAGGCAGGTTTCTGCGAATTTCGAGAGTTATAACCCGGTTTTCGATATAGACCTTGTAGACCTTCCGATTCATGATGCAGGAAATCTGGAAACCTCAGCCCTGGTTGATGAGACTCTGAGGGATCTTTACAATGAGGTAGCGTTTTTGCTGAACGATGGAAAGCTTCCTATTATGCTTGGAGGTGAGCACTCCCTGACTTATTCTACGGTAAGGGCCTGTGCGGAGTTCGCAGGAGACGATTTCGGAGTTCTTGTCCTTGATGCCCACTTTGACCTGAGACAGGAGTACAGAGGATTCAAGCATAACCACGCCTGTGTTTCCCGGAATATTCTGGAGAATATTACGGATAATCTCGTTTCTATAGGTATAAGGAGCGGGCCAGAAGAAGAATGGGTTTTTGCCAGGGAGAATAACCTGAAATACTACACGGCAGATGATGTTGAATCCATAGGCATGGTAGAAGTCCTAAAGGAAGCCATAGAATGGCTGGACTGCAGCCAGATCTACCTTTCCCTTGATATGGATGCAATAGATCCTGCTTATGCCCCAGGACTGGGCACACCTGAGCCTTTTGGACTCAGTGCCAGGGATGTCAGGACTGCGATAAGGACTCTTGCCCCTTATTCAATGGCTTTTGATGTTATGGAGATTGCCCCTGAATACGATTCAGGACAGTCAGCCATGCTCGGAGCAAAACTTATGAGAGAATTTATTGCATCTCATGCAAAAAGCTGCATCAAAACATGAAAATATAGCATGAACACATAAGCTATAAACAATAAATAAAAAGTCTGGACCAATCCATCAGTCCGGAGAATTATTAAGCTATAAAGGGTTCAGAAAAGGGCAATTAATGCCCTTACTCTGTACCCTGATTGTTCCTGTTATATAACACAGGAGTTCACAACTTCGAAGTTACTGTGCCCACATAGCTATAATCTTATCAATAGCTATATGTGTCAGTTTTCCGTCATTTTCGAGGGTGAGTACATTATCTGCACATGCTTTTACTGTTCCCCTGAAAATATCCGGTCCACCACAGTAAACATCTACGGCACTTTCGAGGTAGTGTTCTACTATAAATGACTGCATCATATTTACTACTCCTGCTAATTTTCCTTTTCTGGTAACTGGTTTTGCTTATATGCCTGTTACCTGTCTACCGTTGTTTATATATCCGTTATCAAACCGATATATTAGAAACAGGTACCTATGTTTAACTATCTGTTCATTCCTTATAAATTTATTTAAAAGCTAATCTTGATTTTCCTGCTGCGGCGCCATTGATCTCAAATACGAAAATTAGCTTAAGCGCAAAAAATCGGCTTCTTTGACGGGCAGCGATTTTACAAAAAATAAAATCATGGATATATCTCTTTTATTTCAGGTTTATTTGCGTAAAGGAGTAAGGGAAAGCTAAGTTTAGCTGGAAAAAATATGGTACAGTTTGGATTTGTGAAAAGTAGATAAAAATTCAAGTGAAACACATCAAAATATCTCATGCCGATTTCTATAAGACTTTAAATAGATTATTGAGGGGAAAAGTTTCCGGAGCAGTTTTTAACTCCGGTCTCCTTCATAGAGAAAGATATCTTCGATATTTGCGTTAAAAAGTCTGGCGAGCTTGAATGCAAGGTCAAGGGAAGGATCATACTTTCCTTTCTCAATAGCATGTATGGTTTGCCTTGTCACCCCTACTTTTTCAGCCAGGCTTTCCTGAGTAAGGTCGTGCATAGCCCTGTAAACTTTAATGTTGTTCTTCATCTCATCCACCATATTCCCTGTTATAGTGTTTGTAAAACAGGGAGTAAAGTACAAGAATCCCACAACTTGCATATGCCATGAAGAAACCGAAGTCGGTATATCCGGGGTAGAGATCTTTCATGGAAATCAGAACTACACCCCCAATAGCAAGACCCAGTATAACTATCCGGAGAGTAACATGTGAAGCCTTCTGGCCGATCTGGTAAACACGTTCGTCTTCCACGACACCTTCTACTCTACTTTTACATAAATATATAGCAGCTGCGCCTGCAAGGAAAACACTTACGGCAAGTGTAGGATTTCCTATAGAAAAAGCAAAACTTAAAACTGTCCCCATAAGTACTACAATCAGGAATAAAATTATTCGAAATTGCTTCAATTTCATCTGTAAAGCCTCCGCGTATATTTCATTATAGTTGTACTTAGTTCTGTATCATTTATGGGTAAAACGTTGAAGACAAATAGTCAATGTAAATACACAAAATGTAATATATGTTTTACATTAAGTAGAATTAACATTACATTATTTATATATGTTGGTATGGACAAAAAAATGAAAAAATTCTGAAAAATGATTTGAAAAGGAAGTTTGGAAAACGAGTTTGAAGAAGGGGTTCACCCTTCTTCGAATGTACCAATATGAGTTTAGTCTTTCATCACTTGTTAGAGACTACTACAGGTTCTGGCTTATGAGAAGAGTATTTTGAGTTAGGGGTCTCGGACGAAGATGAGGACGTAGAAGTTGGTGTGAGACTTGCCTCCTTGGAGAGAGCTGCAATCAGGCATCCCCTGGCAATCGCATATATTGGGTCCTTTGAGTCCGTTCCAGAGGTGTTAAACCGGCTCTTCTTAACGCCCGAAATCCGAATAGGCAGGTCAGTTTCCTTTAATCTCTTCTCAAACATCTCTGCAAAGCCTGTGGCTCTTGTGCTTCCACCGGCAATTGCTACCTGAAATTCAGCATCTGGCGGAGCGGTCTCAGAGAGTTTGCGCTTGAGGTGTTGCAGGACATATGTCAGGAGAGCATCGTAGTAAACGGCAAGTGCTCCCTGGATACTTCCTATTTCATATTCAGAACACAGTGAGAAGTCTGTTTCCTTGATAGAGGTGATTCTTTCCTTTGCCGTGCCTGTGGCGATTGCGACCTGTTCGTCGATCCAATCTCCTCCCCGGGCTATACTGAAGGAAACAATCGGGGTTGCCATGTAAGCTACGGTTACGTTTGTCATGCCTGCGCCTACACTTATCCCGACGCCTGTGAAATTGGAGTCGCCGAGTTCAGAATATACGACTGAAAGGCCTTCATCAATAGGGCAGGTAACATACCCGAGCTTGGAGGCAATTGCTTCTACGGTTTTTCCGTGGTAGAGCACATTGAGCTGGTTATCCACAGGATTTGCAGGGACGGAAATGCACAGGATTTCGTCTTTCTTTTCAGGGAGCCCGAGTACCCGTTCAATAATGAGCTTGATCATCGGGACGGAGTCCTTTTCCTCAGGACTTATAATTCCCTGTTTCATGGGCCTTCGGATATGCTTATTAAATACATTTGAGAATTTGAAGGCGTCTTCTCCAAGCACGTTAATGATGCTGCCCCTCTGGGTGTACAGTACTTTTCCATTATCAAGCATTTGCTTTGTCAGGTTATTTGATTCCATTTCAAGGAATGCATTTCTCTGCTGGGAAAAGGAAATTGAGCCGTTTCCTTTTGTCGAGCATATAATGTTCATGGTTCCTACATCAAGGCCTTTAGCCATTTTAATGTCTCCTGAAAAATTTCGTTTTAATGCTAAATATTCCTTTAGTTTGTTTGCCCTTGGAAGGCGTACTGGTTGCCCGAGCAAGTAGCAGTGACGCTGAATCAAGCCCGTCATCGAGAGCTACATGCTTGCCTGTACTGGCAAACTTCAGGTTCTCAACTTCAGGAATTTCATCCGGAATAGTGATTTTCTTCTCTGACTCTAAGAGCCCTTTTCCGAGAATAAAATCATATTCAGTGTCTTTTAAAGCCATATTAAACTTCGAAAAACCGTCTTTTTCCGTAAGAGATCTTTCGAGAGTTTTCTGGACTTCTTTCTCGATTTCGTCTTCACTGTGACTTTTTATCTTTTCAGACTCTATTTCAGAAAGTTGTCTTGCTCTCTCTTCAATCTGAATTAAAACCGTATTTGCAAAGGCGTTTCCTGCAAGCAGGCAGACACCCGCAGCATATACAGCTGCCACATAGGTTACATTAGGGTATACCCACACAGGATAACCCTGGGGATAAAGTACGAGAAAAGCTCCAATCCCTATGCAGTTAAGGACAAGCCCTGTTCCTACAATATGCAGATGATATTCTCTTGGGTTCTTGATCATCAGGTTAATACCCGTAAGAATCAGGGATAAACCAAAACCGATAAAACCATAAGTGTTGGCTATTTCTCCAGGATCGGATCTTCTGGTAAGATTTACTGAAAGAGCATAAACAATACCTGTTAGCGCCAAAAGAAAACCGGACAGTAGCGCCATCGATGCAAAATAGTGGCTTATTTTGGATTTCATTGACACCATAAATAAGAAGTAAGTGGAATATAAATATGTTTTGTTTTTTTTACAAAGATACTTTTTAATTTTAAATAATTTGTGATATATTTAGGATTAAGCAATTAATTGCACATGAATGGAGGGTTATTCCAGATACAGAAGAGGTACTCTTCAAATACAATGTTAGTCTAAATATGAAAAAACACTCGTCTGATGGTGAATATATCTAATAAATATGGAAAGTGAGGGAAAAACTAATATAGAGATCGTCAGGAATTTACTATTTTGAAGAGAAGATTATAAAAAAACTAATAATCATCTCTATAGATATATTTATCTAGTTATACTGAAAAAACGGGTCAACTGAAATAATTAATTAAGTAATTACTTAATTATTTAATTAATATTGTAATCACTTATTACAACTGATCTAATATAATGAAAAATATCTATAGAACCAAAATATATATAGTAATAAAAGATAATGCGCCAACAACTGCAAATTAAATAAGCTGAAAGTCTACAGTTAAGAATTCGAAGGTTTAAACCATATAAGAGATCCGTCAATAATAGTTGAGACTTGCCAGAATATTCACATAATCCATTAATCTATCATTTTTTACTCTGTGTACATTTCCCGTATATCAAGATATTTCTGTTTCAGAGTGTCATCCGCATTTAAAAAAGAACTGTACAAAATAATTTATATAATGGATGGGTGCTATTAATAACTATGGATGATAATTTTTTAAGATATGCTGAGATAATATTTTGCATTTGTCTTATCATACTCTTTCTAATTTCTAGTTTCAATACGCCTGCATGAACTAATCTGGTAAACATCACAACAATATTTTATTTTACGTTTACTGGGGGATCAAAATAAATGGAAGGCTCTTTACTGGCAAACGTTGATGTAATTCTCGGTTTTGCGGTCATAATTCTTACTATATTTTACAGATTTGAATTCCCTCCGGTGCTGGGATTTCTTGTAACAGGGATGCTAATAGGACCTTATGGGCTTGGAATCCTGAACGGAGGGGAAAATGTGGACATGAGTTCCGAGCTTGGAGTAGTCTTTCTGCTTTTTACGATAGGAGTTGACCTTTCCTTAAATGAACTCTGGAAAATGAAAAAGGCCGTAATGGCTGGAGGGACGCTCCAAATTCTTGTCACGACCGCACTGGTTTTTGTTGTATGCTCAACTCTCGGTTTCAGTCCTGCTACATCTGCTTTTATAGGTTTCTTGATCTCACTTAGCAGTACCGCAATAGTACTCAAAGTCTTTCAGGACAGAAATGAAGTTTATACCCCTCATGGAAAAACTTCACTTGCAATTCTGATCTTTCAAGACCTTGCTATCGTACCCCTCATCCTGATTACTCCTGTACTTGCAGGAAATTCTGTGAGTTTTGAGGGGGCACTTCCAAATCTCTTCTTCAAAGGCTCACTAATTATACTGGTCTTTATCCTGAGTGCCAAATTTCTTGTCCCCTTGATATTTTATCATGTAGGTAAGACGGGTAGCAAACAGTTATTCCTTGTCAGTGTTGTTTTCATCTGCTTATCCGCAGCAGTCTTTACATCAAGTATCGGTCTATCTTTAGCCCTCGGAGCTTTTTTGGCCGGGATTGTTATATCCGGGTCCCAGTACAGTCAGCAGGCGATGGGTAATATCTTACCTTTGAAAGATATGTTCATGAGTTTTTTCTTCGTGTCCATAGGTATGCTTCTTGATATCAGTTATCTTCTGGATCATCTTTCTCTTCTTATTCTTGCAGCAGTTGCCCTTATTTTCATAAAATCAATTGCAGGGGTGTTTATCACTATCATTCTTGGGTATCCACTCCGCACAACTCTAATTACAGGACTTGCCCTTTCGCAGGTGGGGGAATTCTCCTTTGTCCTTTCCAAGTTAGGTGTAGAATATTCTCTCCTGACAGAAGAGACTTACCAGGCATTTCTGGCAGTTTCAATCATCACCATGGGAGTTACACCTTTTTTGATTAACGCGTCTTACAAGCCAGCTGATTTCATTGTCAAAAAGGCTTCAGAGACAGATTTCGGTATGAAACTGGTACGGGGCTTCTACTCTGGACCCCTTGAAAAGGAAGAATCTGTTGAGCCTGAGATAAAAGATCACCTTATATTGGTGGGGTTTGGCTTTTCAGGAAAAACAATTTCAAAAGCTGCAAAAGCTGCAGGAATTCCATATGTCATCTTAGAAACAAACCCTGATATTGTTAAACAGGAAAAAACGAAAGGAGAACAAATACAATATGGAGATGCAACAGTTGGGGCTGTCCTGGACCATGCAGGCATAAAGAATGCAAGAGTCCTTGTAATAGGGATTTCTGATGCGGTCGCTACAAGAAAAATTGTAGAGAAAGCAAAAGAGTCGAACCCAAATGTCTATGTAATCGCAAAGGTACATGATCTACGGGAAATGAAGCAACTCAATACCCTTGGTGCGGATGAAATTATCCCTGAAGAATATGAGACCTCAGTAGAAATATTTGTCCGACTGCTAGAAAAGTATCTTGTACCGAGGGAAAATATTGAAAAAATGGTAAATGATCTGAGAGCTAATGGCTACAGAAGATTGCGAAAACTGACTGATGACTCAGGTATCGACAGCAGTTTCAATATAAAAGAAGGGCTTCCAGGTGTAGATATCTAAGCTATCAAAGTAGTAAGCGGTTCAAGCTTTTATGGAAAACCCTTGCAGATATTGAGGTCTGAAAAAAGCAGGGGTAACAGTACTTTCGGCTGGCAGAGGCTCGAACATGACCTACACCCCTGAAGGATATTTCCTCCTTCAGATAAATCATGAAATACACTCAAACCTCATGAAATACACTCAAACAAATTTGAATTTTTTTCTGATGTTGCAATAAACATACGATGTCAGAAACATATCCACTACCCCTGAACATTAATTTATGATTCAAGGTTTTTCTGTGACTCCTCCTTGATTTCACAGAAATAACGAGAAATACCAAACACATTTTCTATAGGGACTACAAATCCCACACCCATTCCAGGTTCATCGAGTTTTACTGCCTCAGTAATAGACTTCAGGATAGCATCCGCTACGCTGGATTCAGAAATTGTAAGCACGATTTCTTTCTCAGGTTCGATCATCAGACCGAGGATACTTTTATTTTCATGTATGCCTGTACCACGCCCAAATAAAATTGTTCCACCTCGGGCACCAGCTTTCCTGGAAGCTTTGACTACTTCATTGCCCCATCCCTTTTTTATAATTGTTACTATTAATACAAAATCTCCTTCACTTGACATTATTTATACCTCCTTTAAATCTTATATAAACACCCAAAAGCATAACAAAGATAATAGGTGCAAGTGCTATCATTGCTATCAGGCCGAAACCGTCTGCAACAGGATCTACGCCTTCATAGGCTGTAGCTACTCCCACAGATATGGACATTAAAAATGATACAGCCATCGGGCCTGTTACAGCCCCTCCTGAATCGAAAGCGATGCCTATAAAGTCTTTGTCACAAAAACATAACAAGACAAGGACAAATAAATAAGATGGGATTATTATATATATAAATGGAATTCTATAGACAATCTTAGCCATTGATATCGCAGCTAATGTAGCGACTGCGAAAGAAAGTGTATAAAGCATAAGGTCTGATCGTATATAACCATTGGAAGATTCCTCGACCTGGTAACATAATACTCTTACAGAAGGTTCTGCAAAGGTGGCAAGTAAGCCCAGGACGAATCCCAGAGGGATTAAAAGACTTTTTTTAGATTCACCGAAGTATTCGCCTATTTTCGTCCCTGCAGGGAGAAAGCCATTGTAAACACCATAAAGAAATAGTATCATACCAAGTGCGGTGAAGGCTAATCCTGTATAAAGTTTTATTAGTTGTGAGTGTGGCAACTTTAAATATAAAATCTGGAATAATGTGAAAAAAATTAT
This sequence comes from Methanosarcina sp., assembly GCA_013331265.1. Classification (GTDB taxonomy): domain Archaea; phylum Halobacteriota; class Methanosarcinia; order Methanosarcinales; family Methanosarcinaceae; genus Methanosarcina; species Methanosarcina sp10923u. Next base: position 13,610 of record DUGS01000028.1, read on the forward strand.
AAGAGGGGCAATTGACTGAATAACTTCAAGAACTACGAAAAAAATTCCTACACTATTTGAACTCATAAATACATTACCCCCAGTAATAACATGAGGCTCAGTATGGGACCTATAGATGCCAGGCCTATAAGCCCAAAACCATCAAGTTCAGACCTATCTTGCAATACTGAAGCTATCCCGATTCCAAGCCCCATTATAACGGGTATAATCATAGCCCCTGTAGTCACGCTTCCGGCATCAAAAGTAATTGCCAGATAATCAGCGGGTATGAAGAGAGACAATATGAGTATAATTGAATAACTTGCTGCAAATAGATATTTGATCGGAGTTCCAAGGACTATCCTCAGGATAGAAATTACCATCAGGAAACCTACTCCAAAGGCTATGGAAATGATCAATAGATTGCTATCCATACTACCTTGCAAAGTTGAATCAATTAATCCAATTAAAACATTTACATTAGGTTCTGCCACGGTTACGAAAAATGAGAGCAAAAATACTATTAGTGCAATAAATACCAGTGAATTATGCTTGGGTAAATCAGCCCCAATTGCCTCACCTATGGGGAGCATACTCATCTTAACTCCGGTTAAAAAAAAAGCCATCCCAAATGTGGCTAACACCGTATAAATAAAAAAGGAAATAAGATCACTCAAACTTACTCCGACGAATACAAGCATCAATAACATTACTACCAGAGCTAGAGGGAATATTGCCTGGACTACTTCCAGAAATGTTTGTTTTATATCACGCATCATAAAATGTTTCACCAGATCGATAAGGTAAGGTAGTGTACGAACAACAAGAAGCAGAGATGTTTAAAATCATTAGTTAATTGGTGTAACTGAAATTTTGTTTACCCCAGTTCTATATTGAAATTTCAGTTTGCAGGTCTGAAGTAACTATGTAAATATTAATAAATCTACATAATAATATATATATAAATACTTATGTGTTCTGAATTTTTGTATTTTTTTTGGAATTATTTATTTCAAGTTATATCCAACAAAAATATTAAGAGAAAGAAACTTTATCCCATTTGGCCTTCAAAAAGTTTTTTAACTTCCTCTATCTTTTCTGGAGGACTGATTACAAGCAGGATATCATTTGCAAGGATCTCAGTCTCAGCCTGCAGCCCGGAGACCAGTTTATGGTGTCTGGAAATTGCAAGAATAGAGACACCATATTTTTTTCGAATATTAAGCTCTCCAATTGTCATTCCTACCGCCCTGGAAAGCTTTCCAACCCTGATACTCCTGAGTTCTACATCTGCAAAATCAAGAGCTAATTCGCAGAACTTTTTTCGGGAGATCTCAGGGCTGCGGAGCATCCTGTAATGGTCGGAGCGTAAGGTTGATCCAAGAGAATCAATCTCACTCTCGGGAACAAGATACCTGTGTAGCACTCTTGTGAAAAGTTCTATTGAGCTTTCAAACTCATCCGAAATAACCTCGTCCGCCCCGACAGCATAAAACTTATCCAGCTCGCTCAAAAAATGTGTTCTGGCAATGATATGGACTTCCGGGTTTAGCCTCCTGGCAGCTTCAATGATTCTTTTGGAACTGGCCGGGTCACCCGCGGTTACAACAACTGATTTCGCAGTCTGGATACCTGCGTGTTCCAGCACAGCTTTCTGGGCAGCATCTCCATAAAAGATATGCTCTCCATTCTGTTTTTCCTGCCTGACGGTTTCAGGATTGATCTCGACTATACAGTAAGGAATAGAAGCTGACCTTGTGGCTGTCGCAACATTTCTCCCATTTACTCCGAAACCTATTATAATCACGTGGTTTTCAGGAGTTTCTGAAGATGCTTGTTCCTCAAAATGCCTGTACCATCCAGATTTTAATATTGATGGGAAGGAGAGAGACTCGACAAAAGAGGTCGTCCTGTATCCCATGCTCATTATGAAAGGAGTAAGTACCATGGAAATCACGGCTGTATCAAGAAATCCCTGGTAAATTTCAGCAGAGATCAAACCGTTAATAAAACCTACCTTTGCAAGAATCAGCGAAAATTCCCCGACCTGAGACAGAGAAAAACCAACCAGAATCATAGTATGCAAAGGAAAACCTATTAGGAAAGTGCTAAGGGAATTTGCCGCAACTTTCAAAATCAACACTGTCAGAGTCGCAGCCAGTATAAGGGGTAGATGTTCTTTTAATACGTCAAGGTCAAGCAGCATCCCTATTGAAACAAAAAAAATGCTCATGAACATATCCCTGAATGGGATTAAGTTCCCAAGTGCCTGGATCGAATACTCGGATTCTGATATAATCAGACCGGCAAGAAAAGCACCGAGAGCCAGGGAAAGGCCGACCATAGAAGTCAGCCAGGCAACTGAAAGTCCTATTGCTACAACACTAAGGAGAAAAAGCTCGCTATTACGCGTCTTTGCTACCTGGTACATAATAAAAGGAACCGCATAACGGGCGCTAAAAATGGTAAACAATACGAGCCCAATTCCCTGCAGGATAAGCTCTAAGAAAGACTTTTCCGTTCCCGGTGTCCCTGCAAGGACAGGGATCAAAAGAATTATCACTACTGCAGCTACATCCTGAAAAATCAAAATCCCAAGGGAAGTACGCCCGTGAAGGCTGTAGATTTCCCCTTTTTCCTGCAGCAATTTAAGTACAATCGCCGTACTGCTCAAAGCTACCAGAAGCCCAAGGAAAATTGAAGTTTCCTTAGAAATTCCAATACAGAGAAAAATAAAAGCAACAACAAGAGTAGTTATGGAAAGCTGTAATCCTCCACCAAAGATCACGATTCTGCGAAGTTGCAGGAGTTCACGAAGGGAAAATTCCATCCCGATAGTGAAGAGCAGGAGCACAACTCCTATATCTGCCAGCATTTCTATATTATCCATATTCTGGACCAATCCCAGTCCGAAAGGGCCGGCAAGGATGCCTGCAAGTAAAAAACCCACCAGTGGAGCTATCTTCAGTTTTGAGAAGGTGAAAACTACCGGTATAGAAAGCCCGAAAATGATGAGTAAATCGGTTAAAAGATCTGTTGCCATCAATATATATTTAATTTTCAAATGATATAAATTTCATCATATATTGCAAGCGTATACAGCCAGGGATTTCAATTATATCCCACTCCCATGCATATGGAAAACTACATTATCGATGAACAACTGCAGGATAGGAAACGGGCTTGAGGAAGCGTAAACAGGAGTATACAGCCATTTATCTTTGCTGACAGTATAAAGGTAAATCCTGCCAGAAAAGCCGGGTTCAGGGCTGCCTGAAGAATAAGCGCTTACTCCAGAGTTTACACGAGCCTCGCTTTTAAAAATTAATTTCGAACATTAAAATGGAATGGGTTGAAAACAGGTAAAAAATGATTAAAAATTCAGGTAGAACCTTCAGAGGTAAATTCCGAAGGCTGAACCTAAAATCTGAAACCTCAGATAAACACAACGAACAGAATATAAGATACTGACATCATGGCAAGGGAGTGCTTAAGCCCAGAGGATATGTTTGCTGAACCCATTTTACCTGCAACCAGCCCTGAGCCAAAACCCTGCAGAAGAGCTGCATGGAAGAAGAGGAGGGTATATTCCTCCAGGTCGAAACTTCCCATAGACATTGCCGGATTGCTGGAACCGTCAAGGGCAGGCATGAAAAATGCAGCAAGCACGTATACAATTACAAGGAAAACGAAGAAGGTCACAAAGATAATGAATACGTATATGAACATCTCCGAAGAGCGCTCTTTTTTAAGGTTTCTCTCGATATCGGCATCCTCCGCAACCGTGCTAATAACCTGATGGATATCTCCGGTGGATTCACTTGCTTTGGCAATAAGGGTCAAACTGCGACGGGTCATGTTGGTCCTTATTCTTGCTTCAAAACGCCTCAGGGCGCCTACAAGGTTTGAGTTCCAGCGGATATCCGCAACTGTACATTTAATTTCAGATTTAAGCCTGCCCATATTCGACTGGGCTGTAATGGCAATGGCATCGGCAAGCAGAATTCCTGTCCCGTTGATACTTGCAAGTCTTTTAAGGAATTCAGGGATCTGATCCTCAATCTGCCTGACCCGCCGGATTTCAATTTCGTGGAAGATGATATAAGGAATGAACAGGACAAGCAGGGTTACAAAGATATAATCATCAAGTGTAGATGCAGTTTCAACAAACCCTCCATAGTAAGGCATGTGTTTCAGGAATGCAGAAACAAAGTACAGGAGAGCGATTGGACCGCTTATAACAAAAGCGTATACCGGCTTGTCAAGCATAGCCTTTATAGGGTGCAGAATCAAATTTTTGACCCTGTTAACCTTTTCAAAAAACTCCATTTTCTTAAGCAGTTCCTCGTCCTCTTCTGTTCGTGGCTTTACCCTGACATCACTGTAAGAATCCGGCTTAATTGCGGAGGTTGTTTCTTCAGGCATCTTTTCCACATCTCCTGCAAGCATATCCAGGAAGACAAGAAAGATCATGGTTCCGAACGGAATTGCTCCGTATACAAGGATGTACAGGTTGGTCGCACCCCCGTTGTCAATCATATTCATAACTACGAGGATAACCATAAGGAAAAGAGGACCTACAACGAATACCGTGATATAAACCTCTGCCAGGAGCCCGAGGGTTTCAAGGAAATGCTTTTGTTCTTTATTTGCATTTGATTTATAAACATCAGTCTTGTTTTTCAGGTAAAGGGTGATGTCTCCTCCGCTGGAGACTATCGAAATCAGACCATCGACAAGGTCTTTGAACTTTTCGGAAGGTGTCCTGTCAGCAGCGTCCCAGAGGGAGTCCTTAAGGTCTTTCCCAAAATATTCTATATCCCTGACAATATTTCCGAATTCTCGGGAGGTGGTCCCGTAAAGATGGGGATGTCTTGAAAGCGACTTTATGATATCATAGATAGTCATGCCTCCGCCTCTCTGCAGGACATAGAGGAAAGCTGTTGCATGGGGCATTGTTGCATTGATAGCTCGCTTCCTGTTGTCAGCTTTCATAGGTGGATACGCCATGATAAGACCATAGGTAAGGGCAGCAATAATCAAAAAGAGAATAAGTCCACCTACAACCGTAAGGATAAAAGGGAGATGAGATTCGATAAATGCAGGGGTCTCAACCGCTCTGGTCACCCTGTTCGAGATGCCAAATGTTGAGACGACACTTTCCGGAGTGATGCCCCTGAAAAGATACCTCCCGATAAGTAAACCTGCAAGCCCGCCAAAAATTCCCGCAAGCAAAGAAAATAATACTGCAGTTGAAACATACTGTTCCACAGGCAGGGGAATTTGAGCTTGGCGAAGCTTTATTCTTAAAAGGGCAAACCTGTCTTCTTTCTCAAGAATTTTTTCTCCGAAGATCCTGAATGCCAGGGTATTTATAGCGCTCATGGATACCCCCAATTAACAGTGGTGTGCTACCATATCCCGCAGGGTATCGTTTCCAATTGCTTCCATCACAAGCTGCGGGTTTGTAGCATACATGTGTACTATAAGGGAAACGCTCACATAATCACGGATCTGTTTTGCCGCAAGATAGGCAAGTATTTGTTCCCTGTTTTTAAACTCAATGAAGAGCTTATCAGGGCTCCAACCCCTTGATTTCATAATTTCATTAAGTACATAGGAATCCCCTGCCCGCTTGAAGTTGTCATGCACCGGCTCCCAGCGGTAAAGTTCATTGATCCTGAGGCTTCCTGACCTTGCATCAAGACCTGTGATCTCAACAATTGTTTTAGTTCTTCTCACTCGGGTCTCATTGACATAGGTCTGCATCTGGATGCAGATGATCCCAAGGGCCTGCATCATCACATGCGGAACGTTGATAGGCTCGTTTTCAAGCCTGTTAACCACAGTCTGCACATCGCTCGCGTGCATTGTTGAATAGGTGGTGTGCCCGGTTGACATTGCCTGGAAAAGGGTAAGAGCCTCTTTACCACGGACCTCGCCTACCAGGATATACTCAGGACGCTGCCTTAAAGCAGCTTTCAGGAGCTCATACATGGAGACCTCTCCAGTCCCTCCTACTGTGAACGATTTTCTGGTTGCACCTGCGATCCAGTTTTCATGGTGGAGCATAATCTCCCTTGTATCTTCAATGGATACTACCTTTGACAGCCTTGGGATAAAAAGAGAAATCGAATTCATAAGAGAGGTTTTACCTGAAGCAGTACCGCCTGCAAAAAGTACACTGATGTTGTTTTCAATTGCAATCCAGTAGTATGCCATCATCTCGATACTGCATGTGCCATACCTGATCAGGTCGATAGGGGTTATTGGGTCTCCTTTGAACTTACGGATAGTGAAAGAACTGCCCCTTGTTGTGACCTCTTTTCCGAGGGTTGCCTGAATTCTTGACCCGTCAGGAAGAGTTGCGTCCACAATTGGTTCTCCTAGGGAGATATGCTTGCCGCTCCTCTGACAGAGCTTGACAACCAGGGAGTCCAGTTCTTTCTCTCCAAAGTGGATATTGGTTACAATGTTGTTGTGCTTTCTATGGTAAAGATAAATGGGGATCTCAATCCCCGAACAGGAAATATCTTCAATATTAGGGTCACGGATCAGCGGATTTATCCTTTCATATCCAATGAAATTCCTTCTGAGAAAATACATTATTTTATGAATCGAAGAAACTTCAAGGGTACTGTAGTACTGGCCAAGAAGCCTCATGCCCCTGTTAATAAGAATGATGTCTTTCTCTTTTCCGGTATCTTTCTCTTTTCCGGTAATCATATCCTCCTGAGTAAGAACGTCTTCCAGATTATTTCTGACCCTTTCAAGAACAGTCTTTTCATAGGCGGTCAGTGTGGGCTCAACAACATTATAGTATTTCATCTCCATGTTTTCAATTATGCTGATAAAAGCGTAAGGTTCTTCTACCCAGTAGCGTTCGATTTCAGTAAATCCTGCAGGAATTTCATATTCAAGGAGTGGACCGCAAGTTTCAGGTTCATAAGGGGGAAGAGTTCTTATTTCCTCATCCTTCAAACTCCGGACAATTTCTGCAAACTTCTTTTTTGCCCCTTCAGGGGTTTTTACTTCCTCAAAGAACTCTTTAAGCTTATCACTTAATTTTTCGCCTTCTTTGATCCCCATTATATCACGGGTCAGATCCTTCATATTTTCGGCGAATCCGGGTTTTTTCTTAATTCTTGATTTTCGGGTAGCCTTTTTGGTTTTACCTGGAGTTCGAACTTTTTTCTCCTCTTTTGCTCCCGGAGAACTCTTTAACTCCTCAACTCTGACTTTATTATCTGCACTTCCCTCGCTATGGGGTCCGGTTGGAGGAGGGAAAATGCCTTTGTTTTCAGTTTCAAGGATAAGTTCAACTTTTTTTTCGGGAGTGAGTTCTGTTGAAGCGGCAGGTTTCGGTTCAGAAGCCTCGTTCCCATTAGAAAAGGCTGTTTTTTCATTACCAGGCTCATCCACAAATAAAGGAGATTCAGGTACGAATTCGGTTTTAGAATTCTTCTCAGCCTCAGTTTCAGGAGAAAAACTTTTTAATTGAACAGTTTTGAGTACGGGTTTAGTTTTCCGACTTTCAATCTTGATTTTCATATCAGGGAGATGAGTATTTTCATTTTCTGCAGTTTCATTCTCTGAAACTTCCTGAAGGATATTATTTGTATCTGTGTTATTATCCGCTTTAGGGCTGTCAATAGATGTATTAAGATTTCCTTCATAAGGAATTTTCTTTACAGGTACCTGTAAAAGATAGGATTTCCCTGCCAGAGCATCTTCTTCGCCTATATGCACATTCTTTTCTGATCTTTTTGAGTCATCCGGAGATTTCTCGTTTTTAGAAACCATAGAAGTTCACCCCACCTAGGATTATTCCCCTCATAAAGTTGACAATCAGTATAAATTTATAATACAAATACAGTTTAATTTTTTATTTTAAGTATCTAATACATTTTAATACAGTTAACAACATTACTAACAACATTGTTAAATATTTTTATATGTTGATGTGGCGTCATATTCTCTCTATTATCAAAAGTAAAATGAAAAAATACTGGAGTTTTTGTTTGTTTATCAAATATGAAATAGGACTTAATAGTATAAATCTTTTCATTAAGATACCAAATATCAAATATATTATATTTATTTTGTATTAAATGGTGAAATGTAATATTTTAACAAAAAATCATTAGTTTGAAGCATAAAAAAGATGTTAAAAAAGATCGGAAATCAAGAGAGACGGAGAAAAAGTTAAGGATAAAAGAGTCAACTACCCCTGAGCTAAAGATTTCATGAGTTTCATGCTGAGGAATTATGAAAAAGAAAAGACAGTAAGGTCATAGTGAATCCATTTCTCAAAGGATCTTAATCCCTGATGAGGTTATTTCAAACCTGATAGGGTTCAAACTGAGGCATGTCCTCCGCATTTTAGGAATTCTTATGTAGCGCTCAATATTTCCTGTATACGGATTTTCATCTACCATAAGCCGAAGAGAACCGCTTACCGAATATTCAGCAAGGTTATGTGTCATCTTACACGCAGTATCATCCATGACGAACATTGCCGTGCAGTCACCTCTGGTACTCAGAATAAAGTTTAACGCATCGAACTGATCCCGGAAGTCCTGAATAGAGAGCCGGAGGGTAAAAACTCCGATATTATCAATAACTACAACATCAGTTCCCTCAGGTACATAATCCGAGAGTGAAGGCAGTTCTATTTCCAGGCCTTCGGGAGTAAACCCGAATTTGGAAGTCTGAACCTTTTCTGAACGACTCTGAAAAGATTTCTCAATTGTAAGCTGACCATTCTCATAATATTTGGTAAGTCCGAGGCCTAGCATTTCAGACAAATCAAGAATATCCTCAGGTAGTTCTTCTGTTGCGACCAAAACACATTTCTTGCCATCAAGGCATGCCCTGTGCAGAAAATGAATGGTAAAAGTTGTTTTGCCGGTTCCTGTATCTCCTGTGATAAGGAGGACTCTACCTGCCAGGTATCCGCCACCGATTCTAGTGTCAAGCTCAGGTATTCCTGATGATATCCGTTTCATTTTTTTGACTCGATTCATTTGTCAATAAATCCTTAAATCCACTGAGTTACGATACTGATGAGAGGGCATAATATTGAACTTTACTACAGGGTATAAGGTGAGCTCTTATATAAAATTTACACACAGATGATTAATAAATATGGATAAAATCAGAAATAAAAAATAAGAGAATTTCTTAAAAAAAAGAACGACGAGAGGGGGACTCGAACCCCCGGGATGCGGAGCATCACGGGATTAGCAATCCCGCGCCATACCGGGCTTGGCTATCTCGTCATATTGAACTTTATAAACGCGTCTCCTAAAATGCATTTCATATATTTAACCTTTTCCGGAGAAAACACTTCAAAGGCAGCAACCACGTAAAATCACAGCGGAAATATAAAAACAAATCTTTTAAAAAAGATATAATTATGTGTTTAGTGATGAGCGCGCCTCAGGTCGCTGTGCCTCGGAGTCTCCAGTTGACCGAAGTCTCTTCTCCACCCCGCAACCCCGCAAGCGACGGTTGCCCACGGTGAGTCTGCTCCCTTCCGGGCCTCGACCGGTTTCCACGGTTAGGGCATGAGAACCTGTTTTCCAGCAAATCCGCATACCTGCACCATCCAAGCAGGACGGGGCTTCTCAGTTGAAACTTCAGGCTAGAATCTCTCTAGCGCATCTTCCTCTGGCTTCGTCCCCCGCTTATCGGCGATTTCGGGTTATAGGTAACGCCGACCTACCCGGACTAGCTCATCAGCTATATAAAGACATTTGTAGTATATAAAAATATCCTACCCGTATCTCTCCCGATGTCTATTTTATTTAGCAAAAGAGTCCAAATATTTAATCTTGCCTGCAAAAGAGAAAGCAAAGCTAGAGAAGGCTTTTTTAAAAATAAAATCGGTAATTAAAGGAAATTAGCCGGGTATTAAAATATGCGAGGATGGATAAATCCCCGTATTTATTTATATGTCTTTTTTAAAGTAATATTATATAAAAATCTCAAACGGCTTAAGTGATACGTCAAAGAACGGCAAAATAAAAAGATGGGGGGATTTGTACGAGATATGGGGTTGCAATTGACCTTGGAACAGGCGGGTATAGAGCTCAGAAGATTGACCTGGATATCAGGGAAATCAAAAGGACAGTAATAACACTGAGAAATCCTCTTCCCGGAGCGAATGTGATGGACCACATGGACTTCGCAATCCACTACGGGCAGGATCTTGCGCATGGGCTCTCGATAAATGCGGTAAAATGAAAAAATGAAACCCGATCCAGGAGACCTTATTGACCCTAAAACAGGAGAAATTATTGAAGTGAGCCAGATAAAAGCAAAGGGGATCACAGGTACTGGAGTTATTGCCCTCATAGAAAAAGCCCAGAAATTGGCTTAATCCCTTACTCCACAGGAAAAATTGCCCAGATTGGAAACACCTCTCTTGCAGTTGCAAAGGGAGATCCTGCTTTCGGAAGAAAGGCTGTGGGAACTTCAGGACATTGCAAGCCAGATAATAGGCGCTCATATAATGTTTGCGACTGCCCCGAGTGCAAGAAGTGCATAAAATCTGCCCTAATGATGCCATTACAATTGACGAAGAAAACAGGGTTATGATAAGCACTGACCTCTGCGAAGGCGCGCATTGCCAGAAATGCATAAGAGCCTGCCCTCCAGATAAATTTAACCGGGGAAAACTCAAAGTCTTTAAACCTTTAGCAGGAGTAAAACGGGCCTGATCACTGCTGGTCCGGACTCATGCACTGATCACATAAAAAACCCATTGTATGAATTTATTAAGGCATCTAATTCACTTTCATACCACAAATCATCTACCACATCTAGCCCAAATAGATTTTGAGGTTACGCAACGCCGTTTCTTAGATGCCTCAATACCACATACAGAAACGCTAAGTGGGATAGAGAATCATCATATATAAACTTTTATATTATTTTCGTAAAATAATAGGTGAATGGACTACTTCTTTCCTTAAACAAAGTGATTTTTTACAGAAGAAAGCATTAAAACCTGTGGGAGCCCAAAAACTTTAATACAACTACAAAAGTAACTTTGCTCTTTTTCTTTGGGCACATCAAGGTCAGGATATAAATAACTCGTAAGAGATAGTGTTTCGTAAGAGAATAGTGTTGATATTGTTCTGTCAATCCAGAAGGCCAGGTATTTACTGGCAAATAAAGAAAATCCTAACCGTAAAAACTTACCTTGTAAAAACTTGCCTTGTAAAAACTTGCCTTTAATCTTTAATTTGTATGGGTATGTAGGTACATGTTTTTAATATAATCATACTATTTAAATAATATATGAAAGATATGAAAAAGAGGTAGTGGGAGAAGGAATTATTTTAGAAGATATATGATAAAATCAGCACAAATTTTATAAATAACCTGTACGTAGGAGTTAATGAGGCATCTAATCCACATTCACACCACAAATCATCTACCAAATCTAGCCCAAATAGATTTTTAATCACACAACGCCTGTTTATTAGATGCCTCAATCACCCAATTCGGATGAAACTTTTGATAAAGCTCTCATATATTAAAGGGATTTAGCAGATATAAGCTTTTATATTTAATCATGACTATAATTGAAGATTCTTAACAACTTATTATTTTTTTGCAAAAACATAACGACTTTAATATGCTATCGTAAAAGAAAAAATCTAACAATATATTATTCAGGTAGCGCAGGAGATAAATCCAGCCTGCAAAATCCAGGCGTGTAAAAACCTTTTCTCAAAATTATTCTATGTTAAAAATAAGAAAAAGGAAAAGTTCAGAGGGTGTAGGCTTCACGAAGCTTTATAACAAGCCCTTCTACCTGTTCCACTGCTGTTCCTATATATTTATCATGGTTTACAAGGTTCTCGATATCTTCGGCGCTCAGGTACCTCGAAACAGAGGGGGTATCCAGAAGGACCTGTTTGAAATGCTGCCCTGTGTCATGGGCTCTCATTGCTGCAGTCCGGACGAGTTCATGAGCTTCCTGCCTGCCTACACCCCTTTTTGCAAGTTCGATCATTATGGCTTCGCCCATATTCAGACCTCTTAACAAGTCCAGGTTCCGGCGAATATTTTCGGGATAGAACTTGAGGTTCTCAAGTACGCTGGCTCCGAGTTTAAAGATATGGTCCGTAAGCACGCAGGCTTCTGGGAAGACAACCCTTTCACAGGATGAATTTGTAAGGTCTCTCTCGTCCCATAGAGTATTGTTAAGAAGCTCAGGCTCAACCATTGCCCTAACAATCCTGGCAAGCCCGCATATCTGTTCGGATTTAATTGGATTGCGCTTGTGGGGCATGGTGGATGAACCTACCTGCTTTTTCCCGAAACTTTCTTCAATCTCGGCAATCTCACTACGTTGAAGCGTCCTGATTTCTACACCGATTTTGTCCAGGGTCGTGACTGCATTTGCCATCCACATAACGAACTCGGCATGCCTGTCTCTCTGGATAATCTGATTTGAGACATCCACGGCTCCGATTCCAAGGTGCTGCATTGTAAGCTTCTGGATCATGATCCCGGATTTTCCAAAAGCTGCCTGAGTACCGACAGCTCCGGTCATCTGCCCCACGGTAGCTCTCGGGGTCAATTCATACAGGCGGTCAAGATGCCTTGAAATCTCAGAAGCCCATATTGCAAAACGAAGCCCATAGGTTGTGGGAACCCCTATCTGCCCGTGCGTCCTTCCGCAGCAAACCGTATTCTTGTGGGCTTCGGCCTGATTTACCAGAACCCTGAGCAGGGTTTTGAGTTTATCTTCCAGAATATCAATTGCTTCCTTTATCTGGAGAGCTGTTGCCGTATCAAGAATATCGTTTGAAGTGGCTCCGAAGTGGACCCATTTTCCTGCGTCATCCCGGCACTTCTCAGAAATCGCAACAACGACAGCCATCATGTCATGGCGGATCTCAGCTTCGATTTCATCGACCCGCTCGGCTTTTACAGAGGTAATGCATTCGGATATAATTTCAGCCGCTTCTGCGGGGACAAGTCCCATATCCGCTTCTGCCCGGGCAAGGGCTGCCTCGGTCTGTAAGATCTTAGCAAGTCTGTTTTCCTGACTCCATACATATTTCATTTCCGCTGTACCGTATCGGTATTCTATAGGATGGATAGCCACATTAATCACCTTACTGGAATCGGGAATTTAATTTCATCCCGGGTCTACTTAAACCTTAAATCAATCTTAGTTTTCTAATAGTCTGGACTTAATATTTTTTGCATTAATTATTCTCAGCTTAAGATTGTCCTTAGACTAAATTACCTTTAGCCTGAACAATCCCATAAGGGTTTGATACTAACGTCGTAATTCTAAATATAGCCTGCAACTGGCAGTGCAATAATATATTAAGTCCGCTTACTGCCAGAATTATCCGTATTAGTAATATTGTTGTTTAGTAATATCGTTGTGTCAAATAAGGTAACTTACTCAGCCTATACTTCAGTCTTCAGGCTACGGAATAAACAACAGGACCAATAAATAGGCTTCGAGTCTGGGGTGGAAAGGAAAACAAGAGTACATAAGAGAAGAAAAAAGACTTACAAACCCAATAAGTAGCGGAAATTTTTGATGAAAAACATTATATGTATTAACATCCATTAAGCGGGCTATATACCGTATTGATAATAAAAAATAATAGCAGGTGACAAAAATGGGTCGTTTTCCAGAAGCAGAAGAAAGATTACTAAACAAAAAAATCTGCATGAAGTGTAATGCTAGAAACGCCACAAGGGCAACCCGCTGCAGAAAATGCGGCTCAAGTGCTCTTCGTGTTAAATCCAAGGAATCCAAGGGAGCATGATCTTTTTTGCAGGTGGAAGCACACCTCCAGAAGATTATTGAAAAGGACGGAAAAGTTCATCTTACCCTTATC
>DUGS01000028.1:27660-28434 GCA_013331265.1 Methanosarcina sp.
GGAAAAGTTCATCTTACCCTTATCGATCCGGCGTCTCAGACACCTGAGAGAGCTGCCGAAATTGCTCTCGCAGCAGTTGAAGGAGGCACTGATGCCATCATGATAGGGGGTTCAACCGGAGCGTCGGGAACCCTATTAGATGAGACTGTAGTAAAAATCAAAGAGAATGTAAATGTACCTACCATACTTTTCCCGGGAAGTTCAGCCGGACTCAGTAAGTACGCAGATGCAGTATTTTTCATGAGCCTTTTGAACTCAAGGGACATAGGGTATATAATTACAAACCAGGTGCTTGGAGCTCCGCTTGTTTACAGAAGCCAGATTGAGCCTATCTCCATGGCATACCTTATAGTTGAGCCAGGAGGCACTGTTGGCTGGGTAGGGGATGCGAAACTGATTCCCAGGAAGAAACCTGAAATTGCCGCAGTCTATGCCCTTGCAGGCAAATACCTTGGCATGCATTATACCTACCTGGAAGCAGGATCAGGAGCTGATGCGCCAGTAAACCCCGAAATGATAGGGGCTGTCAAACAGGTACTTGGGGAAAACAAACTTATCGTTGGCGGCGGGATCAGAGACGCGAAAACCGCAAAGCTCTGTGTCTCTGCAGGTGCGGATATGATCGTCACCGGCACAGTTGTTGAAGAAGTAAAAGACGTTGCTGCAAAGGTGGCTGAGATTGTATCAGCCATAAAAATATGAGTTCATTTTTAAGGAATTCGAGGTGTGCTACCTGCTTTTAAGAACTTCTACTAAAATTCATTAAATTAAACT
>DUGS01000028.1:28613-48217 GCA_013331265.1 Methanosarcina sp.
AAATTCATTAAATTAAACTGTTCTTTTTATTATCTATTTATTTTTTAGCGCCTCTTTTTGACAGCATAAGCCATCTCTCCCTTCTGAACTTCATTTTTCCAGGAACATAGAGCGAAAAATAGAGAATATTTTATGCTTGGTAAAAATATACTAATTACTTGCCAATAAAAGATTATGGAATAATGAGTCCTTAGAACATAAAATCGAAAAGGAAAAATCGGAGGAAAAATTATGGGAGTTAGAGAAGAAGTCCATGAACAGATTCGAGAAATACTCAAAGGTGCAAAATTTCCAATAAACACACTGGAAGAATTAATTTCTGCTTTACCCGAGGGACTGGACACTACATGCATGATAGGGGATGTTGAAGTTACCGCTGCTGAGGCAAAAAGTCTGATTACTGAAAAGGATTTCCCTTTCAAGGACGCAAAACAGGTGGCAGACTTAATGGTTGAAAGGGCAGGGCTGTAAACCCCCTATCTTTATATGAATAAGCGTAAAACCCCTGAGTCTTTAGTTCAGGGGATGTAAGCGTCAACTTCAACCCTGATTCCGTATGTAATATTCGGCGGCTTCTTTACTAACATTTCCTATAGTAGATGCAAAATATCCCTCACTTCATAACGTATTTTCACTCCAATAATACTTTTCCAGAATTTCAAAGTTAGAATATAAGGCTGAATGGTTTGGGAAAACTATCCTGAGAATAGGACAGTTCGAGCCTTCTTCTAAGCTGTGTAGCGTGTGTGGATACCACAATAAAGAGCTTCAGTTAAAAGATAGAGAGTGGACTTGCCCTGATTGTAAAACAAAACATGAAAGAGATATAAATGCCGCTATCAATATCAAAAAATTTGCTCTCATTGATCAAAATCTAATTGGATTGTAACACCTGCGGAACGTGGGGAAGAGCTTGGGGACTTGCCCTCAATAGAGGGAGGAATGAACCAAGAAGCCCGTTAAATCTTTAGATTTAGTGGGCAGTTCACTTTGGGTATTATCTTTACACTTAATATTTAAAACCAGTTTGGGCGACAATTCACAGGCAGCCGATTGTAATAAATAGTTTTAAAGGAAATACTTGACTCCTATTTTAGTACCATATTCTACTAACGCAAAAGGATCTGAAAAATGAAATGGTTCCGAAGAGGCAAATTTTTCATGAAGAAAAAATATTAAGTCCTTTAGAACCGATCAAGTGTCCAGCGTCAACTTGCAATTTACACTAGGAGGTATGATTATGATCAGGATTTCCAATCTGGTAAAAGATTATGAGGTGTGTTCCGAAAAAAGAAGGGTTTTGGACCATATCGACCTCACGGTGGAGGACGGAGAGATCCTCGGAATTACAGGTCGAAGCGGAAGCGGGAAATCGACCCTGCTCCGCATTATCCGGGGAGTTGAGCCCTTCGATGAAGGAACTGTGGAAGTAGATGGAGAAACTGTGACTCCTGAATCAGGACTTGAAGGAGAACTACTCCTGAAAAGCGTAACTGCAATACACCTCCAGCGGAATTTTGGGCTTTGGAACGGGCCTGCAATAGAAAACATCATAAGGAAACTGAATTATCTCAGAAAAGGGTATGAAGCCCTTCCGAGCAGTGAAACTGATGATTATAAAGAGCTCTTTGCCAGGGCTATGGAGTATATGAAACTTGTGGGCCTGGAACACAAAGCCCTTCACTCCACCAATCTCCTGAGCGGGGGGGAAAAGCAAAGGGTCGTAATGGCAAGGCAGCTTGCAGCAAAACCGAAAGTCCTTCTACTGGACGAGCCCGTAACAATGACAGGCCCGGATACGAAACAGGAAATCCTGGATGTGATAAAGAGCCTGAAAGAGAAACTTAATATCCCGATTATAGTGGTCTCCCACCTTCCTGAAATCCATGCCTATCTTGCAGACAGGCTTATCTTCCTTGAAAACGGGAAAATAGCAGCCGATGGTGAACCTGCCTGGGTACTTAAAAACTTCCTGAGAGACATGAAACCAAGGGAAGAACTTTCAGAGCCAGGGAATAAGGAAGTCTGCATTAAAGTAAGAGATGTCTCAAAACGTTATTCTCTTATCCGGATGGGGGAAGTCCTCAATATCAAAAACTTCTCTCTGGATGTTTATAGAGGAGAAATTCTGGCGTTTATAGGGCCTTCAGGAGCCGGAAAAACGACAATGATAAAGCTGATGGAGGGGCTGGTCAAACCGAAAAGCGGGTCTGTTGAGTATCTCTGTAAGGATGACTGGGTGGATGTCACTGAGTACAGCAAGAAGCGTATGGAGCTCAGGCGGATTATGAGCATTATGAACCAGGAATTCTCAATGTCCGTAAATTCAACTGTAAGAGACCAGATACGCTTCAGGCTGAGCATGAAAAAACAGGGTGCAATAGAATACGCGAGAAATAAAGCCAGGGAAATGGGACTTTCGGATGAGACTCTGGATAATGTTTACCGCCTGCCCGATATGCCTGAAGAGGATAAGACTGTCGTACTCAGGGAACTGAACCTCAGTGACACGGTTTACTTCGACCTCTTCCCGGCTATTCCGGTAACCGATGTTGATACCTATGCAAAACCGGTCTTTGAAGCCCTTGACCTGTCAATGGAAGTCCTTGATAAAACTCCTTACCAGATAAGCGGAGGAGAACATGTCAGAGCTTTTATTGCCCTGAGCCTTGCAACCTCTCCTGAATACCTTATGCTTGACGAGCCTTTTGGAGACCTTGACCCCGTAACCCTGAGAGATGTAACAAATTCGTTAAAAAGGATTAACGAGCGTTTCGGCACGACCATTGTGCTCGTAAGCCACCATATGGACTTTGTCAGGGAAGTCGCCCACAGGGCTGTATTAATCGAAAACGGAGCTCTTGTAATGGACGGGAAGCCGGTTGAAGTCTGTCAGGAACTGATTAAAAGGAGTAATGCACCTTACATGGAACACAGCCTGGAAGACCTCGTTGAAGGCAACCTGGAAAGCCAGTAATTTGAGAGTCTGCTCAAGACTCTCTTTCTGATATAAGACGGTCCCATTCTTCATTTCCGAACTTTATGTACAGGCTCGGAGGTACGATTGGCTTCTCAAGGTCTGAAACTGTTTTTTCCGACAGCGCCTGACTTTCAACAACCTCTTTACCGGCAGATCTGAGCAATTTTTTATATTTTCCTATCAGAGGTTTCAGCATGAGATTTTTCTGGCTTCTGAAAATTTCCCCTTCTCCTCTATAGATTTCTGCAATCAGCTCTGTATGAAAAGCTCTTGCTAGCCGCCTGAAAAAAAGGCGTTCTACATCGAAATTTGTCTGCCCTGGCAGCCCGGCATTCGAAATCACAACGAATTTTGGATATTTCTCATAACGCTTAGAATGCCTGTATTCACCCATCTCGTCCTCCTCAAAGTGAGGCAGAAGAACAGGAGTAAGCCGATCTATGAAATTTTTCATTATGGAAGGAACATTCTCAAAATATACAGGACATGCAAAGGCGACGATGTCCGAACCCATAAATATGTGAAGCAAGTCATCCATCTCATCGCGAATAGTACACCTTCCGGGCGTCTTGAGCCAGCACTCGAATTTTCCCCTGCAGTATCTAATATTCTTCTCGGCAAGGATAATATTTTCAGTTTCTGCCCCGGCTTCTTCTGCACCTTTCAGGAATTCTTCAACCATAATAAGGGTGTTTCCTTCCCTGCCTTTATGGCTCCCGCTGAATACTGTTACTTTCATATAATAACCCCCATTGTCCCATGAAAACTAAAACTGGCGAGCCGTCTATTCTCCGGCTCAGAATCCTCAATGTTGTCCTCAAACCCCTTTATTGACACCTGCAAAAAGGACTTTCTTCAAAGAAAGTTTTCTCTTTACATATTACTTTTACTTCTGTCCTCATTAATATTCTGACTGAATTTTTTTCCAACATGCCAGGCTTTACCAAGACGCTCGCCTATTCCCCAGTAATTGTTATCGTACATGGAAAAAACAATAGGTTCGATCTTTTCTATATCAGGGACCCCGTTACAGAGATATTTTTCTTCAGCATAGCTTTCCACAATCTCCCCAATAAAAACCTCATTTGTCCCGCCGAAGTCCAGGGTATCCACGAGCCTACATTCGAGGTTTACAGGGCACTCTCGAATCATTGGAGCTTTTTCGAGCTTTCCGTAGAAAGTTTGGAAAATACCGGATTTATCAATCTTTTTCCCGGAGACTATGCCGCAGTAATCCGTAGCTTCGAGCATGTATCTGGAGGGAATATTCACACTGAAGCATTTGTTTTCCCTGATCCCTTCATTTGTATAATGCATTTTTCCAAGAGTAACTGCAATCATCGGGGGACCTGCCTGAACAATTCCACAAAAAGCAACTGTCAGGTAGTTTGGCTTCCCGTTCACATCGGCACCCACAAGAGTAGTGGGCATAGGATAAAGAAAATTCCTGGCTCCAATAGCTTTTTTCTCTCCTGTTTCCATCCCTTCTTCCTCCACAAAGCTGCATAAATAAAAAGTTAGGTCCTCTTAGTAGCATTTCCTTCCCATGAATCCGCGAAAGAATAAATTCAAAAATGCGCTTTTTAATAAGTATCCCTTCGATCCGTAATTAGCATTCCGGTTTTGTTCGAGAGAGCTGAAGATTTAATTTGAGAAAAAATACCCCCTTTTACGGGACTAAAACAAAAGGCGAAAACAAAAACTCTGAGAAGGAATTTCTGAACTATAAGAGCTTAAGTTTTAAGCCATCTGTTTATTCATATCTCAGCGCATTCACCTGAGCCATTTTTGCCTGTTTGTTTGCCCGGGCGTTTATTTCCTCTTCATAAAAACACTGAAGCTCTTTCCAAGAAGGCATAAAATATATCAATACTCTATACCTTCAGGCACCTCAATCTATATAGATTTTAAAAACTGAGCTAACTTCTCAACATTACAAATTAGCACATTTCTTATATATGCTGATGTAATATGATAGAAAATATAAGCATATGTATGAAATATTGAAAGTTAAAAAGAAATAAATGATTAAAACGATATATTATCCTGTAAATTTTAGAAATATTTACCAAAAACTTTAAGCCAGATTTAGAGCGTGGGAAGTTGTCATACATATCCCACATTCTCTGTTTCATGCCCCACTTAAACCCGGATTGTGCACTGAAGATGCACTTATTGTAAACACATGGAGGGGGGAAAGATTCTGATGAAAAATACCGACAAATGCCCCGAACTTTTTTCAAGCATTCCACAGAGCACCCAGCTCTCTGCTGTATATAGTGATGCCGAAGAACTTACAGAACTACTTGCTGCCTATTTTAAACAGGGGATTGAGCAGGGAGAGTACTGTCTCTGGACTGTTAAGGATTCACAGGAAGTTGAAAAGGCAAAAAATGAACTTGAGAAAGCAGGCGTGAATGTCGGAAAGTATCTAACTTCATCTCAATTAGAGATCATTACAGCCGGCACACTTTCAAAAAATATCCCGCTGCTTGAATCAGCAGTAAAAGAAATCATGGAAAATAGGAGTGAAAAAGCCTTTTCTGAAGGATTACCTGGTTTCAGAATGAATATTAATATTACTAGAACAGAAAGCTCCCTCAAGCCCGATCCTGAAAGGCTGGAAGAAGGCCTTAGAGAAATTAACCCGGATAACAGAAGAAAACTTACATATCTCTGCACTTTTCCTCTCGGCGAATTATCAGGCAGTGAACTTCTTGAGCTGGTGGAGGAAAAAGGTATCATCGTTAAAAGAGGAGAAAAATGGGAATATCTGGTGCACACGTGCAATGTAAACGGGCAAAAAGAGCTTGAAACAACTCTTCTCAAAGCAAAAAAAGACGCTGAAGCCACAAACAGTGCAAAGAACAGTTTCATAATGAATATGAGCCATGAGCTCCGGACCCCGCTCAATTCAGTTATAGGTTTTTCTGATCTGCTGCTGGAAGGAGCTTTCGGGCCCTTGAACACAAAGCAATCAAAGTATGTTAATAATATACTGTTAAGCGGAAAAAGTCTGCTTGAGATTATTAATAACCTGCTTGATATCTCAAGACTTGAAGCTGGGGAAAAGACCCTCAAATACGAGGATGTAGATATTGCAAGCCTCATAGGAGAGGTAAGAATGAGCCTCCTTTCGCCTGCTTCGGTCAAGAAGATTACTGTCGAACTTAAGATAGATCCCTCTGTTGGAAATGTTCAGGCTGATATTACAAAACTCAGGCAGATCCTGTATAACCTGGTCAGCAACGCCATAAAATTTACTCCTGCGAAAGGGAAGGTCGTTATCGGTGCCTGCAAAAAGGAAGGAGTTCTCGAAGTTAAAGTCTCGGACAATGGAATTGGGCTTTCAAAAGAGAGCCACGAGAAGATATTCATGCCTTTTACACAGGGAGATTCTTCTGCAGCCCGAGGATATGGTGGAGCCGGTCTTGGGTTATTTATTGTCAAAAACTTTGTAGATCTTCATGGCGGGAAGATATGGGTGGACTCAGAGGTAGGAAAAGGAAGTACATTTACCTTTACCATTCCGGCAAAATCGGAGAATGCCCCTGTCCAGGATAACGAAACAAAAAAAACGAGTTCGTCGCCGAAAGGAAAAAAATTGAAAAAAACGGATTCATCAACTGAATATAAAAATTGAAAAGAGATAGCAACCTGCTTGAAAAGGAGATTTAAGTTAAAAATCCTGCTACCAGGAGCAGGATCCAGCGGAAGACATAACTTCTGAAATATTAATAGAACCAGGCACCAGAGACAGACTGCTCATTTGTTTTTCCGCTGTTTTTTTCTATAGATCAGTACACCCGCAGCAGCCAGGGCGACAATCAGGACGGCAAGTATAATCAAAAGAATTGCCTTCGATTGCAAGTTCAAGATTGTGCGTCCCCTTATTTGCATCCTCGGAAGCCAGAATCAGGCAACTCCTACTTAAAAGGCTCTTTATCCGTAGGGTTTTTCATATTAACGCTCCGATTTAAATATTGAGCCTGGAAATTATAGTAGCAGCTATGTACTATATTTCCGTAAGCTCTGCCAAATTTGAAGAAATAAGGGTCATTTCTTCAAACTTAAAAGACCCTCATTCATACCTTAAGGCATCCACAGGATTCATATTCGCAGCCTTTCTTGCAGGGTACAGGCCTGCACTTACACCTACAAGAACTGAAACAAGAATTCCGATTTCAATCAGCTTGAAAGGAAACACCGGCGGAAGTTTGAGAGCACTTTCAAGGATATAAGCTCCAAAACCTCCTATAGCAGTACCTAATAGTCCTCCAAGGGAGCTGACCATTACGGATTCTAACAAAAAAAGGGATAGTATATTAGAATTGCTGTAACCTACAGACTTCATTATACCAATCTCCTTTGTGCGTTCAGTGACTGTTACGAGCATGATATTCATTATTCCTATTGAGCCTACGAACAGTGAAATTAAAGCAAGGATAAGGAGAAAAGAGCTCAACTTATCTCCCAATGCACCTACCTCTTTGAGGACATCTTCCTGATCGAATACTGTATAAGGCTTCGAATCTTCATTGTCTATATCCCTTTCAGCAATTCCGAAGTTCCGGGCAAGTCTTTTATCCACGTCATCCGAAATATTGCCGATGCTTTCAGAACTTTCTGCCATCGCAAAAAAAGCTCCATAGTCCTGTTCTCCAGTCATCTCATTCATGGTCGAAATAGGGATATAGACGATCATGTCTGTACTGCCATCTCCTCCAACAATAGTTTCTTTAGAATTCTCCAGAATTCCTTTTACTTTGAAGCTTTTTCTTACAAGCGTGCCGTTCTCCTGCCGGAATGCGATATCAACAGTGCTTCTATGCGAGATACTCCTGCCAAATTTCTCTTTTGCAAGATCATGCCCGAGTACAGCAGAGTAAATGTCCTTATCAGTCAGGAAACTTCCCTCTTCCATTTTGATTCCCTGGATTTCCTGAAAGTCTCCGTTTACACCCACAACGCTCACGCTTTTAGTATCTGAAAGATAACTAATCTCTCCGGACACTATTTTTCTGGGAGAAACTCCCAAGATCCCTGGAGTATTTTCCATTATCTTAAGCTCACTATCATAGAAGAGGTTTGGCTGGTTGCTATATGCAATTATAAAGTTTGAGCCCACAGAGCTAACTTCGTCAGTAAAAAACTGATTAAAGCTGGCACCAAGGGACGCATTTATTATTACTGCTGCGACACCTATCACAATTCCGAGTGTCGTAAGTGCAGACCGAAGCTTGGAATTGCGTATGCTTCCAGAAGCAATATGAACCGCCTGTACAAATTGTATCATATTTTACCCCCAGAAATATGACAATTGAAGACCTTCATTAACTCATTGTTTTTTTCTTCTGTACAGGATGACAGCTGCCGGGATAAAGACGACTGCAATAACACCCGCAATTGCAACTGTAGAGTTTGTTCCCGAAGGCAGGGAATCAGTTGCAAGTTTCAGGTTACCTGCAACGTTTTCGTGCCTGTTTATCCCATTATTATAGTTCGCAGTAACAGACATGTTTATGCTTTCATCGTTGGAATCCGAAGAGCTGTCTCGTATCGCATCAAACTTTATTGTGAAAAGTTCATCAGGGTCTATTGGTCCAATGAAATATTCCGCAGGGTAAAACTTCACACCTTCAGCCTCAGGTCTTATGCTGACAGAATTTAGCTCGTTTGGGTGAGTATTTGCTACATCAAACTCTACTATAGCTTTCCCGTTTACCAGCTCAAGCGGTTTTGAGGTAATTACCTTTATATTCGAAGAGTCAACTTTGAGCGGAATGTTCTTCCGGCTGTTGTAG
The DNA here is from genome assembly GCA_013331265.1 of Methanosarcina sp. Classification (GTDB taxonomy): domain Archaea; phylum Halobacteriota; class Methanosarcinia; order Methanosarcinales; family Methanosarcinaceae; genus Methanosarcina; species Methanosarcina sp10923u. Next base: position 37,398 of record DUGS01000028.1, read on the forward strand.
TCATAAGAGTTTCCTTCGATTTCAAGTTCAAGGTTGTGAACTCCTTCTTTAGCATCTTCTTTAACCTCGATATTAAAAGTTAATTTAACGCTTTCTCCCGGGCCCAAAAGTCCCATTTCGTAATAAGGAGCGTACTGAACAGTAATCCCATCAGACAGCGGCCTCAAAACTGCAGCCTGAATCCTCGCATTGGTATCGTAGTCTTTTCCATCAATAGTAACAGTAGGTGAGGTTGCGGTGTTCTTAAGAGTCACTGTAACAGTACCTTCATCGCCAGGCATAAAGATTTCAGGGGATGAGACAATCTCTGCAAGCTCGACAGTACCTTTGCTGTCAAAGGTCTCAGTACCTACCCTTATATCAAAGGATTCCTTACTCCACGGGTCTTCCTTGCTAGTTCTGGTGCGGATATCTATAGGACGAGTTCCCTTCTGGGCGCTTTTATCAACAAACAGAGAGAACTCTTTTGTAGCAGTTCGGCCAGGATTGAGAGCCCCTATATTCTGCACGGCATTTTCCTGGGAATCGAGAGAAAAAGGATATTTAGGGACTATTTCAATATCAACGTTATCAGCTTTTGCCCCTCCAACATTTTCCACCTGTATATTTAGGGTAAGATACTCTCCTATTTTTGCAGGATAAGGATTTGTTTCGACGATCGTTACTTTCAGGTTTGCACTCCCTACAGCTGCATAAGCGGGAGACGCAAAAACGGAAGCAATTATAAGTAAAGAAAAAAAAGTTGCAATAATACGCTCTTTAATTAACCCCATATATTCCCACCTTATATACTCACTTTATTAATTATACTGAATTACTCCATCTTTTACCAGGACAACCCTATCAGCAAATTTTGCGATTTCAGGGTCGTGTGTTACTATTACGACTGTCCTTCCTTCCTTATTCAAGTCCATGAATATGCGAAGGATTTCAGAGCCTGTTTTTGAATCCAGGTTTCCAGTCGGTTCATCAGCAAGAAGAATGGAAGGATCATTGATGAGTGCCCTTGCAATCGAGACCCTCTGAGATTGACCTCCCGAAAGCTCTCCGGGCTTGTGGTGCATACGATCTTGCAGTCCCATGAGCTTAAGAAGTTCCTTCGCACGCTTTTGTGGATCTATGCTCCTTGAATTTGCAAAGGTCGGGAGCAAAACATTCTCAAAAGCAGTCATGCGAGGGACTAGATTGAAAGTCTGAAAAACAAAACCTATTTCAAGTCCCCGAAGGCGAGCAAGCTCTTCATCGGACATTCCATTCGAGTCCCTTCCTTTTATAAGGATCTGCCCTCCAGTAGGTCTATCAAGGCAACCTATAAGGTTCATAAGAGTACTTTTTCCGGAGCCTGATGGACCCATTATCGCGAGTAGTTCCCCTTTTCCGATTTTAAGGTTAATATTTGAAAGTACAGGAACTTCCATATCCCCAAGCATATAACTTTTCCTGACATTGGAAACCTCTACAACCGATAAACTATCCTCAGGTAACCTATTCAGATCTATGACTTCAGTCCCCCTTCCCAACACTATTAAGGTGTAATTAGAAAAAATTACAATAGTTTCAATTCTTTTTATTTTCTATGTAAGAAAGTCCATTTTAACCTTTGCTCTATTATTTTTTAGTTTAAGAGATAATTATAAAGGATTTATGATCATTTTACAATCCCGAAAGCCCAGTATTTTCACTAAATTCTGGAAAAGAACTCAAGAAATACTGCTTTAACTATTAAACGAATCTGTCCAATTTCAAGAGCTCATCCCAAAACTAATTTTCTTCATAATCAGTAAGAGTTTTTAGAATCACTTTTCGTGATTATACCCCAAACTGCTTATTCAAGATAAGAGATTAAAGGAGTAAATTTTGAGTTATTGAAAATCTAGAGCACCTATTTCCCGAAGCTTCAGTTGAGATAATAACCAGGTTTTCGAGTAATTTTTCCCAAAAACGATATCAACAACAATGTTATATTTTTTATACATTTTAATGACTAGAATAGGTCTGTTGCTTTTGTTTTCCACAATAAATAGTAATCAAATGTCTTTTTTTGAAATTTCTCAATATGTTATATAATTTCTAAAGAGATCTCTTGAAAAAATGTGTTTTTGTAATCCTGCACTATATTAATTTCCAGAACATTTCAAATATAGGTCAGAATGAGCTCAAAATTAAAAATATAGTCTTTATTACATTAACACATATCTAAATATGTAAGCATCATTATTTGTAAGGAGAATTGGTTCTATAAATTAAATATAGATTGACACTAAATAGGAAATATGCTCACGGAAAAGTAGAACTTGTCTGTGTTTTTCTTGAAACAAAGACAAATATATTAGGTATAGTATATATTATTCAGTATACTAGAACATAGTATGTAAAATCCTATATAAATACGTACCGTGAGAATACCTGATGAAATGATTGGGGTAAATAAACTATAAAATTGAAAGAAAGGGAGGGGCAGAAATGTTTGACACACTTATCGGTATTGGAAATTTTGCTATCCAAACTGCAACGGGAAACGCTTTCATCGCACAGATAATCGGCCAGTGGACCTGGGTGTAATCAAAATCGAAGGACAAACATCAAAGGGACAAACATCAAAGGAGAATATGAAATGTTTGACACTCTTATAGGTATTGGAAACTTTGCAACTCAAACTGCTACGCTGAACTTTGCCATCGCACAGATAATCGGCCAGTGGACCTGGGTGTAATCGAAATAAAAGGACAAAAATCAAAGGAGGAAAAGAAATGTTTGACACACTTATCGGTATTGGAAACTTCGCTATCCAAACTGCTACGGCAAACTTTGCTATCCTGCAGGTAGTCAACCAGTGGACCTGGGTGTAATCGAAATAAAAGACGAATATCAAAGGAGGAAAAGAAATGTTTGATTGGTTAATAGGTATTGGAAACTTAAACATACAGGTCGCTGTCTTGAACTGGAACGTCTTCCAGGGAGCATGGCAGTTGGTCGCAGTCTAAGTCCTGAACAATTTGGAATAAATAAATAGCCACCTTTTCGAGATAAAATGGAAGTTCCAGAGATTCATTTTGTCTTGAAAGGGTGACTAACTTCATCACTATTCCATAAGTTAGTAGCCATATATACTTTTTAGTCTTTTGGAATACATTTTTAGAATGGTGTTAAGGGTTTTACTGTTCTTTATTTCATGAGATATAAGCGTCAACTTTCAAACTGTTAACTATTTTTTTGGGTAAGCTCATTCGTTCGTTATAGGACTTGCGTACTTGAGGCAGAATATAAAGTAAATTAGATATTATGTCAAGTTCAGGTTTTTGAGGAAGAAAAACGGTCTTCGAATTTTTGAATACTACTTATTTTAAGGAAGATTCATACTCTTCAGTTTATATAAATTCACAATATACTAGTGTATGGATGCCCATCAATGACTAAATTATAGGGCATTAGTGGTTTAAAAGATAAGCTATCTAAAAAATAGTCAATAATGGTTCAGGAGGGAACTTGAATGCTTGTTTTCGTAAAATATACAGAAATATACTCAATCTTTTACATGAGGTCGCTTAAACTTTTTCTCCTCACGTAATAAAGCCACGATGACAATGAATGACAGTGTAGCGAAATTTCTGTAAAATGCTATTGACTCTGTATCCTTTTTCTTTCATTACTAAAAACAATATGCAGGGTCAATCTTAATTTATTCTTGCCCATGAAATACCAAATTATTCTCTATTTCTACACCTAGCTCAAATTTCAGTTTCTTGGTTCAAATTTCAGTTTCTTATTCCTGGTCTGCTCAACACATAATGGGGTTCAGTTTTGCATGCTTCCGCCATTTTCATCTCATAAATTTTGCTGAATGAAAAAAAACTATCTCCGAATTTTGAAACACTATTATTTGTAAGGAATTTTCATTCTATGCAGTTAATATAAATTCATACTATTGCTTTAGTATATAGACTCAAATCTAATTAAAAATTGGAAACAAAGAGTCTATTGTGAAACAAATATTAAAAATATAGTCAAGCTCCGGATATTAAATGTATACAGCTAACGCATCTAAACTTCTAGAGAGCTACAAAACTTTGAGTTAAAATCAATTAAACTTAGTAAATAGTCCGGGCTTAACTATTGTTCCTAAAAATAAATGTCAGAGAGTACTGAATTATATAGTGGGTTAAAATATCGGAGGGGTTGTTAAAGAATTCCATGTATGAAATGGCTATTATTCTCGCAGAAGGTTGTACAAAGAAGGGGACTAAAAGGAATCTATTAAGGAGAAAGGAGGAGACAATATGGCGCTCATATACCTGGATTACACTGAAATCTTTATGTATATACATATAATAAAGATGAAAATGTTAATTATTAACGACCCATACTTAGGAAACTTAAGGGCTCTTCGATAAATTGTGTGGGTAAACTAACAAACTCTCGTTTAACATGTAACTTCATGTAGCAAAGATAGAATGGGAGTAGATTTCGGTTTCATTTGGCACATGCATTCAAATTAAACGCATGTTTCTTGAAATCTGGAAATAACGTATAAGTTACCCACATGAAGCAGCTAATAACCAGTAGCTAATAACCAGTTTAGGTTTAGTTTAAACTGAATATGTGCTGTAGGGAGATTATTACACGGTCACCACTTTGAGAAATCCAGCACAATCTTTTCGCATAAGTTGTACAGGATATATACAAGACTGTATGTAAATATGCACGATATGTTGGATTATTTTAAAAGTGGCTGTGTAATAATATTGCTGGATTTAATATTACTGCACTTAATATTACTGGATTTAATATTACTGGATTTAAAACTTATTGTCTACAAATTATTGTAAATCGAGGAGATAAAAATTAGAAAATATATATTTAACCTTTCAGCTTTTCGAAAAAAGGTAGTGTGCCTAATTTTCTGTAAAACCATAAATCTCAAGAAGTTAGAGGAAAGAAAATTCCGTATCATGAGGACCAAATTTCACACAGTATCCAAAAAACTTGAGTTTAAATTTACACAAATTCGCGAAACCGCCAAGGCAAGTTTTTGGCCATGTTTTATCAGGATATAAAATAACCCTGATTCATATTATATATCATTTTATTACATAAATGGCAACCAGAAAACTAATTACAAAGTAAAATATGGCTTTACCCATAGATGTCTTGCGAAAGATTAGCTTAAGCAACGATAGGAGATTAAGCAACAGATAGAAGATTTCTAAAATGCTAAAAATGGAAATAAGTTTCAGAAATCTGGTTAGAATCTTTATTTCCATAAGTTTATAAGTTTTCTGAGATACCACTACCTGTATAAAAATATCAAGACATTGGTTCGAGGTCAATAATTTCACGAATAAGTTGATTCATCGTCACTCAAAAATTGGGGGTTTAATGGAAGTGACGGAAGAGGGGTTGAATCATGACAGCAAATGTCATAGAAGTAAATAATCTTGAGCATTCATATGGGGACGTAAAAGCGGTAGATGATATCAGTTTTACTGTCCAGGAAGGGGAAATCTTCTCATTTCTAGGCCCTAATGGGGCAGGCAAGAGCACGGTAATAAATATCCTCACCACACTCCGGAAAATCCAGAAAGGGAATGCTAAGGTCAATGGGTATGATGTGGCAACGGAGTCAAAGGCGGTAAGAAGATCTATAGGCACTGTTTTTCAGATGCCGTGTCTGGATTATGAAATGACCGCATGGGAGAACATGGAATACCATGGAAAGATTTACTCAATGCCAAAAAAACAACGGAGAGAAAGGATAGAGGAACTCCTTAAGCTAACTGAGTTGGAAAATAAAAGGAATAGTCTGGCAAAAGATCTGAGTGGAGGTATGAAGCGAAGGCTTGAACTTGCAAGGGGACTGATGACAAAGCCTGCAGTGCTTTTCTTAGATGAGCCAACGATAGGTTTTGACATCCAGACAAGAATGAGAATATGGGAATATTTGAGAGAGATTAAAAAAGAAGGTACCACCATCTTTATGACCACACATTATATGGAGGAAGCCGACCAGCTCAGCGACAGGATAAGCATTATCGACCATGGGAAAATTATCGTAACAGGAAGTGCAGCAGAATTAAAAAATAAGCTCGGAAAGGACCTTATTTATCTTGAGACCAGCGACAACAAAATTGCTGCAGAGATTTTAAGGACCCTTGAACCGGTAAAAGGGGTAAATGAAGATCTAAATTCCCTGAGGGTCATGCTTGGGGGAGATGTCACGCGTATCCTCCCGCACCTTATGGAAAGTATAAGGCAAAAAGGGATCGAGATCACAAGCGTAAACATCAAAAAACCTTCAATGGATGATGTTTTTGTGCATTACACAGGGCACGGATTAAGAGAAGGAGATCCACAAAAACCTGAAAATAGTAAAGACTTGGGGGGATTAAAATGAGCATGGGATTCGGTGCAGTATACTGGCGGGAAATGATTAAGTTTTTCAGATTTAAATCAGTACTTATCAGTTCATTGATCCAGCCTGTTATGTGGCTGGCATTCTTCGGGTTTTCAATGTCAAAAAGTTTTGATAAGCTGATAGATCTCCTTCCAAGTGTCCCAGATGTCCCGAATGTAGGTTACCTTTCATATATGGGAGCAGGAATAATTGCCATGGATGTACTCTTTTCCAGCCTTTTCGGAGGCATCACTCTCATGTTTGACAAGAATTTTAGCTTGCTTAAAGAGACTCTGGCAAGTCCGATTTCACGGGCCCATATCATCCTGGGCATAGGGCTTTCAGGAGTAACAAAGGCCTTTATTCACACTTTCATCATAATTATATTTGGAAGAATGGTAGGGATGGAGTTCTTTAAGGGATATACACTTACTCAAACCCTTATTGCAGCAGCAGGCATCTTTACATTGGTGGCGATTTTTACTTTAGGATTTCTTTTTCTCTCAGGGTCAATAGCTATTTCCCTTAAACACCCTGAAGGGATGCAGTCTGTCCTCAGCCTGTTTAGCATGCCCCTATTATTCATAAGCAACGCCCTTTATCCATCTGAAGCTTTTCCCACGGCGCTCAGGTTCATCTCCATGTTAAACCCGCTGTCCCTTCTAGCGGGTGGAATCCGCTATTTTGCATTAGGGACCAATTTCACTGCGATGGGGAATCATTATGTTTATACGACAACTGATATTGGAGTCTCGTTTTTTGGCCTTACTCTTTTTGCACTCGTAATGTTGTCCGCCGCACTCTGGAGATTTAATAAAGTGGATGTGTAAACCAGTATTATCTAATTTTTCCCCTCACATCCCTTTTGTTTTTACCATGACTTGCGCACTTAAAATGCCGATGGAATGCATCTCAAGTATAATCACGCTCATATATTTCACTTTGACATTTCTTCACCTGCGGAACACTTCTCCTGATTATGGATAAACTGAAATAAATAAATAAGATATATATAAATATATTAACCGGGGATTTTATTTGGGGGAATATTATGGCTGATATTTTGAGATTATCACCTGCTATTTGTGCATATCCGGACGCTACATATGAGAACTTGAAAATAGAAGTGGTTCTTCCAGGCGTGGAAAAGAAAGATATTTCTTTTAAGGTTGTGGAAGATGGATTTTACATAAAAGCCACCAAAGAAGGGGTTGAATATGTGGACAGTTACGCGGTATGCTGCCCTATAAGCCCGGAAAAAGCTACAGCAACCTATTCAAATGGGGTCCTGAAAGTCACTGTCCCTTATCAACAGCCTTTTGAGAATGCAGTGGACGTGAAGATAGACTAAGTAGTTGTTTGATACATCAGATTGCATAACTTTCTTAGGAGGAAGCAATTAATGGGAACTCCCGTGCCCAGAATAATAAAAACTCCGGTTATAGCCATGTACCATGATGATAAACATGAAAATCTTACTGTAGAGGTTGAACTTCCGGATGTCATGGACGAGCATATAACTCTTATTATGCATGAAAATAGTTTTTATATCAAAGCTTTCAGTGAAACTGTTGAATATATGGGGTCTTTTTTCCTGGACGGGCCTGTAGATCCGGAAAAAGCTTTTGCAGTGAACAATAATGGAATGCTTACGATAAAGGTCCCTTACAAAGAAGGTTTTGTTTGCGCAAGATTTGTTCCTATAGATTGAACTGCCCCTCCCTAAATTTCTTCGCCCGGCGGCTCTGATTTGAGGGAGGAGCTTCATTTGAGTATTTTCTCCATCTGGTTTCAGTTCCGAGAACCTCAGCCCCATCAGCAAACCTGTTACTCTGTCAAAATCAATGATTTACCTGTCATCTCTTCTGGTTTCGGGATCCCGAGAAGGTCAAGGAGTGTGGGGGCAAGGTCGGACAGTTTTCCATTCTCAAGAGCTTTTACTCCGCTATTTCCTGTGTAAATGCATTTTACGGGGTTTGAAGTATGGGCTGTATGAGGTTGTCCTGTATCCGGGTTTTCCATCTGTTCGGCATTTCCGTGGTCTGCAGTTATAAGTGCTATGCCTCCTGCTTTTATCAGGGCCTCAGTAACCATGCCTACGCAGTTATCCACAGTTTCCACCGCCTTTACCGCGGCTTCAAAAATTCCTGTATGACCGACCATATCCATGTTTGCAAAGTTAAGTATAATTACATCATATTTTCCTGACTGAATCCTCCTTAATACCTCGTCCGTAACTTCATATGCGCTCATTTCGGGTTTGAGGTCATAGGTTGCAATTTTTGGCGAAGGAATAAGGCAGCGGTCTTCTCCGTCATAGCATTTTTCCTGTCCACCGTTAAGGAAGAAGGTCACATGGGCATATTTTTCGGTTTCGGCAATACGGAGCTGGATAAGCCCCTGGTCGCTCAGCACTTTGCCGAGCACGTCTGTTAATTCTTCAGGTGGGAACGCAATGGGCAAATTCAGGGTTTCATCATACTGTGCCATGCAAACATAGTGGACTTTCGGGCGTTTTTCCCTGGTGAAACCTTCAAAGTCGTCTTTTACAAAAGCCCATGTGAGCTGTCTTGCCCTGTCAGGCCTGAAGTTAAAAAAGATTACCGAATCTTTGTCCTGAATGACTGACTCGGGATTTCCTTCTGGGTCAGTGACTATAGTGGGTTTTACAAATTCATCAGTTTCTCCCCTGTCATAGGCTTTAGAAACTGCAGTTTCGGCATCTGGGGTTGTATATGGGGCGACTCCAAGCGTCAGAGCATCATAAGCAAGTTTTGTCCTTTCCCAGCGTTTATCTCTGTCCATTGCATAGTAGCGCCCCTGTACTGTCGCAATCTTCGCATTCCCGTTCTCTTTACAAAAAGCATCAAGCTCTTTTATATCTGCAAGAGCAGCTTTAGGAGGGACATCTCTCCCGTCCAGAAAAACATGAACATATACTTTTTTTAACCCATTTTCCTTTGCAAGTTTTATAAGGGCATAAAGGTGGGTCATGTAACTGTGAACGCCTCCGTAAGAGACAAGCCCCATCAGGTGCAGGCTTGAATCGTTGAGCTTCACGTTTGAAATTGCATCCAGCAAAACAGGGTTTTTGAAAAAGTCTTCATTTCTGATAGAGACATTTATTCTTGTAAGATCCTGGTAAACAACTCTTCCAGCTCCTATGTTCAGATGGCCAACTTCAGAGTTCCCCATTTGACCTTCCGGCAGGCCTACGGCTTCTCCAGAGGCTTCTAAAAAGCACCAGGGATGTTCTTTCATCAGTCTGTCAAGGTTCGGAGTTCTGGCTGCCAGGACAGCATTTCCTTCTTCAGTTTCCCTGTAGCCCCAGCCATCAAGGATCATGAGCATAAGAGGTCTTTTTGCTTGAGTCATATGATGCAAAATCCACACATGTTCATAAATAGGTTTTTATGAAACCCTATGATAACTGTATGAAATTGTATATCACATATTTCTATGTGTTAATTATACTCAAGTATCCCCATAAAACAGCTTGCGTGATTTTCTTGCTATATCTGTGCTCTATCCGTTGGCATTATCGGCCCTTCATGCTTCTGCTGCTAGCAAAAATAACTGCCTGGCAAAAATAACTACCTATAAGGTCATCCTGCGAGCGAAACAAAAAAGTCTTTACGAAATAAAAAAGTCTTTACCTGACCCCTATTCTTCTTATCTTAGTCTTCAGCCCGTAGCTGGCGGCAAACTCCTTGTTTATCCTGATTACTTCGTCATTGAAGTATTTGAGGTTGTCCGGGATATATCCAAGTGCATCTGCTTTATACTGTGTATCCACTAAAGTAGCAGGCGGTATAAACTTGCCGTCTGCAAGCTTCACGCCTATAACCACTGCCCCATGGGCTACAAAACACTTCTCTCCTAAGGTGGATGCATGCACCACCGCGTTAAAACCCACAAAACTGTCATTTCCGATCTTCATGGGTCCATGGACCACAGCACCGTGGGCTATTGATACACGCTTTCCGAGTTCAATAGAACTGCCCTCAAGTCCGTGAAAAATCACACCGTCCTGAATATTACATTCATCGCCTATGATGATAGGATAAGCCTCATCTGCCCTGAGTGAGACCGCAGGCGCGACATATACATTATCACCTATCCTCACATCCCCTATGAGTGTAGCTGAATCATCCACATAAGCTGTTGCTGATACTGTTGGCATGCGCTCTGTACTATTCCACGAAGTCTTTGGATTGCTCCTCAGCATACTAACACCACCCCTTTGGTATTCTCATTAAAGAGAGCACCATCAATACTAATTCCCCACCGAGAAAGATTCTCAATAATCGATTGGGAAGGACAGTAATATTTCTTTTGCTACGCTTTGTGATTAATTCCGGAGTTAGATTTTTACTGTAAGCCTTTAGAAACAACTTTTCTTATCTATAATGATTAATACTGATAAATC
>DUGS01000028.1:48384-48596 GCA_013331265.1 Methanosarcina sp.
CCACCAGGTTTAAATACTGGGGAAACCGAGTTGAATAATGGGGGATTGGCGAAACTTTCCAAAATCGATCTATACAGGCCGATTTTTAGTAGGTTGAATATTTGCGGATTAGATCAATACAGGACTTACGCATGAGATCCAAAAACAAGTCAACAAAATTGTAGTTTAATTTACATTTTAGACAGCTAAAAAGTTTAATGCCATTTATTCTC
>DUGS01000028.1:48795-48976 GCA_013331265.1 Methanosarcina sp.
GTTTCAACTGTGTAAGTCTTTCGATGTTAATTGCCTACATTGAAATGAATAAAATAATTTTCTTTCAGAGGTGTTGGACTTATGGCAGATGATGTCAAGGTATTAGGCATGCCCGCTGAGTCGGGAAGATGGATATTAGTTATTATAGGCACCATTATTGAACTCTGTCTGGGTGCCGTCT
>DUGS01000028.1:49201-50311 GCA_013331265.1 Methanosarcina sp.
TTGAACTCTGTCTGGGTGCCGTCTATGCTTACAGTATACTCAGTGTACCATTGAAGAAAATTTTCACGGACCCCACCTCAGCTGGAGGTTTCGGTCTAACGGTCAGCGCAATTGAAATGCAGCTGCCTTATATTGTATCCCTGGCAATGTTTGCGTTGACCATGCCACTGGTTGGCAAGTATATAGAAAGCCTGGGTCCCAAAAAGGTGGGAATGATTGGGGGCATTATCGTAGGGCTCGGCTGGATTCTGGCCTCATTTGCAACCTCTCCGACAAGCCTTGCTCTTTTATACGGTTTTGTTGCAGGCGCAGGTGTTGGCATTGCTTACGGCTGCCCGATTACAACCTCTGCAAGGTGGTTCCCGGACAAGAGAGGTCTTGCAGTAGGACTTACGCTTCTGGGGTTCGGTTTTTCTGCATTTATCACCGGGAAGATAGCAGACATGCTGACCGCAAACTTCGGAATATTCAATACATTTCGTTTCCTGGGGATAGGTTTCCTTGCATTGATAGTGGTTTTTTCAATGTTCCTGGTCTTCCCACCTGCAGGATGGTGCCCGCGAGGCTGGAACCCACCAGCAGCAGTTGCAAGTATTAAGAAGGCCGATTTCACCAGAGAAGAAATGGTAAAGACCAAGACCTTTTTTGGTCTCTGGATTTGCTACACTATAGGTGCTCTTGCCGGGCTCATGGCTATAGGCGTTGCCAAACCTGCAGGTATGGAGGTGGCTGGCAATGCAGGAATCAATGAATTAGCCGCAGGTGTGCTGATGACTAACCTCATTCTGCCATTTGCAATTTGTAATGCAGGCGGAAGACCTCTTTTCGGCACGTTGACGGATAAGCTCACTCCGCCAAGAGCCGCCATTCTATCATATGTTCTTATTATAATCGCATCCCTGCTGGTTTACCTGAATCCTGCATCTGTCAACATGTACGCTATAGCGTTCTCACTGCTCTGGCTCTGTCTCGGCGGTTGGCTGGCTATTGCTCCTGCAGCTACAGCCAGTTATTTCGGCACCAAGGACTATGCACGCAACTATGGCTTAGTTTTCACAGCTTATGGTGTCGGTGCTATCATAGGAAACCTGATGGCAGGCGCGGCAAAAG
>DUGS01000028.1:50480-50670 GCA_013331265.1 Methanosarcina sp.
CTGATGGCAGGCGCGGCAAAAGATCTCCTGGGCGGATACGTCAATGTATTCCCATACGTTGCTGTGCTGTCTGTGTTTGGCATTGTCGTAGCATTCATACTGCTGAGGCCACCTACACCGGCTGCCGCCAAGGCTGTTTCTGTGAGTGAGACAAAGAAGCCTTCTATTTAATTTTTTATTTTTATTTTTT
>DUGS01000028.1:50840-51381 GCA_013331265.1 Methanosarcina sp.
TTTAATTTTTTATTTTTATTTTTTACAATTTTAGCAAGGGCTAATTGAAGACATTTATTCATTTGAAAGCAATATTTACTAAATAAATATTTAGGGGGATATTTATGCCAGATGTTGAATACATGTTATTTTGCTGCAGAGATCTGGAGCCTCAGTGTGGCTTCCGTGTTCAGGCAAAGACAACGGAAGAAACAATGGAACATGCCAGAGCCCATATGGCCAGTGAGCACGGCATGAAGGAGATTTCCAGGGAAACGGAAACTAAGATGAAGGAAAAGATAAAACCTGTGAAAGTCGAGGAGTAAGGTCCAAGATCAGTTTTTGTATGTTTTATCATGTATGAGGTCCGCATTTCTCACCTGGAATCTTTGTGAATAGATGCTTCTCTGATATTTTTTCGCTAATTTTTACCATCACATCATCGCTCCTGGGTTATAATTAGCTACTTTGGTACCATGAATATGCCGCAACTATGGTCTGTTCTTCACGGTCTTTGGCATCGGTGCCAACATGAAATACCTGATGGCAGGCGCGGCAAAAG
>DUGS01000028.1:51550-51785 GCA_013331265.1 Methanosarcina sp.
CTGATGGCAGGCGCGGCAAAAGATGCCCTGGGAAGATTCGTTAATGTTTTTTACTATACTGCTGCTCTTTGGACAGGTATAATTGTGGTTTTCGTGCTGCTGAGATCACCCTGGCAACTGCCTTCAGGACCTCAACAGATAAGATCTCAACTTAATTCTTTTTCCAAGATCTCAACTTAATTCCTTTTATCACTTCTTCAATTGCTGCATTGCCAGTTCTATTTTGGTTAACCAA
>DUGS01000028.1:51948-52372 GCA_013331265.1 Methanosarcina sp.
GCCAGTTCTATTTTGGTTAACCAATCGTTTTTCTTCAATTTATTCGCTGACGCTATCTTTTTTCTTATTTAATTGATATTCTTTATGCCTGAAATCTGCGTCTTAAAAGAGCTAAATTCCTGTTTAAAGCCATATTACTCCGTTTTATTGAGCTGAAATGTCAGGGAAATTATCAGTTTTCGTTCTTCTTCTGTAGCTATATCGTAAACTCTATAACTATTAACAATGACATATTTCTTCATGGGGCAAGAAGTAAGCCTCAAAAACAGCAGGTTATCTCTATTAGGTTCTGTTATATGTTTGGGATTATTTCCGGTTTAACGGAAGGAGGTTGGATTTCGTGAGTCAAGAGGTTAGAGATGTTACAAATATTAGTACTGTAAAATTAAAGGATTTAACTGCAAACCCTGCTCCTCTGGGTTTG
>DUGS01000028.1:52545-52897 GCA_013331265.1 Methanosarcina sp.
AATGACAACTGTGCTTTTGAATATTCACAACGCAGGTTTCTATCCGATGAACGCAATGATCCTTTCTATGGGTATTTTCTATGGTGGGTTAGCTCAGGTCATTGCAGGTATTGAGGAATGGAAAAAAGGTAATACGTTTGGAGCCACAGCTTTTACCTCATACGGGTTTTTCTGGCTCTCACTGGTAGGAATTGTCCTGATTCCCAAGTCTGAAAGCTACTCAGGGCTGGCAACAGAGTCATTCCCGTTTGCTGCATACCTTTTCATGTGGGGAGTTTTCACTCTATTCATGTTTATAGGCACATTAAAAGGCTCAAGAGCTCTCTCTGTTGTTTTCCTGACCCTTACAATT
>DUGS01000028.1:53061-53197 GCA_013331265.1 Methanosarcina sp.
GTTGTTTTCCTGACCCTTACAATTCTGTTCTTCTTGCTGGCTGCAGGAAACTTCCTTGGCAGTGAATCAATACTCGTAATCGCAGGTTATGAAGGAATCCTCACAGGGCTTTCTGCAATCTATACCGCCCTTGGTC
>DUGS01000038.1:0-1559 GCA_013331265.1 Methanosarcina sp.
CTTTTTTTGATTTCGTGGATCTCAATTCGTTTTCCTGCTTTCACGAAATCGATGCTTATACCATCAATAGTAATGTTTTTAGAGTTCTTCTTATAGCGGTCTTCGTGCAAAATCTTTCCCAGGGCAACATTATCGTTACCTTTCTCAAGATTAATGTTATGAGAAAAAAGCCATAGTTTTGTCTTGCAGACATGATAGTAATTTACCTTAACTCCAGTAATCCGGACTGAGTCCAGGAAAATTTCTGCGTACATGTTTGTTTCAGGCTTATCCTCAGGCCCACCCAAACTATGATCCGTGTCTTTTACAGACTCATTGGTCACTCCAGAATCTCCCTTACTTTGTGTTCACTTGCAGTATATCCATACAACCAAATCCCATAGCGTTTTTTTCTCCAAGTCCGGCATCATAAGCAAACTGAAGGAGTTCGGGGTTTGCAGATAGAGATAAGTCCATCAAACTGCAGCGCCTGTGATTGTTTTCCACCTTTACGCGTTTGGGCTTGAAATTTGAAACACTCATAACTTCAAAAAAGTCCTTATCAATCTTTGATCCGTAAAATTCTTCATACCGGGCAACCAGATTTTTGTGAAGGTTTTCGTAAAACTTTGAGTCTTTAGGATACAGATCGAATTCGACCAGCCTTTCGTCCTGTTTTCTCAGGGTTTTTAAGTAAATAGGAGAAAGAGTCCTGAAGGTACAGATATCCGAAAAATGAATAACAGGAAGAACTTCAATTCTTTCGATTACGAAGCTAACCCTTTTTCCATTGTTTCCCAGGAAAAATTCAGGCTCAAGCAAAAGCCCTTCTGCAAAACTTCTTATGAATTCCGGGTCAGGAGATGACAGGAAAAAATGAGCTTTGCTGAAATTTAATCCGTTTTTTTCAGGAATTCTGTCATCAAGAATTAGGTTTGAAAATGTATAGAACTTAAAACCTTTTTTGCTATGAGTTTTATCTGCAAGCTCTATATTTGAGGCAGCTAATTTCAAGTACAGCATTGAGGCAAGGCCATACTGATAATCATAATGAAGCGGATCGGGAGATATTTTTCTGACACTTACCCTGCATCTCATAAACAACTATTGAAACTCTCTGTATTTATAACTAAAAGTTTTGTGAGAAAAACATAAATTAATAGGCTTTTTTTCGGCCGGGTTTTACCGATCCAAATGATCTTCCTCAACTTCCCATTCAAATTTTTTAAATTGTTCACATTTTTGTATATTATCACAACAAGTAGAAATAAAGATCCTCAGACACTTCACGTTATCAGAGAAAGTATAGAAAACACAAATTTAGACGTAACTTTCTTATCAAAACTTAAAAAGTGGCAAACCTTTACCATGACCGGGTAAATAAAGAAATATACTTGAGAAGAGATTCATTTAATTGGCAGACAGACAAAGCTTTCAAAAATGGATCCGCCTGCAGACCAGACTGCCGGCAAAATATATTGGAACAAAAACTAGGGAACAAAACTAGGGAAATGGGGGAGAAAGGGGTTCATAGATGCAGTATGGGGGTACTGCGTCAGAAAAACTCCTGCTCCCTTAAC
>DUGS01000038.1:1946-5289 GCA_013331265.1 Methanosarcina sp.
TTTCATGACAAATTCGAAGACTTCCTGCTGGTGTTGTTTGCTGGCTTCCTTCAGCATCCAGCCGTAGCCTTTCCGGACCAGGTCATCTTTATCTGTAAGGAGGATGCTTGCGATTGCAAAGACCTCGGGAAGGAAAAGACCTTTTCTTGCGGGCAGGATAAGGGTTACGGCTGACGCTCGCCTGAGCCAGCGGTTGTCCGACTTCGCCCAGGTCTTGAGGTTTTCAACGAAGTCTGGGAATTCTTCAATAAAAGAGCCGAGCGTGTGGTTGCAGAGGGTGTCACACTTCGCCCAGTTGTTAACGTAGTTTTCGACCCAGCGCTCAAAAACCGGGAAGTCGTCTTCTGTGTATTCGGCTCTTACCTGGTATACCCATTCAAAGGCAATGTAAGCTTCCTCGCAGTAGTCCGACTGCAAAAGCTCTTCAGCAAGGGCAAATATATTCTTTTTATCTGCCTTCCCTGTCTTCTCCATCTCCTTAAAATAGTCTTTTGCGATTTTTCCGACAGTAGAAGTCTTTACTCCGTAGCACTTTACTTCCTCTTTAAAGAAACGGGAAGAGCTGTTTTTTGTTTTCTCGTCAATGCTTTCGGCCAAATCTTTTCTGATCCTGGATATAATATCGGCTTGCACAGTTTATTAATTAATCAAAGGTGTTACATATAACTTATTTTTTAGGCTCGATAAATGGGCAGGTGAGAATTTGTGAGATACAAAAAAGATATGCTGACCCTTATTGAAGCATTGAGATGATGGAAAAAAATACAAAAAAGAGACCAGATCAGATAAAAAGAGATCAAATCAAATAAAAGAGATCCAAATCAAATAAAAGAGATCCAAATCAGATAAAAAGAGATGTAAACAGGACGTAGCTGAATCTAACAGGGACCTGGCCTACCAGAAAATGAGATAAAAATCTAAAAAGGACCCGAATAGAAAAATCGGAAAGGAATTAAAAACATTTTTCATGAAGGAAGCTCAATTTTCCATCATGCCTCAAGTAAGGATTCGCCCTCAGGAAGTCTCCGATGCAGACCTGTTTTTTGAAATTCTCACAAATCTGGACTATGAGTTTATAGAAGTCCCGATAAAAACCCTTGAGGATGAAATACGGTTCCTGAAGACAAATGATGCAAGAAGAAAAAACAACTTTGAACATAACTATTCAATCCTTTATGATGGAAAACTGGTTGGAGGCTGCGGGATCAGGATCGACCAGCACAGGCCGTGGGTGGGGGAAATTGGTTATTTTGTTGATAAGGCTTACCAGGGACAGGGTATTGCAACCGAAGCTGTAAAACAGCTTGAAAAAATTGGTTTTGACGAACTGAAGCTGCAAAGAATTGCTGTCCTGATGGATATTAGAAATATCGCAAGTGAGCAGGTTGCACGTAAGTCCGGATACGAAAAAGAAGGGATAGCAAAAAAGATCCACAGGATAGAGAAAGAATACTATGACTGCTTCGTATATGCGAAAACCAGGTAAACAGCATGGCGGCAACAGGTGAGTAACAGCAGATAAGCAGTAAAAGATGAGTAGTAAAATGGATTACAATAGACTTTAGAGAAAATAAGAAGGGAGGTAATAAGATCTAATTACAGCGTCTGCAAAGGCTCAGACTAGCCCCAGAGCCTCTATAAGACTGCTCCCGTACCAGACCACCATGAGGTTGTTTACAGTGACCAGAACGCCTACGGACTCAATTATATGTTTTGTAAGCTCCCACCGCCCCTGTGATGTTTTAATTATCGGGGCTACGTAAAAGAGCAAAAGGACAAATGCAATTTTTATCAGCAGAAGATGGTAAATTCCGTAATTCTCCAGGATCATTGCAGGAACGGGATTATACTCCGTACCAAACGGCAGAGCATAAAATGTAGATGCCCAGTCTCCGATAACATAGAATAGGATAATAAAACGAATATCGTATAGATAAGTCCTGAACGAACTCCGAGTATAGCTAACTTCCAGCAAAAAAACCTCCCTCTTAATACCTTTCTGTTTATAGATAAATGGGACTTTCTTTTATACGGTTATATATACATAAGAAACTAAGATAGAGGCCAAGAAACTTTAGTAATGGGAGCATAAAGAGATTTAAGAATATTTGCAGTGTTTATAAGCTGCCGAGTATGAAACTAAGGAATAAAAGAGCTTAAATAAGCGAATAAACTGCAAAATATTAATTTAACTGAGATTTTTAAGAAAAATTATAAAAAAGAAATAATTAAAGGCTTTCAATCATGTTTAGTAATAATTCTATGTGCTTTTTTCGATTAGATTATCAAGCATTCCCAAATAAAGCCTGACAAGGGTTTTGGCACACGAACCTCCGTATCAGTCAAGATTTGTATTACAGAGATAGAAATGTTTAATAAGGAGGCTTTAGTAAAAAGGGACGTTCCGGCAAAAAGAGAGTCCTGAAAAAGAGTCTGACAAAAGATTCGGAATCCTGAGAAATCTGGAAATCATCACTAACAGGAGCCGGATGTAAGTAAGAGCCCTTCTATCTCGATAATGCGAGAGTACTCCTTCCTCGGAGGCTATCAAACCGACAGGGAGGAGTAGTTCACGAATAACAGCTAAAGTACTGGCAACAGCTAAAGTACTGGCTGGAATTCTGATTTCAAACTTAAATTCTGATTTCAAACTTAAAAGATGATACTAATGGCTGAAGAATTAAAAAATTTGGGAATAGAACATTCTCCTTTCCTGCTGGAGATGAAAAACGTTACAGTCGTCAGGAGCGGAAAAAAGATCCTCGACTCCGTATCTCTTTCAATTGAGCTGGGGGAACACGTTGCAATCATAGGGCCCAACGGCTCGGGCAAGTCCTCCCTAGTAAAAACCCTTACAAAAGAATACCATCCGCTGGTAGGAACCGAAGGGCCTGTACTGAAAATCATGGGGGAGGAGACATGGCACGTTTTTGAGCTCAGGAAACTTCTCGGGATAGTCTCCGGGGAACTGCAGCAGACCTGCTGCCGCCAGATCAGGGTCTTTGATGTAATACTCTCCGGTTTTTTCAGCAGCATAGGAATATATTACAACCACAAAGTTACCCCTGAAATGGAAGCAAGAGCAGAAGAAATTCTCGAATTCCTTGAGATCTCCCACCTTGCAGACAGACTGATGTCCGATCTTTCAACAGGAGAAGCAAGGCGGGTACTCATAGGGAGGGCTCTTGTGCACGACCCTCAGGCCCTTATCCTTGACGAACCTGCAAACAGCCTTGACTTAAAAGCCATGTACAGTTTCCGTCAAAGCGTCCGAAAGATTGCACAATCAGGCAAAAGCGTGATTCTTGTCACCCACAACCTGCAGGACGTCATCCCGGAAATT
>DUGS01000038.1:5511-6686 GCA_013331265.1 Methanosarcina sp.
GATAAAAACCTCTCCGAGCTTTTTTCACTCTCTGTAAAAGTCCTGAAAAAAGAAGGTTATTACCAGGCCTGGAGCTAAAAAAGGCATTTTCCAGGCCCAGCTCTGAAAATCCGCCCTTTCCAGAGCTTTCCTGAAAAGAAATGGTGGACAAAAAAAGGATTCAATATTAAAAAAACTTTGCTTTCTGCTAAGAGTTATTAGCTCTCCCGATAAGGATATTTATTAATAATCCCGTGAAAAGTCTATATCATGACTGTAATGGGCATAATCGGCTGCAGGGTGTTCGAGGATGAAATTGTCCATGTACTTTCAAATGACCCTGAAGTGGAAAGGATTTACCTCGTAAAAAACAAAGAAAATGTCGGCCTCCTGAATAAACTTAAAACTCAGGGGCTTGAGCCTGTGGTACTGCCTATTCACGAGATAAGGGCCTGCCTGGAGCAAAGGAATGATGAATTCAGCGTTATTGTCCAGCTTCAGGAAATCGGACTCCACATAGACCCGGCAAGGCTCAAAAGTAAAACATATACAAACCTGAGCCTGATGTCCGGGCTTGTAGACGGGATCCTCCTTTTTTACGGGACTTGCGGGCGTGCATTTTCGAGGGTGCAGGAAGATTTCTCATACACAGGACATTCTCTACAGCTACTGGAGGACAGAAGCACAGGTGAATCGAGCCTGCCCCTCGAAGACTGCATTGCAGCAGCCCTTGGAGGCAACTCCCGATATCTGGAAACTCTGAAGAGACATAGTGATGCCTTTTTCCTGACACCCATGTGGGCCGTAAACTGGAGAAGCGCTTTCAGAGTGGATGATAAATATGGTTTTGAGTTCACCCCTGAAAGCTTAAGAGAACTCGGGTATAAAAAAATCGCACGTGTAAACACAGGGCTTTCCTATGAACCTGATTTTGAGAAAAAGATCGAAGAATTTGCTTTTAACTTCGGTTTTGAGGTCATAGAACTGGAAGGCAGTACTGAAACAGCGCAAAAATCATACAATACAATGCAAAATATGCTGCTCAGGCCGCTTAAAGCCTGATATTATTTTTAAACGAGTTTAAAGAGGAAATTATTCTAAAACTCAAAATTACTTCTCTAAATTGTTACGCTCAACGAAGGAGAGCGGCCTTTCCCGAAATTAAGATTAAAGGGCTCTTCGCTATTTTGTGTGGG
>DUGS01000187.1:0-210 GCA_013331265.1 Methanosarcina sp.
GGCTACCTTCATCTAATCGAGCCCATCGGAGGAAGGGCCGGGTTCGTGCCACCCAAGGCACGGATTGGGCCTACCCTGCGCAAAATTTTCGAAAGGACGTTCATACTGAACGGCGGTTATGACCTTCAGAGCGGGAACGAAGCAATTGCCAGCGGCGAGGCTGACCTGGTCGCCTTTGGGGTGCCGTTCCTGGCCAATCCTGACCTGCCA
>DUGS01000187.1:397-2368 GCA_013331265.1 Methanosarcina sp.
CTGAACGAGCCGGACGTGGCCACCTTCTACGTGGGCGGTGTGAAAGGCTACACGGACTATCCGACCCTGGTCCATAGATGATGTTGCTCAAAGCATTGTACTGAAAAGGTGATTTGCCTCCGTAGCCAAATTATGGATTTCAATCACCCTTTACTCACGATGATAATTATTCACTGTAGACAAAATTGAAAAACCTAAATTTAGTGTTCAATTAATTTAATGTTCAATTATTCCTATAGCTTTATCCGGTTTAATATAAACATAACCGCAAGCTCTCAGCTTATCAAAAGCCTTCTTAAAATTAGGCTCTAAAAGTTTTGATTTCTGCTGGAGAAGTTCATATGTAACCTTTATTCCAGTGGAAGTTAATTCTTTAATTTCAGAGAGCAGGAATTCTTCTTCATCTTTTATATTATACAATTTGTCAATTTTTTCTCCTGATTCTGGTTTGGATTGGGTTATGGAATTAGCCCAATGATTCTTACCTTCATCCAGATCCTTAATGGTTGCAACTCTTTTATAGCGAAGCCTGGCAAAAGCAGTTGCCATTTTGGGTATTACAGATCCAATGTCCAAAAAGCAGGGAATCTCATCACTATCAAGCACATAATCAAGAACAAAATACATGGCATTCTCGATTCTTTTCTCATACTTAACAGGGATTTCAGGCTGATAAAGCAGGGCATCAAGTATATAAGCAGTTGCCATTGGTTTGTATTCCTTAATATAATCCTTATAAGAAAAGAAATTTTTAAATTCCACTTTAAATGGCAAAGGAATCTGGACAGGGACGTCTCTGATATTTTTGTAAGAAAGACTTACTTCAGTATTATTTTTGAACGTAGGCTTCTTTTTTGTTTCCAGATGTGCATAAAAGTTTGGACAAGAAGAGTTTTTGAATGGACCCGGTATGACATCCATGATTCTTTTGAATTGAAACCAGCTTTCATTAATGTCACCATCACCTCGTAAAACTACGGCATTAATTCCTCCTGGCTCAAAGTCTACGAATTGCGGAGAAGAAACTGCATACATACCCATGCAGTATTCCAGGTCTTCAATATTAAAATAAGAGGGTTTTATAGGTTTAGAAAGGAAATCAAGAAACTCATCGTGAAGTACTAAATTAGTTTTCCTCATCTTCTTAGGATTCCCAGGCTTCCAGTCCAAAACATAATTGACAGGATATCTCTTGAGGTAACCTTCAGGATCGACATCTATCACTTCACCTGTTTCCCTGACAGTGATGTCTATTAGCTTTCCATTTGGAGGGAGAGTACAACCTTTAACAACATAGATATCGTCAAATGGAGTATGCATATAGGGAGAGGGATCAAGGTAAAATGTACCATAATTCGCATTTTTGTACCGTACATATCCTCTATTCTTTTCTTTATCGGAAATGAAATGATACTCACTTCCAGTCCATTGATATCCCTGATCTCTTTTCCGCAAAGATTCAGCCATAAAGTCACCTGTACTTATTTAAAGAAGCGTCAACTCTGTGCAATTATGCTTATGATTTGTGCATAATTTCCATATAATTCATTCAATTTTTGATACTGTTAGTTAGTTTTCAGGGGCTGACTTTCGGACTGGCTTCAGGACTTATTGAAAATTTATCGCAGCCCCCGCAGATACACAGAACCTGATAGTTCTTAGTTTTCAAATTTCTTTTTAATCGACTCATCTGAAAACTGCCCTCCACGCCCGCATACTACTAACAAAGTGAGCATATATCGGGCGGACACTGGCAAGACAGGTTAGTTGCTGCCTCCTAAATTACTCTATGATCAATAATGCTTCATATAAATCTCCGCTTTCTCCCCATGAACTATAATCTATCTTTTTGCCTTTTTCCATTTAAAAAACAGACCCAAAACAGCAAAAACCACAACTACGAAAGCCCAAAAAATAACACTGAAAGGGTTGAGTGGTTTTTTTAGCAGATTCATTTTCTTTAGATTCATT
>DUGS01000187.1:2603-3728 GCA_013331265.1 Methanosarcina sp.
TTTTCTTTAGATTCATTTTCTTTATAATCATAAGCCAATTCCGCTAAATTTTACTCCTTTATAAATATTACTCTATTATAAATTTTAATCCTCTATATACTGGCATTCGTGAATATCACCGGGAACGTAAAGTTTCCGCAAATTTCACATTTTGTTATTTTCTTTTTCCCTTCGATTAAGCTTTTGTATTTGCTAGTCTCAGGAGAATAAAGGGAGGAATAAGCAATGTTTAAACGTATTGACCATGTGGAGATTATACCGAGTGATTTCGATAGATCGATGGCGTTCTACCGAGATGTACTGGAATTTCGCCTGGTATCGCGGACGCCAGTGCAGGCCGGGCCGCTGAAAGAGGTCGCCTACCTGCAGTTAGGCGACACCGTCATTGAATTACTATGTGTGAAAAATCCCGCCCCTATGTCCTCATCGGTAACAACCGGCTACCGTGCGATTGCATTGGAAGTCGAATCGATGGAAGCAGCGACTACTTACCTGCGTGATCATGGCGTCTACGTTACCTTGGGGCCAATAGATCTGGGCACATCCATCCGTGCAGAGATTACCGATCCTGATGGCCTGACAATAGAATTGCGGGAATGGAGGTACAAACCCTGGTAAGGAATCTATCACATCCCCTTATTCTTTTTTAAATTCATTTTAAAACTTCCCTCCACGCCCGACTGCTCAGAAAGTGAGAAGATGGCGGACACTGGGAAAAGAAGAGAGATCGGCTCTAAGCCGTGGGAGAATCGATAACGACATTAGTAAAGCATCGTTTTAACATCAAGTGTTTACCCAATTTGTATATCTATCTATCTATATAGCTTGCCTATTATTAGATACAGAGAGGACAATACTATTCGGATAGGCTCTATTTGAGATATGGCACAAAAGATAAGGGATTACAACCATGATAGGAAATGAGACATAATTCTGGGATAAATAAGTTATTATCATTATCTGAAGTTTTCATAAAATAGGGCAATTGATAGCTATTATATACTTAACATCTCTTTTTTCTTTTAATTGGGTGATGCTATGGACAAAAGACAACGTTCTGATAAATATGACTGGTTAATCTCAAAAACTCAAAGCATACTCAAACATTATAGCTGTCCTGAATCA
>DUGS01000125.1:0-1487 GCA_013331265.1 Methanosarcina sp.
CAATCAGACTTACCAACCTTGGGATCAGGCAGGTACCAAAAGAACTTACAGAGGTTGCAGACGCCTTTGGCTCCACGGGCTGGCAAAAGCTTACTAAAGTTGAACTGCCTGTGGCGCTCCCGACCATCATGGCCGGGATCAACCAATGCATTATGCTTTCCCTTTCCATGGTCGTCATCGCAGCCATGATCGGAGCCAGGGGACTCGGGTACCAGGTCCTTTTCGGGATACAGAGATTGGATGTCGGTATGGGCTTCGAAGCAGGCCTTGCTATTGTCATAATCGCGGTTTTCCTTGACCGGATAACCCAGTGCCTTAGCCCCAGATAAAATCACTCAGGTCCTGATACTGCCCATATCAAGACTATCAGGACCGAGGACTCTTCATTTTTATAGGGTACTTTTTTCCAGGCAGCGCCATACAGCGTCAACGGTATAGAACTGTATGAAACTGTGCAAGGAAGAGGTGCATAACTCACTTCAATTCACTATTTAAAAACCAAAAATAGAAAAACTCAAAAAAGGTTGTAGATACTTTGAAAAATCAAAAATTAAACCCTGAAGAAAAAAAACTCGGATCTATTCTGGTAATCGGTCTGATTCTCGGGCTTGCCCTTTTTGCGGCAGGCTGTGCTGAGAAAGGAGACAAAACCGTAGAAGGAGCAGCTTCCCAAGGAACAGAAGCATCTGAGTTCAGCGAACCTGTGAAGATAGGCTATGTCTTATGGGATGGCGAGATTGCCAGCACCAATGTGGTTCAACAGGTGCTCGAACAGGCAGGGTATGAAGACGTGGAAATCATTGCAGTTGATGCAGGTCCCCTTTACCAGGGGCTCGCTGACGGGCAGTTTGATTTCACCACATCTGCATGGCTCCCCTATACCCACAAGAACTACTGGGAAACTTACGGAGACAAGCTCGACCTCGTCCAGACAAATCTCGAAGACTGCAAGATAGGGATTGTTGTGCCTTCCTATGTAACTATAGACTCCATTGAAGAGCTTGACTCAGAGAAGGAAAGATTTGGCGGTCAGATTATCGGGATCGAACCTGGAGCCGGTATAATGCAGGCTTCCGAAACTGCAATCTCCGATTATGACCTTGAAATGGAGCTTGTTTCAGGCAGCAGCGCCGCAATGACTGCCTCCCTTAAAAAATCAATTGACTCCGAAGAATGGATAGCTGTGACCCTCTGGTCTCCTCACTGGGCTTTTAACCGCTGGAACCTCAAGTACCTGGATGACAAAAAAGGCGCTTACGGGTCTGCGGACAACGTTGAAACCCTGGCAAGGCCTGGGCTCAAAGAAGAAAAACCCAACCTTTACGGCATCCTGACACGCTTCCAGTGGACACATGACGACATCCAGGCTGTCATGATGGATATCGAAAACGGCAAGGCCCCTGAAGAAGCAGCTGCAAACTGGGTTAAAAACAACCCTGAAAAAGTTAAAGAGTGGATTGGAGAAGAGTAGATATAAAGAGTAGATA
>DUGS01000125.1:1731-9069 GCA_013331265.1 Methanosarcina sp.
AAAGAGTAAATATATCTTTATCTCATATTTTTTATCTGATATCTAATTTCTTCTATTTTTTCCCTATTTTCCTTTTTATATTCTCAGTTTATCTTAAATTTGGGATTCATTTTTTAATTTGGGATTCATTTATGTTTTATTACTAACTGGTCGTATCAAAAAGAAGCTTTCAGATGCCTTGAAAGTGGAGTGTACATTCTTGCTCCGGGCTGTGGGCTTGCCCCGAAAACCCCACTTCGGGACCTGAAAGCCCTGGTGGAAGCACGAAATGAGTTTTGCGGAAGAAAATAATTTTTGAAGGCAAAACAGGTTAGAAGCGGCAAGGCAAGAAATAACTTTCTGCAAATAGGCGGGTGAAAAGTAATTTCAGGGCCAGGTTTATTCTTTCAGAGCCAGATTTGTTCTGTCTACTTCATATCTTCTTTTTCTGTACGGTTTTACGCAGTTGCCTGCAAATTAGCTAACTACGTAAATTCTATATAGCTTGCATTTTATAAAAACCAGTAGATACGAGTTTGGATATGAGTTAATATGTAACAGGAAGATAAGTTCTCAGAAAATAATCTTTGATTTTTTGGAGACTGGAATGACAGAAAAACCGAGAAAGTCTGGTATTGATATTATTGGGGACATTCCATGGGGAACGCACTTCTGCCAGTTCTACCAGATGAAAGAAGATTTGATGGACATACTTGTCCCCTACTTCAAAGCAGGGCTGGAAAATAATGAATTTTGCTTCTGGGTTATATCACAACCTTCAGGAGTTGAAAAAGCAAAAGAAGCCCTGAAAAAGGCTGTTCCTGATATTGATGTTTATCTTGAGAAGGGGCAAATTGAAATTATTCCCTTCAATTACAGGCATGTAAAAGAGGATAGATCCGGTTCGGAAAAAGATGGACTCGATTTGGGAGAGGGTTTATTTGATTCGGAGAGGGCCTTAAGCATATGGGTTGAAAAACTCAACTGGGCTCTGGAAAGCGGCTATGACGGATTGAGGTTGAGTGAAAACGCTTTTTGGCCGGGCAAAAAAGATAGGAAAGATTTCAAAAAAGATTGGAATGATTTTATTGATTATGAGGTAAAACTGGACCTTGCCGTCAGAAACTGCCGGATGATATCTCTATGCACCTATTCCCTCAACAGGCTCAAAGCAGCCGAGATAATCGATATGGTTGCTAACCATCAGTTTACTCTGGTCAACAGGGAAGGAAATTGGGAACTTATAGAACGTTCCAGAAACAAAAAGCTGGAAGAAGAGGCCCTTCATAAGGGTGAGAAGAGTATTGGGCCGAAGATTGAGAGTATTCTTTCTCCTGCTCGAGAGCTGGCTGACCTGGACCTTGCTGAAATTGTTAATGCTCCGGCGATCCAGTCTCTCCTGAACGATTTTTATAAGCTTGTTCACATTCCTATGAGCCTGGTCGACCTCAAAGGCAATGTTCTGGTCGGTGTCGGATGGCAGGATATCTGCACCAGATTCCACAGAGCCCACCCTGAAACCTGCAAGCACTGCATAGAAAGCGACACAGAGTTATCAAAGGTCGTTGCCCCGGGAGAGTTTAAGCTATACAGGTGCAAGAATAACATGTGGAACATATCGACTCCGATTATGTTGGGCGGCCAGCATATCGGTAATATCTTCTCAGGACAGTTCTTTTTTGAAGATGAGCCTCTGGACTATGAGCTTTTCCGGTCTCAGGCCCGAAAATACGGTTTCAATGAGGAGAAATATATAGCAGCACTTGGGAAAGTGCCGCGGCTAACCCGGGAGACTATTGACACAGGCATGAACTTCTTAACGAAGCTTGCCCACATGTTCTCATTGTTAAGCTATAGCAATTTCAAGCTGGCTCAATCGCTGTCGGAACGCGATGCCCTTGTGGACGCGCTGCGGGAGAGCGAGGGGCGTTTCCGTACATTGGCTGAGAATTCTCCTGATGTAATTGCCAGATATGATAGGCAAAACCGCCATATGTATGCGAATCCTGCTGCGGAGGAAACTTATGGTTACCCTCGAGAAAGAATCATCGGAAAATCCCATGGGGAACTGGGAGCAGACCCGGAGATGGTGAAATTCTGGGAAGAGCATCACCAGAATGTTTTTGCCACCGGAAAACCCGAAAAAATGGAATTCCATTATAAGTTTCCTGAAGGAAAAGAATACTACTTTAATACACGAATAGTACCGGAGTTTGTTGATGGGGAAGTTATCTCAGTTCTTGCAATTTCCCGTGATATTACAGATATAAAAGAAGCAGAAGCAAGGTTGAAAGAAACCCTCGACAACCTGGAAGAACTGGTTGAAGAACGGACAGGCCAGCTTGAACAAGCTTATAAGTCGTTAAAAGAAAGCGAAGAAAGGCTTGCTGAAGCTCAAAAAATGGCCCATATCGGAAACTGGGACTGGGACCTTGTAACCGGTGAAGCATACTGGTCTGATGAATTGTTTCGTATTCTCGGGCGTAATCCGCAAGAATCCAGGAAAACTTACGATATATATTTAAGTTACATACACCCCGACGATCGAAAATATGTTGATAGTGCCGTGAAAAGAGCTTTGAAAGGAAATCCCTATGATATGGATTACAGGATAATTTCAGCTGAGGGGATTAAGCGTATAGTTCATGCACACGGCGAAGTTATTTTTGATGAGAACAGGACCCCTATCCAGATGAAAGGAACAGTTCAGGATATTACCGAACGTAAAATGGCTGAAGAAGCCATGGAGATCATGGAAAAATTCAGGATAAAAGAAATCCACCACAGGATCAAGAATAACCTGCAGGTAATCTATTCTCTCCTCAGTCTCGAGGCTGAAAGGTTCAGTAATTCACAAATACTTAAAGCCTTCAGGGAGAGCCAGAACCGTGTAGTTTCAATGGCCCTTATTCATGAAGAGCTCTACAAAGGAGAAGAAACAGATACACTTGATTTTGCAGCTTATCTCAGGAAGCTGACCGCAGACCTTTTCCATTCATACAAATTGGGGACTGAAGAAATCAAACTAAAACTGGACCTTGAGCAGGTTTACCTTGGAATGGATACTGCAATACCTCTTGGCATTATTGTAAACGAGCTGATTTCAAACGCTCTTAAACATGCTTTCCCTGCCGGAAAGGGAGGAGAAATCCGCATATGTCTCCGCAAAACTGAGGCTTTTGCCGCAAACCATGATGCTACCTATCCGGGCCCGCCCTTTATGGATAAAAACAGCTACCATTACGTACTCACAGTAGCTGATAATGGAAAAGGCATCCCTGAAGGAATAAAGTTCAAAAATGCAGAGTCCCTCGGGCTCCAGCTTGTAGGTATTCTTGTTGAACAGATAGATGGCCGCATAGACCTTAAAAGGGACCACGGAACAAA
This sequence comes from Methanosarcina sp., assembly GCA_013331265.1. Taxonomy (GTDB): domain Archaea; phylum Halobacteriota; class Methanosarcinia; order Methanosarcinales; family Methanosarcinaceae; genus Methanosarcina; species Methanosarcina sp10923u. The sequence goes on from DUGS01000125.1 coordinate 5,098, forward strand.
ATTCACTATCTGGTTTAACGACATAAAGGACTTACGCGGTTGAAACTTTTTTCTTCAAGGGTATTAAAGTGGTGTTCCCTCATTAATAGGTTGATGTTTTTAAAGGTCTGTAATTCAATAACTCTGTTAAAGTCCATTTTTTCCGAGTAATTCCAGACTCCTGTGAAGGTGTCACCTTATTAATATGAAAGTCCTTTCAGGTACTTTCATTTTTGTGCCTGCAATTTGTGAAATTTCTGAAATTATGCAAAATGGATTGGAAATTGCAGACCTATTTATAAATAAAAACTATTTAATTAATATTAATAAATGTAAACCAATACCGTTGGAAAGCCATCAACGCTCGTTCTCATATATCTCGATGTTTGAAATTAGTAAAATTGTATATGATGCCCATGAGAACATCAATGATAAACTCGTGAGTGTTTATAGCGCACTATCAAATTTTGGAAGTGAAGCATTACTTGTTATTTTTAGCGATACAGATGGTGTAAAATTTTACATAGGAACGAGAAACATCAATCAACCAAATATTGCAAAAGAAATATTGGGGAAAAGCTTGAGAGGTAATTTTCCAGGTATTGAAATAAAAGAGCAATCGTCCCCACAAATTGAAAGATTATTAGAATCTCATATACCCAATGTATACTCCAATATGGCTGTTTCTGCTGTTTCAATTGTTCCCAGCCCAAGAGATAACAATAAAGATAAGTTTGTACAGGGAATGGAGAAATTTATTGATTCTATGTCAGGTGAAAAGTACACTGCGGTATTAATCTCTTCACCTTTAAGTAAGGCTGATTTGGAAAATAAGAAACGAGGATATGAAGAGCTCTATTCCACACTTTCACAATTCTCACAGGCGAATCTGACATACAGCGAAAATAATAGCGAAGCTATAGCCACAGGCATAAGTGATAGCTTTTCAAAATCAATAAATGAGGGTATTAGCGACACAACCGGGACAAATATGGGCACTTCAAGTGGAACAAGTAAGTCTCGGAACCGTGGTCAAAACTTTTCTCTATTTATAATGGGAGTGAATTCTGGCACAAGTCGTGGAACAACTAAAGGAAGTTTTAGCGGATCTTCCACTGGTCATACTGATACCTATTCTGAATCTGAATCTACCAGTAAAACTGAATCAAATACAACAACAACTACGGAAGGGACTTCCGCTAGTATAGCTATCACTAAACAAAACAAGACTGTACAGGTATTGTTAAAGAAAATAGATGAGCAACTGGAAAGGATCAAAAGTTGCGAAGCATACGGATTATGGGATAGTGCATGTTATTTTATTTCAGATGATCCCGAAACAACCGTTGTCGCAGCTAATACTTATAAAGCGCTGGTTGCCGGAGAAAAGACAAGCGTCGAAAACTCTTTTATAAATATGTGGAGCAACGAATTCGAGAATTCAGATACGAACCTGATGATCATGGATTATCTCCGATATGGCCTGCATCCTCAGTTTAGGTATCTTCCTCAAAATAATGGAGATGGTAACTACACAGAACAGATAATCACTCCAGCGAGTATGATTAGTGGGGTTGAGGTGCCTATTTTAATGGGCATTCCGCGTAAATCCGTACCCGGTGTTACATCCATTAATTCAGTTGCATTCGGTAGAAATGTATTTGTAAAAGAACAAAAAGAGCACTCCCGAAATGTGGATATTGGAGCTATCTATCATATGGGAGAGGTTTTCGAGAACAACAGAGTAAGATTAGATTTAGAGAGTCTGACAGCACATTGCTTTATAACTGGATCGACTGGTTAGGGTAAATCAAACACAACTTACAAAATTATTGAGGAATTAATAAAAAATAACGTTAAGTTTCTGGTCATTGAACCGGCAAAAGGCGAATACAAGTTAGCTTTTGGTGGCATGCCTGATATTAACATATTTACAACGAATCCAAAATATTATGACATGCTGCGCATAAATCCTTTTGAATTTAATGAAGAAATTCATGTATTGGAGCATCTGGATAGACTTATAGAAATATTCAGCGCATGCTGGCCATTATACGCAGCTATGCCAGCACTTTTGAAAGCATCATTTGAGAAGGCATATATTCTTCATGGCTGGGACTTAAATCACTCTATATATATTAATCAAGGGAACGGAAAATTCCCAACATTCAAAGATGTTGTTGAAATTTTGCCTGAATTGCTCGAAGCATCTAAATTTTCTGCTGAAACAAAGGGCGATTATATTGGATCTCTTGTTACCCGTGTCGAATCATTAACAAACGGTTTGGTCGGGCAGATTTTTACGGGAAATGCAATTGATGATGATGTGCTATTTAACCAAAATACAATTGTTGACTTGAGCCGTATCGGGTCTGTTGAAACCAAGGCATTGTTAATGGGTGTGTTGATATTAAAGTTAAGTGAATTTAGACAATCAATGTCAATCGGCACGAATCTGCCACTTAAGCATGTAACCATACTGGAAGAAGCGCATAACCTTTTGAAAAAAACCTCTACAGACCAGAATCAAGAATCTGCAAATCTTCAGGGCAAATCAGTTGAAATGATAAGTAATTCTATTGCTGAGATGAGAACATTTGGTGAAGGTTTTATTATTGTTGACCAATCGCCAACTTCCGTAGATATATCAGCAATAAAAAATACCAATACAAAAATAATCATGAGATTACCTGAAAAGAGTGATTGCGAGGCAGCTGGCTGCTCGATCGGTCTTAATGATAAGCAGATAATGGAATTGACTAAACTGGATAAAGGTGTTGCTGCAATATATCAAAACAACTGGTTGGAAGCTGTTTTAACAAAAATAGATAAAAGTAGTGATCTATATGAAATATCAACAACTCCGATTCAGGATAGAAAGAACAGGACAACTCTAATAGGAGACTTACTTACTGAACTCATAACTCAGGATGCAGATGACAATTTTAATATGTCCTGGTTCAACACAATTATTAATTCTTCAAAGGTTTCCAAGTTTGCCAAAACCGACATAAGGAATCTTTTTTTGGAGTATCAGAAAAAATATGAGACCGAACAAAAGCCATTTGCATTCTCTGAGCTTATTTTTAAACTTATGAATTGTAACGATGTTTTTAGAATATTTGAGGACAGATTGCCAGAGGAGGTTTTGGAAGAATCGGATATTGATGACTCTGTTGTTAGTACCTGTAGAATATGGAGTGATTGCATCTATAATAACTTAGATCTCTATTCAGATTTTTATGATGAGCAGACGAAAGATCAGACTTTCATAAATATTTTACTTCACAAGATACAAAGTGAACCGGATGATTATCGGTACAAACTTGTACTGTATTGTATCGGTTGAGGAACTTAGGAGCAAATTACGTTGGAGCTAAATTATGGAAAGCTAAAGTTCATTATAGTGGTGAAAAAAAGAAATCAAACTGCAGGTAGTCATCTTATCAAAAAGTGGGTACATGCTTGGGTCTTTCACTCTGCTTTGTAGAGATACTAAGTAACTTTTTGATAAAGTTTCTTTAACCTCTAAGTAATCGAAATTCTATTTCGATTTTTTTATTTGATTTTCATTCATTGTACAAAGAAGTGACAATTTAGATATTTTCAAATCAAATTGCGTGCGGCCACCCCACCCTAAACAGGCTGTCCGACAATTACTGTTAGTAATAAAATCGTTACTGGTAGATTGGAACTTTTTTATGAGATTTGATTTCTATTCCTTATTACTCAAATCTTAAAGAGAAAAGTTCCATATATTACTATTTTTCCTTCCACTGATCTCATTTTTATTTGAGTAAATCCATATTTTCCTTAAGTTAACTGCAGTACACACTAAATTAAATTCATTTCTGACTGATTTCAATCCTCTCGTTAAAAATTCTCTAAACCCTAAATTCTCTTTATAATTTCCAATTGCAGGTTCTACGACCATCTTTCTTTGCCTATATATTTTTCTAGCTTCTTCGGTCTTCATTTTATCGGCTAATTGCT
>DUGS01000186.1:0-1320 GCA_013331265.1 Methanosarcina sp.
CACGGCAAGGGCGGTTGTGCTGCCACCAAGTCCCATACAGCCGATTCCAAGAGAGTTTACTGCCTCAAGGACCTCTTTTTCAAAATCACTCATGGGATTGTCAAGGGGTTCCAGGAGAGTTTCTTTTGCAAGCCTGGCGGCTTTGTCAAAGGAACCTCCTATACCCACGCCAAGAGTAAGGGGTGGACAGGGCATCCCGCCTGCGTTAATCACTGTTTCGAGCACGAAGTTTTTGATGCTGCCAACCTCGGTGGGGTTCAGCATCCTGAGTGCACTCATATTTTCCGAGCCTGCACCTTTCGGGGCAACCGTGACCCTTAGCTGCTTTCCGGGCACAAGCTTCCAGTGAATATCCGGGATTCCTGCTCCGGTATTGTTTCCGCTGTTTTTGCGGGTCAGGGGGTCCACGGCATTGGGGCGGAGCGGGATTTCCCGGGTCGCAAGGGCGGCAGCTTCCCTGATTGCGGCTTCAAGGTCAAAGCCTGGGTGAAACTCGCTCCCGAGTTCCACAAAAAAGATCATGATGCCTGTGTCCTGGCACATGGGGACCCCATGATTTTTTGCAAGTTCTATATTTTTCAGGATCGCCTGGAGCTGGGACTTAGCAACCGGGCTTTCTTCCCGGGCTTCGGCTTTCCTGAGGGCTTCAACCACATCATCGGGAAGCTCGATTTCTGCTTTTCTAAGAAGGTCTGCAATAGACCGGATAAAGGTTTCACGGTTTAGTTTTGGAGACAAAAGATCACCATGGAAAGGGGAATGTATTCTTAATCTAATGGATAAACACGAATACAGGTAATGAAAGTATGCATACAGTAAAGCACTACTAAAATACGAGACACTTTTTTGTTTTTAATGTTTTAAATATCGAGCGCCCGGATGTTTGGATCTATTAAACTTTATCACAGGAAGTAAGATCGATATTCTGAAGGAATATATGAGCGAATAAAAAAAGACTTGAATATCTGGTGATTAGGCATGTTAAATGAAATAAAATTACGATACTTCCTGTGCGGAGGTGTCAAGCTTTCTCTGGGCCGAGCTGTTTAGAAATCTAGTGTAGTACTGCAATTCCAAAGTATGTCAAAATCTAGGCATTTGAATAGGTCTATGGATCAATGAATTTCCCGCTAAGCAAGGGAATTATTTTGGAATCGAAGCACTAGTTAATACACTGACGTAGGGACCCCATACATTAGGTATTGATATTTTTTCTTCCAATGACTCATTGTTCTCTTCGTTAACTTCCTTGACGCGGCAATAGTTAGTAAAAATCGCATCCCCACTACAGCTGTCTGCTATTGCCCAGAAATATTTTTT
>DUGS01000186.1:1564-5880 GCA_013331265.1 Methanosarcina sp.
GCATCTGTATAAGGATACCAGCTACTGCTTTCACCAGGTACTCTGAAAGGAGCCGTGTAAACCGATGAGCTGGTGCTGGTGTTTTTGTGATATTCTATTGATATCTTAAAGATGTCAGCAGCCTCATCACCCTGGTTCCTTACCACGACCCTTATAGGTAATGCATATTCATCTGATTTCGGAGAACCTGTAACCTCCAGGGAAGTCACCACAAGATCGGGACCCTTAAGTTCGGGAGTTGGCAAATACACTTCTACTTCTGGTGATTCATTGTTTTCTTCATTACTTTCTTCAACACGACAATAAGCAGGCTCAAATTCATCCCCGCTGCAGCTATCTGCTATCGCCTTCAAATAAACCGTTTCATCACTCAATGAATCACTGAAAAGAACCTCTCCCTCGAAAGTAAATTCTTCTCCCGGATCGAGGGGCTCATCCGTGTATGGATACCATGTGTTACTTTCTCCTGGAATTCTGAAAGCTACCGCATAAGTACCCGAAGAGCTTGTGTATTCAGTTGAGACCTTAAATATATCGGCAGCCTGATCTCCCTGATTACTGACAACAACACTTATGGGTACTGCAATATAAGCTGAATCGCCTTCTACTACCCTGGTCGCATCTCCCACGATCTCCAGAGAAGTCACCACAAGGTCGGGACCTTCATCCTCTCCCGACACTTTAAGGCTTACCACGCCTTCTTTATACTCTTCATTTGACTCCACTCTGAAGGTTGTATTGTAATTTCCAGAAGTCAAATCAGCAGCATCAACTTCAATGGTGATGGTTTCTGAATTCCTGCCACTTATTGGATCTACATATATCCATGAAGGCCAGTCGGTATCAGGGACAATATTCCACTCAAGCTCATCTCCTCCTTCATTCGATATGTAGAATTCTTCAGAGTCCCATTCTCCTTCAGCCAAATTGAAATTAAAGGATAGAGGGTCCGGATCTACAGCTAAAACAGGTTTTTCTTTGCCCTTTCCTTCTGGCAGCACTTTTAGATATATTATGCATTCTTCATTTTCTCCGTTTGATTCTATTGTAATGGTTCTTTCGTATTCTTCCTCTGGGCTTAGATCAGCTGTATCTACTGTGACTGTCACAGTGCCCGAATTTATCCCATTTTCGGGGCTCAGGGTTATCCATGGTTCACTGGCACTTGCCTCCCACTCGAGCACGCCTCCTCCATCGTTTGATATCCTGAGTTCTTCCTCGCCAGATTCTCCCTTTTCCAATTCAAAATCAATGGAATGAGGATCTACAGCCAGGACAGGAGGCTGACTTCCCACCACCAGCCTTATCGGGCACTGTTCTGTTCCTGCGAGCGAGTCTATGGTAACAATTCCTTCATATGTTCCTTCTTCCAGATCGTCTGCATCTACCAGAACGATAACATTGCCCTCATTTGCTCCTCTTTTCGGGCTCAGGGATATCCACGGCTGGTCCGAGCTTGCCGTCCATAAAAGAACCCCGCCTCCGGTGTTTGATATTTCCAATTGGGCCGATTCCGAGACTCCTTCTGCCAGATCGAGATTTTCCGGAGCCACTGATAAGGAAGGCATGAATATAAAAAACAATAGCAGTGGAGTCCCGGCAAAAATCAGGATGAGTAGCACTTTAAGAATAAGGGGTAAAGGTGGTTTTATTGATTTTTCCAGGATATTGCTCATTTGCCCAAGTGCTTTATTTCCTTCAATGCTGCCCTCGCGAATGCTTCTGGAGATTTCTTCAGCAGGTTTTTTGAACTGCTCAAGTTTCTCGTTGTCAGATTTTTTTTTGATTTGTTTTTCTAATTTTAAAATCTGTTTTTCCTTCAAGCCCCTGGTTTTACTTTTCATGGCCTGCTTAATTGCTTCCCTGATAAGTTCCTGTACGTATCTTTGAGTAATTTCACTTGATAGGCTTCTTATTGGCCCTTTGAGTTCGTCATGGTGTTCTTTGTCCTCCATAATTACCCACCCGCTTACTCAAAGGAACGGTTCATCCTGAACCTGTTCATCCTGAGCCATCTCATGGATTTTCCTGGTGCAGTTTTTTACACCTTCATCCATACATTCGGTAATTGCATCCAGAATGCCGTCGAATAATGTAATAGATATGAAATCGTGTGCTATTTTATCTCGAACCTTTTGCCTGATTTTTTCTTCCTCTCTTTTACAAATCTCCTCCACCGGTAGTGCTCTAATTAAATCGATCTCAGATTCAACAACTTCCTTTTGTTCGTATTTGATTTCACCAATTATCCTGTCACAGAACCTATCTGCTCTATCTTTTAAAACAGGACATGTGTCCTTTTTCACACAATCCTTAACCTTATTTTTTAGGATTTCTGAAGCTACTTCTTCCGCTATTTCCTCCATATTTTTTGCATGAATGTCTTCAAGTTTCAGAAATCCTATATTTAAGCAGTCTTCTAGCCCACATAGAATTCCTTTTTTAATTCCTTCCTCCAATCCTTTTTTCAACCCTTCTTCCACCCCTTCTACTATGGCAGATGCGATTTCACTATTTATTTGATCAGAATTTTCCTGGTATAATTTCTCAAACTTATCCTGCACATCCTTGCTGTTGTTTGAGTTTTCTTTCTCTCTCATTGCCCAGCCCCCACCGAAATAAAGCGAATAATTACGCTCTAAAATCATATCAAATAACTTGAAAATGTATTCTTGAAAAATAGATTGGCTTTAGTCTGATTATTTTATATTATGCTGATTATAATTATTGAAAATAGCAGAAGAATAATTACGGATAAATAATTACGGATAAAAAGTAGTTGAATCGAAAACGAACCAGATCGTCTCTCTGTAAGCATCGAGTTAAATTTTTATACTTTTCTCAATTCTGCAAAGAAAAAATCTGATTCGATGCGGTTTTAGCAAAATATATAAAAATAGACTGATGGATTAATATCAGTTAATTTTTCTACAGCCACAGAGAGTTTTTCATCTCTGCAGCATTTATGGTCTGGGGCCTTTTCATTTTAGGCTTTCCCTTCTTGCAGCTTTTATACTGACATGCTTCTCAGGATAAGCTATCCTGTTTTCCTTTTGCAGATAAAAGACTCTTCCAGGCAGGCAGCCATCTGCCGTGCGAGCCCTGCAGGAATGCCCATAATCATCAAATCGGGAGGAAGCCAGGAGTTTCCTGTTGGGTCGACAGGTCCCACATAAGCCGAGTCTTTTGGTGCATTTTCTGCCATGCCTACCGGAAAAGCGATTTTTGATTTTTACTCTTTAATCCAGCCTTTTTCTATCCAGTAGTCGCAGTTATGCGTCCAGTGGTCTTTGTTGGCAAGGATAGAATACTTGAACCCTTCTCTCCATGCCTTATGTCTGGATTCCTGCTCAGGGTATTGCCTTTTCTCTTTTATCGCTTCAACAAGGTCTCTGCCCATTTCACGCGACTTTTCAATTGCTGCTTCTATTGCTTCAGGGCCCCGGGACATTGAACAGCCCACGCCTCCTATGGAACAGCCTCCGCACTGTATCATGAAATTGTTCATAATATCGAGGATAAAATCAATTTCATCTCCGCCTGCCGTTGTTAAGGAAAGGCCGTATTTTCCGTCAAAGAGCTGTTCGTGAATAACAAGAGGGCATCTGTCAAAGACGGTTTTGAGCTGGGCTGTCACGTTTGTTATATAGTTAGGGCTGCTCCATATTATGCCGTCTGCCTCCAGCAGCTTTGCCAGTAAAGCCGGGAAGTCATCATTTATAGAGCATTCGCCTGTTTTATGGCACTTATCACAGGCTATGCAGTATTTTATTTTCAGCTTTGCAACGTCAATAGATTCAACTTCAGCTCCTGCTTTTTTTGCTCCTTCCAGGGCTGCATTCAGCAATTTTAAGGTATTGCTGTTTTTGACTCTTGGGCTTGATGATATTCCAACTATTTTCATGTTTTTTTCCTCTCTGTATTCTCAAAAATTTTACAAAAATAACAGTACTGTATTCAATTAAAACTTTGTTATCTTTGGGGCTAGGAATTCAGAATTGAGGCAATTTAAAGGTTCATTCTCTACCTGTAAGCTATTTGGAAATTAATCATTGTTCTGGAACTCATAATCGAAAAATTTTCAATTCGATCCTGTGCAGAATAGTTACTTACTGGCTTGAGCTTGAAAAATCTCAGGGTACCTGATAACCCCATATCTTCAAGGACAGGTTTACCATCAGGTAGGTCAGGGATCCTCGCTCCTGATGAGATTCAGTGGGTAGATTGTGTTAATTTCGCCTTTTTGTCCCGCTTGACACTTATCTGAGGCCCATGCACGCGTTTTTTAGCTTGATTTTTTAGCTTGAATATGAAAT